>DASYIY010000116.1:0-9313 GCA_035997045.1 Solirubrobacterales bacterium | reverse complement strand
GGGGCCGCCGACGAGCGCGAGGAGCAGGTGGTCGCCGAGGGCGAGGCTGGAACTGACGGTGACGGGGCTGCTGCAGAGCAACCCAAAGAGGCCGAAGAGGCAAAGGTGGAGGACTGATGATCGACATCAACAATTTCGACGCAATTGAGATCGGCCTCGCGTCGTCGAAGAAGATCCGCTCCTGGAGTTGGGGCGAGGTCACCAAGCCGGAGACGATCAACTACCGCACGCTGAAGCCGGAGAAAGACGGCCTCTTCTGCGAGCGCATCTTTGGTCCGACCAAGGACTGGGAGTGCTACTGCGGCAAGTACAAGCGGGTCCGCTACAAGGGCATCGTCTGCGAGCGCTGTGGGGTCGAGGTAACGCGCTCCAAGGTCCGCCGCGAGCGCATGGGTCACGTCGACCTCGCCGCGCCGGTCTCCCACATCTGGTTCTTCAAGGGCGTCCCGAGCCGCATCGGCTACCTGATCGACATGGCTCCCAAGGAGCTGGAGAAGGTCCTCTACTTCGCCGCTTCGATGATCACCTGGGTCGACGTCGAGGCCCGCGACAAGGATCTCGGCGAGCTCGAGAAAGAGGTCAAAAAGGTCACCGACTCCTACGAGGCCGAAAGGCAGAAAAGGACTCAGGAGCTGAGCGAGTCGCTCGAGCGCCGGGTCAAGTACCTCGAGGACGGCACGCAGACCAAGTTCGACGACGACGATCACATCTGGGCCGATTCGCTGAAGCTGACCGCGGCGCAGCTGCGCAAGCTGAAGGACGACGAACGGGCGAAGATGATCAAAGAGCTGCGCAAGACCTTCGACGCCGAGATCTCCGACACCGAGGCCTACATCGACGAGGCGATCGAGCGGATGGCCGAAGTCTGGAAGATCTTCACCGAGATGAAGCCGAAGGACGTCGTCAACGACGAGACCGTCTTCCGTGAGCTCAAGGACCGCTTCGGCTCGCCGTTCGGCTGGGGTGAGTACTTCCGCGGCAGCATGGGTGCCGAGGCGGTGCGCGACCTGCTCGAACAGGTCGACCTGGCGGCCGACTGCGAGGAACTGGAGCTGATCATCAACAGTTCCAAAGGCCAGAAACAGGCCCGCGCGGTGAAGCGCCTCAAGGTGGCTTCCGCCTTCCTCAACTCCGATAACCAGCCGGACTGGATGATCCTCGACAGCGTGCCGGTGATCCCGCCGGAGCTGCGGCCGATGGTCCAGCTCGACGGCGGCCGCTTCGCCACCTCCGACCTCAACGACCTCTACCGGCGCGTGATCAACCGCAACAACCGGCTCAAGCGCCTGCTCGATCTCGGTGCGCCGGAGATCATCGTCAACAACGAGAAGCGGATGCTGCAGGAGGCCGTCGATGCGCTGTTCGACAACGGTCGTCGCGGCCGCCCGGTAACGGGTCCCGGCAACCGTCCGCTGAAGTCGCTGTCCGACATGCTCAAGGGCAAGCAGGGACGTTTCCGCCAGAACCTGCTCGGTAAGCGCGTCGACTACTCCGGCCGTTCGGTGATCGTCTCCGGTCCGAGCCTGAGGCTGCACCAGTGCGGCCTGCCCAAGCTCATGGCGCTCGAGCTCTTCAAGCCGTTCATCATGGCCCAGCTGGTCGAGCGCAAGGCCGTTCAGAACATCAAGGCCGCGAAGAAGATGGTCGAGTCGATGATTCCCGAGGTCTGGGACGTGCTCGAGGAAGTCATCCACGAGCACCCGGTGCTGCTCAACCGCGCGCCGACCCTGCACCGTCTGGGTATTCAGGCCTTCGAGCCGGTGTTGGTCGAGGGCAAGGCGATCCAAGTTCATCCGCTGGTCTGCTCCGCCTTCAACGCCGACTTCGACGGCGACCAGATGGCCGTGCACGTCCCGCTCTCCGCTGAGGCTCAAGCCGAGGCGCGGATCCTGATGCTCTCGGCGAACAACATCCTCTCGCCGGCTCACGGCGCGCCGCTGGCGACTCCGACCCAGGACATGGTGCTGGGGATCTACTTCCTCACCTACGGTCCCGACGAGGAGGAGCTGGCCAAGATCGACGCCGAGCTCAAGGCCGGCAAGGCCGCCGGAGGCAACGGCTCGGGCCCGAGCGTCAAGGTGTTCCGCTCCGCCCAGGAGGCCGAGCTCGTCTACGAGAACGGCGGCTGCAAGCTGCACGACCAGGCCGAGTACCGGCGGGCCGGGCACGAGCACTTCCTGACCACGGTCGGGCGGATCATCTTCAACGAAAAGATCGAGCGCGCCCTCGCCGAGTCACTGGGCGACGACTTCGATCCCGAGCAGTTCGTCTTCGTCAACCACTCGCTGAAGAAGCGCAACGTCAACGAGATGGTCTCCGACTTGGTCGACGCCTACGGAGCGCCGGCGGTCTCCCAGATCCTCGATGCGTTCAAGGACCTCGGCTTCCATTACGCCAGCCAGGCTGGGATCACGGTCTCCAAGAACAACGTCGTCTCGCCGCCCGACAAGGAGCAGATCCTTGAGCGCTACGAGAAGCTGACCACGGAGATCCAGGGCCAGTACAACGACGGCTACATCACCGCCGAGGAGCGCCACGAGGCGGTCACGTCGCACTGGAACAAAGCTACGGACGAGGTCGCGCAGGCGATGGAGGACAACCTCGACGAGCTGAACCCGATCTTCATGATGGCCAACTCGGGTGCTCGTGGCTCGTTCAAGCAGATTCGCCAGCTAGCCGGCATGCGCGGCCTGATGGCCAATCCGAAGGGCGAAATCATCGAGCGGCCGATCAAGGCCAACTTCATGGAGGGCCTCTCGGTTCTCGAGTACTTCATCTCCACCCACGGCGCCCGAAAGGGTCTCGCCGACACGGCGCTGCGTACGGCCGACTCGGGTTACCTGACCCGGCGCCTGGTCGATGTCGCGCAGGACGTGATCGTGCGCGAGGAGGACTGCAAAACCAAGGACCACATCGAGATGGCGATCCGCAAGGACGACAACTCGCTCAACGACAACCTCGCTGGGCGCCTCGCGGCGAAAAAACTCGAAACGAAACGCGGCCGCGAGTTGCTCAAGCGCAACCAGGAGATCACCCTGGCCGACGTCGAGGCGATTGCCGAGGCGTTCGACGGCGAAGAGGTCACGATCCCGGTCCGCTCAACTCTCAAGTGCGACGCCGATTCCGGCGTTTGCCGCGCTTGCTACGGCGTCGCTCCGGCGACCGGCTTCACGGTCAACATCGGCGACGCGGTCGGCATCATCGCCGCCCAGTCGATCGGCGAGCCGGGCACGCAGCTGACCATGCGTACCTTCCACACCGGTGGCGTCGCGGGCCAGGACATCACCCAGGGCCTGCCGCGCATCGTCGAGCTTTTCGAGGCGCGGAAACCGAAGGGCCTGGCGCAGATGGCGGAGGTCGACGGCAAGGTCACGATCGACGAGACTGACAAAGCGCTGAAAATCATCGTCACCGAGTCCAGCGGCGAGGAGCACGCATATAGCTTCCCGCTGCGCACCCGGCTGCACGTCGCCGATGGCGACAAGGTCGAGGCCGGCCAGCAGCTCAACGAGGGCTCGCTCTACCCGGCCGACCTGCTGGCGATCCGCGGACGCACCGCGGTTGAGCTCTACCTGGTGGCCGAGGTGCAGAGGGTCTACCGCGCCCAGGGCGTCGACATCAACGACAAGCACATCGAGCTGATCGCCCGTCAGATGCTGAAGAAGGGCCGGATCGAATCGAAGGGTTCGACCAGCCTGCTGCCGGGCCAACTCGAAGACCGCGGCGCGCTCAAGCGACTCAACAAGAAGACGAAGGAAGCTGGTGGCACGCCGGCCAAGGCCGAGGAGGTAATTCTCGGCATCACCAAGGCCTCACTGGCCACCGAGTCTTTCCTCTCCGCCGCCTCCTTCCAGGAGACGACCAAGGTTCTCACCGATGCCGCGCTGGAGGGCAAGCGAGACAAACTCGTCGGCCTCAAGGAGAACGTGATCATCGGCAAGCTGATTCCAGCGGCTACCGGCCTCAAGCATTACCGCACGATCGCGGTCGAGCCTGCGGTGCCGATTGAACCGCCGAGCGAGGAAGGACTGCTCGACGAGGAAGAGTTGGCTGCGGAGCTTGGGCTTGACGATGGGGCCGAGGCCGTGGAGAGCTTTGGGCCTTCGTTTGCTGAGGAGCTCGAGGAGTTGGCGCAAGAGATCGAGCAGACTTCTGAGGAGAAGTCGCCCGGGCAGTCCTAGTGCGCGGGGAGGGGCCGGGGTGCCCCTCCCGCTTGCTGGGTTTTTCGCCGGGCGCGCAGCGTTGCTCGCTGAGTGGGTTTTGCGAAAAACATGACGCCGCTGCGCGGGAGGGGCACCCCGGCCCCTCTTCACGCTCCGAAGCTCGGGGCGAAACATCCGTTTCGGCCCAGCTTGGACCAGTTCGCTGGGAACGCAAAGCGGCCCGAGCTTTCGCCCGGGCCGCTGAGGTACTTCATCTGCGGTGTAACGCTTTGTCCGTGCAATGCCCGGACAGTGCGTTGCGCCTAGTTGCTGCTGCCGCCGGTTAGGCAGTAGGCGAACACGGTGAGGGTGCTGGCGGAGCCGTTCTGGTTTTTGGCCTGGTACTGCCAGCCGTTGCCGCTGCGGAGTGTGGAGGTCATCTCCACTCCGAAGTTGGCGGGCTGGCCGCCGCCGCTGATCACGGTCGTGCCTTCGGGGCAGTTGACCGAGACGCTGCCGTTGGCACCGGCCGCGATCGGGGTGCTGTTCGATGCCTGGATGATCCCGCCGAGCTCGGAGGCGCGGACGGAGCCGGCCTGGAGCTCGCTCGAGCCGACTGAGTTGGGGCCGAGGTCATCCGCGGTTAGCGACTGGTCGGCTACCTCCGAAGAGGTGACCGAAGCCGGGCCGAGGTCGCTCGCTGTGAGCGAATCCGGGGCGACGTCGGAGGATTCGACGCCGTTTTCGGCGATCTCGGTCGTGTCGACCGCGTTGGGGGCGATCTTGCCGGCAGCGACCGAGTTGTCGCGGAGGTCGACCGTGCGGATTGTGCCGTCGACGATCTGCGGTGAACGGACTGTGTTCTTGCCGATGCCGGCGGCGAAGGCGCTGCCGGTGAGGGCGGCGAACAGCGCGAGGCAGGCGATCACGAGGGCGGGGGAGGGACGGAATGAACGGGTCTTGCTGGTCATCGGAGGTTCCTTTCGTTGAGTTGTAAATCCGATGGACCAAGCTTCGAATCGATTGCCCTTTCTCTCTACGGACCCCAGGGGTGAACCTCCTCACCCCCTGTAGATTTCAGGCATGTCTGCCTCCCAGAAGGTTTGCGTGATCGGCGCCGGGTCTTCTGGCATTGCCGCTTGCCAGGTCCTCAACGCGGCCGGAATCCAGATCGACTGCTTCGAGAAGGGCTCCCAGGTCGGCGGCAACTGGCGCTACGAAAACGACAACGAGATGTCGTCGGCCTATCGCTCGCTCCACATCAACACCTCGCGCGGGCTGATGGCCTACCGGACCTACCCGATGCCGGATGACTATCCGGATTACCCGAATCACTTCCAGATCGCCCGCTACTTCGACGACTACGTCGACCACTTCGGCCTGCGCGGGAAGATCCGCTTTCGCACCGAGGTCAAGAGCGTGGTGCCGGTCGACGGCGAGTGGGAGGTGACGGTTGCGGACCCCGATGGCACGAACGAGACGCATCGCTACCGCGCTGTCCTGGTGGCCAACGGCCACCATTGGGACCCCCGCTGGCCGGAGCCGGCCTATCCGGGCTCGGAGGAGTTCGAGGGCGTGCAGATGCACGTCCACCACTACCGCGAGCCTGAGGTGCTGCGCGACAAGCAGGTGCTGGTGCTGGGGATCGGCAACTCGGCAACCGACATTGCGGTTGAGGCCTCGCGGATCGCCGAGAAGACCTTCCTGGCAATGCGGCGCGGCGCCTATGTCATGCCCAAGTACCTGAACGGCAAACCGACCGATGAGGCGGCGTCAAAGCTGCTGACCATGATGCCGCTATCCGTGCAGCGCTTTGTCCTGGGGCGGATGCTGGGGCTGACGGCCGGGGACATGACCGCCTACGGCCTGCCCAAGCCCGACCATAAGTTGCTTGAGGCGCACCCCACCGTCTCTGCGGAGCTGCTTTCCCGGCTCGGCCACGGCGACATCGCGGTCAAGCCGAATATCGACCGCTTCACGGGCGGCCGCACGGTCCGCTTCGTCGACGGCAGCGAGGAGGAGATCGACCTCATCGTCTACTGCACCGGCTACAAGATCACCTTCCCCTTCTTCGACGAGAACCTGATCTCGGCAACCGGCAACCGGCTGCCGCTCTACCGGCGGGTCGTGTCCCCCGAGCACCCTGGGCTCTACTTCATCGGCCTGATCCAGCCGCTTGGCGCGATCATGCCGCTGGCCGAGGCGCAGGCGGAGTGGGTGGCTGATCTGCTCAGCGGGCGTGGGACGCTACCCTCACCGACCGCGATGCGGGCTGAGATCGCCGAGGCGGAGAAGAAGATGAAGAGGCGTTACGTCGCTTCTAAGAGGCACACGATCCAGGTGGATTTCCAGCCTTATCTGCGCGAGATCAGGCGTGAGCGTAAGCGGGCTGCTCAGCGGGTTTGAGCGGGGGGCGGGGGAGGCACCGGGGTGCCTCTCTCGCTTGCTGGGGTTTTCGCCGGGTGCGGCAGTTCTCTCGTTGAGTGGTCTGTGCGAAAACCGGGACGCCGCTGCGCGAGAGGGGCACCCCGGTGCCTCTTCGCGGCACCGCCTCCGTGAGGTCCTCGGCGTGGGCCGCGGGGGAGCTTTGGCTGCGGGTTCCAGCGTTTGGGGCTGCCGCCGTCCTCATCTGTGACGGTCTCTGGCTCTGGTTCCCGGCTGGCCCACCAGATCAAGGCTATTGAGGCGAAGACGGGGATCTTCAGCACTACGAGGAGAAAGAAGATTGGCCAGAAGCCGTGCATCGCGTCAGTGTAGAGACGTCGCCCACTGTCGCAAGGCCTCGACGTGGCCCTCCTCCAGGCCGAGGTGGGTCTCGGTTGGGACGAGCAGAGTCGGCTGCTTACGCTGCCCGGCCCAGTCGTAACAGCTCTGGTCGAAGTTGTCATCGATCCAGGCCATCGCCCGTCCCTGCCCGTACTCCTCGAGAGGGCCGAGCTTCCAGTGCGCGCCACCGGCAGCGACGGTCCCGTCGAAGGTCACGTGCGGCAGCTCCGGCAACCCCAACAGCGAGGGCAAATAGAAGTTCGCTTTGTCCTCCCAACCGCTGGCCCAAACAAGCTCAAAGTGCTCACTCAGTCGTACCAGACGATCACCACAGGGCAGCGAGATCAAATGAGGCACCCCATCAACCAGCTCAAGCTTGGTAAAAGCGCGATCCGGCTTCTCCTCAGCCCCGAACAAGCTGATCACCCCATCGATGTCCACGGCAAGAATCGGTCTGCTCATGCCGGAGATCATTGCGGTTAACGAAGGGCCGGGGATGCCCCCTCGACCGGGCGGATACTCAAATCGTCGGCCTAACTAGGCCGACGATTGGACGGGCGAGGGGGCATTCCCGGCCCTTCCTACCAGCGGTAATGAGCAAAGGCCTTATTAGCCTGAGCCATGCGGTAAATATCGTCCTTGCGCTTCCAGGCGCTGCCCTGCTGCTGGGTCGCGTCGAGGATCTCGCTCGCGAGCCGCTCGGCCATCGAGTACTCGCGGCGGTTGCGCGCGTAGTCGACCATCCAGCGGATCGCCAGGGTGCGGGCGCGGCGGGCGGGGACCTCAACCGGCACCTGGTAGGTGGCGCCACCGACGCGGCGGGAGCGGACCTCGAGCACCGGGGTAAGTTGCTTGATCGCGGACTCGAGCGTCTCGATCGCGTCCTCGCCCGAGCGCTCGCCGACCAGGGCGAGGGCGTCGTAGACGATCCGCTCGGCAAGTTGCTTCTTGCCGTCGCTCATCACCTTGTTGATCAGCTGCTGGACGAGCCGGTTGCGAAAACGCGCGTCGGGCTCGACCGGTCGGATTGTTGCGGCTGAGCGGCGGGGCATTAGGAAGCCTTGACGCCGTAGCGCGAACGAGCCTGCTTGCGGTCGGAGACGCCGGCGGCGTCGAGAGTGCCGCGGACGACCTTGTAGCGGACGCCGGGCAAATCCTTGACGCGACCACCGCGGACCAGCACCACGGAGTGCTCCTGCAGGTTGTGGCCCTCGCCGGGAATGTAGGTGGTGACCTCCATCCCGTTGGTCAGTCGCACACGGGCGATCTTGCGCAGGGCGGAGTTCGGCTTCTTCGGCGTTACGGTTGCGACGCGCGTGCAGACGCCGCGCCGCTGCGGCGCGGCGACGGCCTTCTTGCGGCCCTGTCCCGACTTGAGACCGGGGGTCGTCGTCTTCTTCTTCGGGCGCTTGCGGCCCTTCCTGACAAGTTGATTCGTATTCGGCACGGCCGCGCATAGTAGAGCAGTCCGCCCAAGACCAGCCCCGCCGCTGCCGCGAGCTGCGCGTAGAAGCCGTTTTCGAGCACCGCAGTGGCGCCCGAAAAACGCGCTGCCTGGGCTCCCTCGTCGAGGCCGGCCGGCAGGTCGACGAGCAGGATTACCGCGATGCTGAGCAGGCCGAATGCGACGACGACGCGGCCAAGACCACGTCGCTTGGGACTCAGCGCCATGGCTCCCGCCACGGCGGCGAGCAGCGCGATCGGGATCAATGCATAGGAGTGGACGTCGACCGGCGTCTTTGCGGCGACCGTCGGCGCCGTCGTCGACGCCAGCCCCGCATAGCCTGGCTGGCCGATCTCAACGCTGCGGAAGTCGACGAACTGTGCGACGACCAGGCAGAGGGCGGAGGCGAAGATCACGCCGCAGATCGCGCGCCGGGGGGTGATCGCGGCGCTGGCGCGGGTCGCTCCTCTGACTGTTAGGGCGCTGGCGCGGCGCAGCCAGCGTTCGCCGCGGCCGAAGACGCGCAGCACGAGTACCCCGAGCGGACGCAGACGTTTGCCCAGGGCCTTCGCCAAGCGCACCGTGCCGTCGCGCAGTTGCTTCGAGCGTTTGGCCAGGGTGGGCCGCAGCTTCTCGATCCGCCGTGCCGCCGCGCGATCGACCTGGCGCGTGCGCTTGGCGCCTGCCGAGAGGACCGCGCCGATGCGCCGCCGCGCCGCTGCTATCATCGCGCGTCGCTCAGGCAGTCTTTTCGAAGTCCGTTTCGAAGTCCGTTTCGCCGGGCCCGCGAGGGCCTTTTTCGTGCGCCGATCCCGGCTTTTGCCAGATCGCTCGCGTTTGTCCCTTTTGCCTTTCACGACCAAACCCTTACCTTAGGAACCATGGCACGCAGCTTTCCCCTAGAGAAGACGCGCAACATCGGGATCATGGCGCACATCGACGCCGGTAAGACGACGACGAC
>DASYIY010000115.1:0-13087 GCA_035997045.1 Solirubrobacterales bacterium | reverse complement strand
CCCTCTTCTCAAGACCAGCTTCTCCTTCGCCGGGGGACTGAAGCTCGACAACACCTTGACCCGCAGCTGCAAGGCGAAGGGATAGGAGAGACAGATGAAGCCGAGACTCACTTACGCCAACGTCGTCTCCACCCTGGCGCTGTTTGTCGCCCTCACAGGAGCTTCCGCCTACGCCGCCAATCAGATCGCCGACAAGTCCGTCGGCGAGCCCCAGCTTCGCCCCGGAGCGGTCACCGCCGACAAGATCAGAAAGAACGCCGTAACGGCTCCGAAGATCAAGGCATCGGCGATCAAGCAGGGCAAGATCGCCGACGGCTCTATTACCGCGGCGAAGATGACCTTGAACTCGGTGACCGGCGGCTCTATCGCGGCAAGCTCGGTCACTGGCGAAAAGATCGCTCCCGATGCCGTCACCGGCGACAAGGTCGTCGAGAGCACCTTGAGCCAGGTACCGAGCGCTTCCAAAGCCGACTTCGCGACCAATGCCGAATCGGCCAATCCGATCGCCTTCGCCCACGTCAACAAAGACGCCACCCTCGATACGAACCTCTCCAAGGGCATTTCCTCTACCTCGGACGGGAACCTGGCGGGGATCTACTGCGTAGGGGTCTCCGGCTTCGTCCCCAGAGGGGCTCAGGTCACTCCGCAGTTCGAAGTCGGCGGCAACGTCAACGCCTTGGTCAAGATCGGCGGCACCGCTTCTTGCCCCGCTCCGCTGGTGGAGGTGCAGACCTTCGAAGGGGCGGCGCGGACGAGGGAGCCGTTTTACGTGGCGTTTTACCGGTAGGGCTCACGACTCGACGCGCAGCGCTGGTCGGATTGATCGCCACCCTGGTTGGCCTGATGGTCACGCAGCTATAGGGCAAAGTGCGCCGAGCGGCGCATCGTCTCGTGAGCGGTGAAAGACTCCACTACTCAGTGGAACGATTGCCCCGTGGCCGCCATGGCCTTCCCCGTGAGTACGTCGCGCAGAACCAGCGCGAACGGCTGCATGTCTCGCTTGCCGAGTGCTTGGAGGAGAGTGGCTACGACGGGACCACGGTTTCGGCGATCGGCAAACGCGCCGGCGTCTCCAAGAGCGACTTCTACAAGCAGTTCGAAAGCAAGGACGCCTGCTTCGTCGCCGCCTACGACGAGGCGGTCGAGCGGATCCGCGAGCGGGTGCTCTCGGTCTGCGAAGGGCCGGAGGACTGGGCCGGCCGGGTGGTGTCGGCGCTCGCCGCGCTGCTGGACTTCCTCGCGGCCGAGCCCGCCCAGGCGGGGCTGGTGCTGGTCGAGGGGCTGCGCGCCGGTCGCGGCGTCTACGACCGCTACCTGGTCGCCCTGCAGAGCTTCGTCCCGTACCTCGGCGACGGTGCGCCGGCGCCCCCCGGCGGCGAGCCGCCGCCCGAGGCGACCGATGAGGCGGTTGTCGGCGGCATCGCCTCGCTGCTGGCCCGGCGCGTCCTCGCCGGAAAGACCGCGGAGCTGGGCGAGTTCCTGCCGGAGATTGCGGAGTTCGCGCTCACCCCGTACCTCGGCGCAACCGAGGCGCGCCGCATAATCTCGGAGCGATGGGCGATCCGGTAACAGTCACGGCAGGCGCGGTCGGCGGGGATGCCGCCGCGGCGGTTGCGGGCGTGCTCCCCTCGCAGGCGCTGAGCGAGGCGATCGCGGCGGAATGGGTCACCTCCGGCGATTACCGGATCCGCCCCGAGGCGATCCAGCCGGCCAGCATCGACCTGCGGCTCGGCGATCACGCTTGGGCCCTGCGCTGCTCCTTCCTGCCCGACGTCGACTCGACCGTCGAGGAGAAGATCGAGGGGCTCGCCTTCCAGAAGATCGACCTGCGCGACGGGGCCGTGCTCGAGCGCGACCGTCCCTACCTGGTGCCGCTGATCGAGGAGCTGGCGCTGCCCGACGACGTGCGGGCCAAGGCCAACCCGAAGAGCTCGACCGGGCGGCTCGACGTCTTCACCCGGGTGCTCACCGACCGCCACCACCGCTTCGACGAGATCCGCGCCGGGTACCGGGGAAAGCTCTACCTGGAGGTCGTGCCGCGCTCCTTCGCGATCCAGGTGAAGACCGGGCTCTCGCTCAACCAACTGCGCCTGGCGCGCGGCGATGTGCGGCTAAGCGACGGGGAGATTCGCGCCCTGCAGGACGAGTTCCCGCTGCTCTACCTCGACTCGCACGCGTTGCGCGAGTCGGAGCTGGCGCTCGCCGATGGCCTCTTCCTCAGCGTCGACCTCTCCGGCCCGAGCGACCGCATCGTCGGCTACCGGGCGAAGAAGAACAGCCTGCCGATCGACCTCTCGCGAATCCGCGCCTACCGCTGGACCGACTTCTGGGACCCGGTCTTTCCCGAGGCGGGGGGGAAGATCGTGCTCGAGCCGGAGATCTTCTACCTGCTGCTCTCCGCCGAGGGGGTATGCATCCCGCCGCAGATCGCCGCCGAGATGATGGCCTACGACCCCACCGCGGGCGAGCTGCGCACCCACTACGCCGGCTTCTTCGACCCCGGCTTCGGCTACGACCCGGCCGGCGGGCGCCACGGCAGCCGCGCCGCACTCGAGGTCCGCGCCCGTGACGTCTCCTTCATGGTCGAGCACCGCCAGCCGGTCTGCAAGCTCGCGCTCGAGCGGACCAGTGCGCCGGCCGAGCGCCTCTACGGGCAGGAGCTCGGTTCCAATTACCAGGGTCAGGTGACGATGCTGAGCAAGCACTTCGAGGAGACCGGCGCGCCGTCAGCGCCGAGCGCACGGCCGGCCGGTTGAGGAAGCGCGAGAACGCGGCGGCGTAAGCGGCTTGGCCCGCCGGGGTGGGGTGGTAGCTGCCCTGGAGCAGGTTGTGGCCCTCGTGCAGGGACAGCTTGAGGCTGTACAGCCAGGGCTCGTCGCTGCAGAGTTCGTGGCCGGCGAAATCGCCGGTCGCGTCGACGTAGAAGACGTTGGCGCTGCGCAGCCGCGCGGCCCGGACCGCGGCGGCGATCCGGGCGTTGCCCCGGTCGACCAGGTTGTCGATCCAGGCCGACTCTTTCGGGGAGATCAACGGGTTGCAGCCGGCTTCGGCACCGGAGGCGAAAAGGTGTGGGTAGCCGGCGACGACGAGGTATCCCGCCGGGTTCATGCGCGCCCGCACCTGCGCGTAGGTGTTGACGAGCTTGGGCTGGATCGTCGTCAGGTCGGCATCGTCGGCTTTGGCCGGGGCCGATTCCGTGCAGTCGGAGTGGAGCAGGCATTCGCGCAGGATCGTGGCGAAGCGGAGGTCGTTGCCGCCGACGGTGAGTGTCACCAGCCGGTCGGTCGGTCGCACGTACGTGGTCTGAGTTGACTGGCCCGGCATATTCGGCTGGTGACGCCTCCAGATGTCGGCGATCACGGCGCCGGTGCAGGCGTGGAAGTTTGGCGGCGAGATGTAGCCGACCAGGGAGGGGAGGATCCGGGGGTAGGCCGAATCGGCGTGCTCGGCCCGGTGGCAGCTGCTGTCGAACGGATCGTTTCCCTCTCCGGCCGAGTAGGAATCGCCCAGGGCTGTGTAGGGGACCGAGGGCGCACTTGCCCTCGCCGCCGACGGCACCATCATCACGATCAGAATAAAAATCCCGTATACAGTCAGCTTTCTCATGCACAGTGTTATTTCACAAAAAAGGTTGTGGCGTAAGAGGGCGATGGCTTTTCTGCGTGCGATTCCAGCCTGGATCGGGGCATTGCTCCTGTCGATCCCACTGCTGTTCGGGGTCGATGTCGTGCTGCGCAACCTCCTCGGCGGCTCGCCCAACCTCTGGCTCGGGCTGGTGTTCGCGTTCGTTGTCTACGCGCTGCTTTTCATCGGTGTTTCCCGCCTCATCCGGCACCCCTTCGGCATCTGGCCGGCGGCCCTGGCCGCGTTCCTCTTCATCGTCGTCCTGCCTGTCGTCGTCACTTGGAAAGGTCACTCCGACGGCCCACCGATCCGCAGCCAGGCGCGGATCCCGGGGCGGATCGACCTCGTCATCGTCTCGCCGAGTGCGCGCCACGAACGGGTGCCGCGGCCATCGGTGCCGCCCGCCGATCTCGCCGCCTGGGACCTGCGTTACACGGTCGCGGTACCGGCGCCGGATGGCAAGGGGCTGGAAATCCTCGTCGCCGGCACGGACAGCCGCTCCCTCGCCCTGCGCGCCCTGCGCACGGGGCAGGCGCTCGAACCCGGCGGCAGCCAGGTGCAGTGGCGGCCAGGGGCGCAGCGGGCGGTCGTCCTCGACGTCGACGAGGCGCCCGTCTCGGTGCCCGGTCCGGGCTCCGGCGGGTCCTCGGCTTCCGAGCCGGCGGACAACAGCCCACTTGTCGCTGCGGCAGCTTCTCTACGGGCCCCCGACTACGCGTTGCTTGCCGATGCCGGCGGCCAGCTCCTCGTCGACTGGAATGGCTGGGCGCAAGAACACAGAGGCGAAGCCGACGCACTGGCGGACCTCGAAGGCCCGACCCTGCTCGACGCCTCGCTGCGCCTGGTGGCGCAGAGCCGCAGCACCCTGGCCGACCGCCGGCTCGCCTACGCCTACCGGCCGATGCTCTTCTTCGACAAGCGCGAGCTCTACGCCTGGCCGGTCGACGTCGACGCAGCCTTCGAAGAAGGGGACGTGGAAATGTGCAAACACAGCCTGCCCGGCGACAAGTGCGAAGAAGTGAAACGCGCCGCCGGCCTCGACCAGTCGTTCGACTACCTGCACTTCGACATACAGCGTTTCACCCAGCGGGAACGGACGCACAGCCCGCAGGCGGTCGGCAGCACCTACTACTACCACGTGGTCCACGGAAAATCGGGGGGCGACACCGAGATCGACTACTGGTGGTACCTGCCGTACAACCCCTCGCTCTCGTCCTGGATGTGCTCGCCCGGATTCAGCGTGACCGACTTCGATTGCTTCGATCACGAATCCGATTGGGAGGGCATCACGGTGGGGGTCGGGGCCGAAGGGAAGCCGCCGCCGTTCGTCTACTACGCACAGCACTCGAACGTGGCGCGGTTCTCCTGGGGCGAACTGGAAAAGAGCTGGGCGAAACTGCCACAGGATCGCCTCGTCGACGCGCACGGCGCCCACCACCCGCTCGTCTTCGTCGCC
Source organism: Solirubrobacterales bacterium (assembly GCA_035997045.1). Classification (GTDB taxonomy): domain Bacteria; phylum Actinomycetota; class Thermoleophilia; order Solirubrobacterales; family 70-9; genus VRUE01. Next base: position 8,007 of record DASYIY010000115.1, on the reverse strand, counting down.
CGCGCCAGCCACGCCTCGTACCGCGTCCCCTGCTCGGACTCGGTCTGCTTCGAGCAGTCGAGCGTGCTGCCCGAGGGCAAGCACAACGGCGAAGGCGAATGGTCCGGCGATGACGACGAAGTCTGCGCCGGGCTCTGCCTCAAGCCGCTGCCGGTCAACCGCGTCGACCGGCCCGCGACCTGGAACGCCTTCAGCGGGCCCTGGGGAACCCAGACCTGCATCCTCTGGGGCACCTTCTGCGACCGCGGCGAAGCGCCGCACTCGCCCTCCTTCCAGCCGCGCTACCGCGAACCCGGCGTCGTTCGCTAGTCGCTCGCGACCGGCTCGCGACCGAGTTCTCGCAGGCGCGTCTGAACTCGCTTGCGCTTGGCCAGCAGCTCGTTCTCGAGCGCGGCGATCTCATCGCGGCGGCGGCGCACCAGCTCGAGCTGGCTGGCGATGTGACCGAGCGCCTCATCGAGGATCTGGCGGCGGCGCACCGGGTCTGGGACGCCGCGGTCCCACTCCCGACGCAGCTCGGCGCGGGCGTCCTCGGCCTCGACCAGCTCCTTCAGCCCCTCCAGCGATAGTCCCAGCAGGTCCTTCAGTCGCAGCAGGTCGGTGAGGCGCTCGACGTCGGCCTCGGCGTAGGTGCGGTGGGCGCCGGGCTCACGGGCCCCCGCTGCGGGCAGCAGGCCGATCTCCTCGTAGTAGCGGATCGTCCGCGGCGTCGTGCCGGCCAGCTTGGCGACCTCGCCGATCCGCCGTCCGCCTTTGGCGTCTTGCCGATTGTCTTTGTCTCCTCGGCTCACGGCGTCGCCTCGATCTCCTCGCGGATCGCCTCCTCGAAGGCCACCGCGGCGCCGGCCGGCGTAACGCTTTGTCCGGGCGATGCATGGTCAACGCGTTGCACCTCGGCGGGGGGGCTCTCGTCGCGCGGTCGCAGCAGCGAGACGCCGGCGCCGAGGACCGAGGTCGCGGCCAGCACCCAGAGCGCCGTGTGCATGTTTTCGATGAACGGATCGAGCTGGGCGCTGGAGAGGCCGGAGGCGACGCCGGAGAAGATCGCGAAGAGGACCGGTTTCGGCACCGCGGCGGTGACGATCGCCAGTACGAAGGCGATCGAGATCACGGCGCCGGTGTTCTGCAGCATCGTGCGGGCGCCGGCGGCGATGCCGCGCCGCTCAGTCGGCACCGTGCCCATCATCGCCGCCGTGTTGGGCGAGTTGAACATGCCCGAGCCGATCCCGACCAGGGAGAGCCAGACCATCCCCTGCCAGTAGGGCGAGTCGGCCTGCAGCGTCGTCATCAGGGCGAGGCCGGCGGCGGTGACCAGCATGCCCAGCGCGGCCAGGGTGCGCGAGCCGTGGCGGTCGGCCCAGATCCCGGCCAGGGGGGAGGAGACCAGCATCCCGATCGCCATCGGCGCCAGCTTGATCCCGGCCGTGATCGGATCGTCGCCCTGTGCCCCCTGGTAGTAGAAGACGAAGATGAACATCAGGGCGAAGCGCGAGAGCCCGTTAATGAAGGCGGCGCCGCTGGCGGCGGCGAAGAGGCGGTTGCGGAAGATCCCGAGATCGAGCATCGGCGCCTTGCCGCGGTGCTCGATCAGCACGAACAGCGGCAGCAGCACCGCGGCGACGGCGAGGCTGGTGATCACCAGCGTGTCGTCCCAGCCGGAGATGCCGCCGCGCGAGATCCCGTAGACGAGCCCGGTCAGGCCGACGACGAAGGTGAGGGTGCCGCCGAGGTCGAGGCCGCGAACGGTGTCGCGGCGCGAGAGCTCGCGCAGGATCAGCGCCGCCCAGGCGGCGCCGGCGAGGGCGAGCGGCACGTTGAACCAGAAGACCCAGTGCCAGGAGATCGCGACCAGGGCGCCGCCGAGCACCGGCCCGAGCACGAGGCCGGTCGCGGCGACCATCGTGTTGGTCCCCATCGCCAGGCCGAGCTGCTCGCGCGGGAAGGCATCGGTGACGAGGGCGGGGCCGTTGGCGAAGATGAAGGCGCCGCCGACTCCCTGCAGGATCCGCCAGAGGATCAGCTGGGTGCCGTCGGCGGCGAAGCCGGCGCCGAGCGAGGCCGCGGCGAAGACGACGAAAGCGCCGACGAAGGCGTTCTTGCGGCCGAAGAGGTCCGAGAGCCGGCCGGCGGTGAGGACCAGCACGGTCGAGGAGATCATGTAGGCGAGGATCACCCAGACCAGTTCCAGCAGGCTGGTGCCGAGCGCCCGCTCGAGGTCCGGCAGGGCAATGATCAGCGTCCCCGAGTTGGTTGCGACCAGCAGCATCCCGAGGCTGGTGCAGGACAGCGCCCACCACTTGTAGTGCTCATGGTCAGCGTCGACCCCGGCGAACCGATTCCTTACGTTCACGTCAATTAGTGTAGCGCCCGCGTGATGTCGCACTTTCCGCCGCATAGCGGAGGGAACTACGACATCGGAGCACCGGTACGCCGGTCCAGCTCGTGCGGTCGCACTTCCTGCCGCATAGCGGCGGAAAGTGCGACCGCTGGCCGTGTCTAGGATTGGAGTGTGGCCGCGCGGATTTGGAACGTCTATCTCTCTGGGGAGATCCACTCCGACTGGCGGGAGCGGATCGAGGCCGGGGCGCGGGGGGCCGGGTTGCCCGTTTCCTTCTCGGCGCCCGTCACAGACCACGCCGCCTCTGACGACGCCGGGACGGGGACGTTGGGGGAGGAGGGCGTGCCGTTCTGGCGCGACCACATGGGCGCCGGCGTCAACGCGATCCGCACCCAGACGCTGATCCGCGCCGCCGACGTCGTCGTCGTCCGCTTCGGCGACAAATACCGGCAGTGGAACGCCGCCTTCGACACCGGCTTCGCGGCGGCGCTGGGCAAGTCGATCGTCACCCTGCACGACGGCGAGCTCGACCACGCGCTGAAGGAGGTCGACCGCGCCGCGCAGGCGACCGCGCGCACGGCCGAGCAGGTGGTCGACGTGCTGCGCTACGCGATCTTGGGCGAGTTGCCTTAACCGCACCTCCTTCGCTGGCGTGCCGGAGGCGGATAGGGTGCGCCCATGGGTGCAGACGCGAACCGTGAGCTGACCGAGCGCTTCTACGAGGCGTTCGGCCGTTGCGACGGCGCCGCGATGAGCGCCTGTTACGCGCCCGATGCCCACTTCCGCGACCCGGCCTTCGGCGACCTCGAGGGCGATGAGATCGGCGCGATGTGGAGGATGCTGACCGGCCGCGCCACCGACCTGAAGATCGAGCTGCACGAGCACGACGCGAGCGAGGACGGCGGCTCCGCTCACTGGATCGCCCGTTACACCTTCAACACCGGCCGCCCGGTCGTCAACGACATTCGGGCCAAGTTCCGCTTCGCCGACGGCCTGATCGCCGACCACGTCGACGACTTCGATTTCCGCAACTGGGCCAAGCAGGCGCTGGGCCCAATGGGGAATCTGGTTGCCGTGCTGCCGCCCCTGCGCAAGAAGGCGCATGCCCAGGCCCGCGGTCAGCTCGACGAGTTCATCGCTTCCGAGAAAGACAAGGGCTCCGTCTAGATTCGACTTCCCCCGGAGCATGTGCGAACGTATGTTCGTATGCGATGGGACGAGCAGCGAGTCGAGAAGGATCTGCGGTTGCCTGGGGTCGGCGACGGCACCGTCGTCCGCACCTTCGACGCCCCCGAGGCGATGGGGATCAACTTCCACGAGGTCCGCGCCCGCTCGGCACTGAACCGCGTCCCCGGGAGCCGCTACGGCTTCGGCTGGACGATCAACCCTTACCGAGGGTGCACGCATGCCTGCGTTTTCTGCTTCGCCCGTCGCACGCACACCTATCTGGACCTGAACGCCGGCCGCGACTTCGAGCGCGAGATCGTGGTCAAGGTCAACGTCCCGGAGCTCGTGCGGGCGGAGCTGGCGCGCAAAAGCTGGAAACGAGAGCTGGTCGCCCTCGGCACCAACACCGATCCCTACCAGTGGGTTGAGAGCCGCTACCGGATGATGCCGGAGATCCTCGCGGCCCTGGAGGAGGCCGAGACCCCGGTCTCGGTCCTGACCAAGTCGCCCCTCGTAATGCGCGACATAAAGATCTTCGAGCGCATGGCGAAGCACCTCCCCGTCTCCGTCAACCTCTCCGTCCCCACCCTCGACGAGGACGCCTGGCGAGCAACCGAGCCGCACACCCCAAGCCCCTCAGCCCGCCTCGACGCAGTCGCCGAGCTCCGCCGCCGCGGCATCGACTCGGGCGTCCTCATAGCCCCCCTGATGCCCGGCATCAACGACAGTCCCGAGCAGGTCAAGCCAATCCTCGACCGCGCCCGCGAAGCCAAAGCTTCCTTCCTAGGCGGCGTAGCCCTCCACCTCCGCGACGAGGTCAAGGACGTCTTCTTCGCCTGGCTAGAAGCCAAACGCCCGGACCTCCTGCCCCGCTACGAGAAGCTCTACAAAGGCCGCGCCTATCTACCTCTCGAGCAACGCAAGCAAGCCACCCGAGCCGTTCGCGGCTGGGGAAGAAGCAGCCGGCGTGCGAAAGAGGGACGGGAGGCCCCTCTCCGGACACTCAAGAGCCCGAAGGGCTCGTCCGGAGAGGGGCCTTCCGTCCCTCCCACCCAAGACAAGCTGTTCTGAGCGCCTACCCCTCGTCGAGCAAATTGAAGGTGCACTCGCGCGGATCTTTGTCGTCGCGAAAGCGGCGAAACCGCGCCCCGTGCCGGATCCGTCCCGCCGCGGCATGGTCGTAGCCCACTTCGATCACCAGCTCCGGCCGCAACGCCACCCACTCAAGATCGCGTCCGCCAGCCCACCGGCTCGGCTCCGCCGTACCGCTGTCTCCGGTCTCCAGCGGTTCCAGCAGCGTGCGCAGGCTCCGTTTCGTCTCGTGGCTGAAGCCCGAGATGTGGCCGACCGAGCGCAGCTCGTCGCCGTCGTAGAGCCCGAGGATCAGCGAGCCGACCGTGCCCTCCTCCTTGCCCGGCCGCCAGCCCATCACGACGCAGTCGATCTCACGCTCGCGCTTGACCTTCGCCATCCCTTTGCGCTTGCCGGGTATGTAAGGAGCGTCGAGCTGCTTCGCCATCACTCCCTCGGTCGTGCGCAGCCATTGCTCCGCCTGCTCGGTGTCGCTGCTGAGCACGCTGGTATCGATCGGGGTTGCCTCTAGTAGCTGCTCCAACCGCTCGCGCCGCTGCCCGAACGGCACCGCCAGCAGCGACTCGTCTCCCTCGGCCAGGAGATCGAAGGCGACGCACTCAGCCGGGATCTCCTTCGAGAGCAGCGCGATCCGCGACTCGGCCGGGTGGATGCGGCTCTGCAGGGCGTCGAATTCGAGGTTGCCCTCGGCGTCGCGGATGACCAGCTCGCCGTCGAGCACGTAGAGGCCGGGCGGGAAGCTCAGCTCGGGGAAGTAGCGGGCCAGCGCTTTGCCGCCGCGCGACTGGATGTAGGCCTCGGCGCCGTCGACGAAGACGATCGCGCGGAAGCCGTCCAGCTTCTGCTCGTACGCCCACTCCTCGCCAAGGGGCAGCTCTTTGCGGGTCAGCGCAAGCTGCGGTTTGATCGGCGGTTCGAGCGGGAGAGTCAACCTGACCCGATAGTTTGCCGACGCGACCGCGCCTGGCGCGGATCGGGGATCGGCACCGCCGCGAGCAGAGTCTTCGTGTAAGCGTCCTGGGGCCGCTCGCAGACCTGGTCGGCCGGCCCCTGCTCGACGATCTTGCCGTCGTGCATGACCGCGATCCGGTCGGAGACGTGGCGGACGATGCCGATGTCGTGGGCGACGAAGACGTAGGTGAGGCCGAGCTCCTCCTGCAGGTCGGCGAGCAGGTTGACGATCTGCGCCCGGATCGAGACGTCGAGGGCGGAAACCGGCTCGTCGGCGACGATCAGCTTGGGGCGAAGCGCGACCGCCCGGGCGATCCCGATCCGTTGCCGCTGTCCGCCGGAGAACTCGTGCGGGAAGCGGTCGTAGTGCTCGGGCGAGAGGCCGACCCGCTCGAGCAGCTCCCGCACTTCGCTTCGCAGCGCCGCACCCTTGGCCACGCCCTGCAGCTTCAGCGGTTCGCCGACGATCTGGCCGACCCGCTTGCGCGGGTTGAGCGAGGCGTAGGGGTCCTGGAAGACCATCTGCATCTCGCGCCGCAGCGGTCGCATCGCCCGCCGCGAGAGGCCGGCGATCTCGCGGCCCTCGAAGCGGACCGAGCCGGAGGTCGGCTCGAGCAGCTGCAGGACGGTTCGGGAGAGGGTCGACTTGCCGGAGCCGGACTCGCCGACCAGCCCCACCGCCCCGCCGGCACCGACGACCAGGCTGACTCCATCCAGGGCCCGGACTGTGCGGTTGCGGGTGGTGTAGCTGAGCGTGAGATCGGCGATCTCGAGGATGTTCTCGCTCATCTGCCGCTCGTCGTGCGCGGATTGAGCGCCGAACCCAGCGCATCGCCGAGCAGGTTGAAGGCGAGCACGGTGGCGAAGATGGCGGCGCCGGGAAATACCGACAACCACCAGGCATTGAACAGGAAGCGCTGGCCGCTGTTGAGCATCCGCCCCCAACTGACGATATCGACGCTGCTCAGGCCGAAGAAGCTGAGCGCCGCCTCCAGCAGGATGGCCTGTGCGACCACCAGGGTGCCGGCCGCGAGCGCCGGAGCCAGGGCGTTGGGCACGACCTCGGCGGTGAGGATGGCCGATTCCCGTACGCCCAGGCAGCGCACCGCGTCGACGAACTCCAGCTGCTTGATGCGCATCACCTCGCCGCGCATGAGGCGTGCCACCTGCGGCCAGGCAAGGAGCGAGATCACGGCCACCACCTGCAGCAGCCCGGGGCCGGACAGTGCGACGATCACGGCCGCCAGGATGAAGCTCGGCACGACCTGGAAGATCTCGGATATGCGCATGAACAGCAGGTCGATTACGCCGCCGTAGAATCCAGCCACCGAGCCGACGAGGATCCCGATCACGGTGGCGCCCAGCGCCGCCGCGAAACCGACGCTGAGCGAGACCTTGATGCCGTGGATGATGCTGAGAAGCACGTCGCGCCCCAACTCGTCGCTGCCGAGGGGATGGTCGATCGACGGCGGCAGCATCACCTCGGACGTGATGGCGTTCGGGTCGGGTCCCGGCAGCACCGCCGCTGCCAGCATGATGAGGATCAACGCCAGCACGTAGAGACCGGCGATAAGGCCGGCGCGTTTGCTCGAAAATCTCGCCCACAGGCTACGCATGCGCATACTGGCTCATGCGCACTCGCGGATCGAGCACGCCGTAGAGCATGTCCGTCAGCACATTGGCGACCACCACCGTGACGGCCGTGAACAGGAATATGCCCTGCAGCACGGGGTAGTCGCGGTTGCCGATCGAGGTGATGAACAGACTGCCGAGCCCAGGCCAGGCGAACACCGTCTCGACCAGGATGGCACCGGTCAGCGAATAGCCGAAATTGTAGCCGATCACGGTGACGACGGGGATCAGGCTGTTCGGCAGCACGTGCCGCCACAGGACGGCGCGCCGGCTCAGGCCTTTCGCGCGAGCGGTGAGCACGTAGTCCTGCGAGATGGTCTCGAGCAGGCTCGCCCGCGCCACGCGGGCGACGATGGCCGTGTAGAAGATGGTCACGCTCAGGGCCGGCAGCACCAAGTGCCACAGCACGTCCCACACCGCCGCCCAGCCAGTTGGCGTGTTGCGCAGCGTGATCATGCCCTGCGCCGGCAGCCATCTGAGCTTGATGGCGAACAGGATGACCAGCAGCTGGCCGAGCCAGAAGATCGGCATGGAGTAGCCGATGAGGCTCAGGGCCGTCATGGTGCTGTCGTAGCCGCTGCCGGCATGCGGGGCGGCAGCGAGGGCAAAGACCACGCCCAGCATGGCTGCGAGCGTGAGGGCGGGAAGCATCAGCAGAAGTGTGAGGCGCGCCCGGTCGAGGATGAGGCCGAGCACCGGCTGGCGATTGGCGAACGAATAGCCGAGATGGCCCTGGACGAGGTTCTCGCCGTAGCGCAGCAGCTGCATCCAGAGCGGCTGGTCGAGCCCGAAGTCGTGGCGAATCTGCTCGATGTAGCCGGGCGGCG
>DASYIY010000114.1:0-3028 GCA_035997045.1 Solirubrobacterales bacterium | reverse complement strand
CGAAGAGCTTCTTGATGATGTCGGCGCGGGTCGCCTTGGTGCCGAGGCCGCGCTCCTCCATCATCTCGACCAGCTTCGCCTGCGAGATCCGCGAGGGCGGCTGGGTCTCCTTGTCGACGATCCAGGGCTCGCCGTCGAGCGGCAGGGTCTGGCCCTCTTTGAGCGCCGGAATCTCCTCGTCGGAGGAGCGGGCGTAGGTATAGATGCCGGCGAAGCCGGGGTCGACGACGACCGAGCCGCGGACGAAGTAGGTCTGCGAGCCGGCCTCGATGTCGGCGCGGGTCGACTCGGTGATCATCGGCGGGCTGAAGGTGGCGAGGAAGCGCCGCACGACGAGTTCGTAGACGCGCTTCTTGGGACCGTCGCCGAGGGCGCCGGGCTGGATCGCCTGGGTCGGGTAGATCGGCGGGTGGTCGGTCGTCTCTTTTTTGCCGCGGGTTGGCTTCAGCTCGCCGTCAAGCAGGCCGGAAGCGGCGGAGAACTCTTTGACCCGGACCAGCGAGGTGACCAGCTCGCGCAGCGGCAGCGAGACCGGGTAGACGGTGTTGTCCGTACGCGGATAGGAGATGAAGCCGTCCATGTAGAGGTCCTCGGCCAGCCGCATCGCGCTGGCCGGGGTGATGCCGAGACGGCTGGAGGCGTCGGTGGTGAAAGCGGTCGTGTTGTAGGGCGTCGGCGGCTTGCGCGTGTTCTTGCGCGCCGTCACGGCCTTGACCGTGCCGGGAGCGGCGGTGCCGGCGAGCGCCGCATCGGCCTCGGCCTTCTCCCAGAACTTGTCGGTCTCGTGATGGGCCTCGAAGCTGCCGTCGGGGTGCTCGAACTTGGCGAACAGTTCCCAGAAGGGTTTGGCGACGTGGGCGCGGCGCTCCATCTCACGCTCGACGACCAGGCCCAGGGTGGGGCTCTGCACGCGGCCAACCGAGAGGAAGTTGGAGCCGAAGCGGCGGGTACTAAGCGAGACCGCGCGAGTCAGGGTCGCGCCCCAGAGCAGGTCGATGTCCTGGCGGGCGGCGCCGGCGTTGGCGAGCGGATAGGAGAGCTCGTCGAGCTCGTCGAAGGCGCGCTCGATCTCTTCTTTGGTCAGCGCCGAGTAGCGGGCGCGGAGGATTTTCAGCGTGCCCGCACGGGTTTCCTCGCGCGTGCCGAGCTCCGGGTTGGCGTCAAGCATCTCCTCCAGCGCCTCGAGCCCGATCAGCTCGCCCTCGCGGTCGAAGTCGGTCGCGATCACCAGCTCGTCGGCCTCTTTGGCGACTTTGCGGATCGCCTTGACGACGTTCTTGTCGGTCGGCTCCTTGATCAGCTCGGCGTCGATCAGATCGTGCAGATCGGTTTTCTGCCAGTTCGAGTAGCCCTCGGGGAAGGCCGGGCCGAGCACGTGGCCCTTGAGACCGATCGTCCGCTGACCTTCGCCGTTCTCATCGGTCCAGGTGTAGAAGGGGACTTTGAAGGTTTTGTCGCTGGTCGCGCTGCCCTTGCTGAGGAAGGTGGCGATCTTCTCGGCGCTGTTGTTCTTCTCGGTGACGATGAGGCGCATGGGGCGGCGAGGGTAGCAGGGGCGCTCGGCGACCCCCGGCAGCCGAAAACTCGGCTGCCCCTCTACATATAGGCGCGCGGGCTGCCGATGGGAGATGCAATGTCCATAGGATCGCGATCTCAGTGAAGGCTCTGGTTACAGGCGGCGCGGGCTTCATCGGCTCGAATCTGACCGACGCCCTGCTCGCCCGCGGCGACGAGGTGGTCATTCTCGATGACCTCTCGACCGGCAAGCGGGAGAACCTCGACGGGGCGCTGGGCGCTGGGGCGAAGCTGGTCGAGGCCGACATCCGCGACCGCGCGGCGCTCGAGGACCTGGCAGCCACCGAGAAGCCCGAGGCGATCTTCCACCTCGCCGCTCAGATCGACGTGCGCAAGTCGATCGCCGACCCCGCCTTCGACGCCTCGATCAACGTCGGCGGCACCGCCAACGTGCTCGAGGCGGCGCGGGTTGCCGGCTCGCGGCGCGTCGTCTTCAGCTCGACCGGCGGGGCGATCTACGGCGAGGGCGAGGGACAGCAGCTGCCGCTTGGCGAGGACGCGCCACTGGCGCCCGAGGCGCCCTACGGCCAGAGCAAGTTCGCCGGCGAGGGCTACCTGGCGCTGTACGAACGGCTCTACGGCCTCTCGACGATCCCGTTGCGCCTGGGCAACGTCTACGGCCCGCGCCAGGACCCGCTCGGCGAGGCGGGCGTGATCGCGATTTTCTGCGGCAAGCTGCGCGCCGGCGAGCGGCCGACCGTCTTCGGCGACGGCAAGCAGACCCGCGACTACATATATGTCGGCGACGTGGTGGCGGCGATGATGGCCGCGACCGAGGCGGAGACAACGGGGCCAGTCAACATCGGCACCGGGGTCGAGACCGACGTGCTGGAACTGGCCGAGGCGCTCGGCGCGCTGGGCGGTTCCGGGGGCTTCGAGCCCGAACTGGCCCCTCCCCGCACCGGCGAGGTGCAACGGATCTCGATCGACCCGTCCCGCGCCGAACGCGAGCTCGCCTGGTCCCCGCAGATGGGCCTCAAAGAGGGCTTGCGCGTCACGCTCGAGTCCATATAGCGGCGCATCACTAGGCTTTAGACATGCCCGCTCAGGCCTATGCCGGCAAGGAGTGCGTCTGTCAGTTGCGCAAGGGGATCTGCGACCAGTCCTGCGTGCGCGACATGCTGGAGACGCCCTTCTACATCGCCTGCCTGAAGTTGAAGGGGCGGCGCTGCCTGGTCGTCGGCGGCGGCGACATCGGCCTCGAGAAGGTCGAGGGGCTGCTCGCCTGCGATGCCGACGTGACCCTGATCGCGCCGGTCGCCCACCCCGAGCTGGAGAGCCTCGCGACGGAGGGCTCGATCGAGTGGGAGAAGCGCGACTACGCGGGCGCCGCCGACCTCGAGGGCGTCTTCATGGCGATCGCCTCGACCGACGACACCGAGGTCAACATCAAGGTCTACGACGACGCCGAGGTGCGGGCGATGCTGGTCAACATCGTCGACGTGCCGCCGCT
>DASYIY010000113.1:0-11147 GCA_035997045.1 Solirubrobacterales bacterium | reverse complement strand
TGGGCCCGAAGACGACGAGGGCGATGATCAGGACTACGAGAATCTCCATTGGTCCGATGTTGGGCACGGTGACCTCCAGTGCGTTTGGCTTTTGGTTGTTCGAAGTTCGTTATCGACTCCGGCGAGGCCGATCTCCAGTCGACCTCGCCGGGGCTTGCGATGGCGGTAAGTCCTATTTGACGAGGAAGCCGGTCCCTTCGACCGCCTTGAGTACCTTGGCGGCGGTGAAGGGTGTGTCGAAGGCGCCGTCGGGGGTGAGCCCGGCGGGCTTGCCCGAGAGGATCAGGCCGGCCACCGAGGCGTGCCGGGCCTCGATCGTCAGGATCGAGAGCGCCGCGGCGACGTAGGCCGGGCTGGCGATGTTGAGCGCCTGGCCCGAGTAGGCGTGGACGCCGGTGTTCTCGAGCGCGACCGCGGTTTTGACGAAGGAAGCCTCGTCGGAGGTGGTGCCGCCGAAATCGACTTTCGGCGAGCCGACCGCTTTGCTGCCGAGGGCTTTCTTGAGGAAGGCGACGTGGGCGTTCTCATCGACTGTCACCGTCTTCAGGAAGACCTGGGTCTGCGGGTCCTTGATGAAGGATTTGCTCTTCTGGTTTGCGGTCGCCTCGTTGTAGAAGGCGGCCTCGAGGTACTCGAGCGTGAGGGCGAAGTTGAGGATGCCGATGTCGCCCTTGCCGAATGAGGCGGGCGGACGACCCTTGCCCTTGCCGGCAGCCATCGCGGCGGCGGGGGTGAGGGCGCTGAGCAGCACGCCGCCGCTCATCGCGGCGCCGCCGGCCAGCCCCGCCTTCTTGAGGAAGTCCAGCCTGGTGTCGCCATTCTCGAGTGCCTCGGCGGCGTCGTGGGCGGTTTCGCGAACGGCACCGTCCAGGTCAATGCGGTCGATGCTTGTTTCCGGGTCCATGGCGCTTGCTCCTTTGGGCAGGGGGTTTGCCCACTAAACGGAGTCGCCTCATCGCCGGATCACTTTGCGGGGCAAGGACCGCCTAAAGATTTGACATCGATATGTTACGATATATCGCGTTACTAATCGATAGAAAGGTATTCCGATGCACCACAGACATCAACAAGGTCGCGCTGGCCTGCACAGGCGCGAGGAATTCGCCCGCAGCCGGGGCTTTCGCGGCGGTCGCGGTCGCGGCGGTCCGAGGGCGCGCCGCGGCGACGTCCGGGCCGCGGTCCTGGCTCTGCTCGCCGAGCGGCCGATGCACGGCTACGAGATGATCAAGGAGATCGAGGAGCGCACCGCCGGGGCCTGGGCCCCCAGCGCCGGCTCGATTTACCCGACCCTGCAGATGCTCGAGGACGAGGGACTGATCAGCGGCCAGGAGATCGAGGGCAAGCGCCGCTTCACCCTCACCGACAGCGGCAAGGCCGAGCAGGAGTCGCGCACCGACGAGGAGACTCCCTGGGACGCGGTCCGCGCCGAAGCGGACCCGGAGCAGATCCACCTGCGGGAGTCGGTCCACAAGCTGCACCACTCGATCGGCCAGGTCTTTCACGCCGCCGACGAAGGTCAGCAGCGCCGAATCCGGGAACTGCTCGACGAGACTCGCCGCAAGATTTACGCGATCCTCGCCGAGGAGGGCTGAGGGCGGCCGCCCGGCGGGGCTCGCTCCGACCCTGGCAAGATGTAGGCGTGGGTTTCGACCAGTACCACGAGCCGCCCGAGGAGCTGTCCGCGCAGACGCGGACCTTCGCCCGCCTCTGCGCCTCGCTGACCGAGGAGGCCGAGGCAATCGGCTGGTACGAGCAGCGGCTCGCGGTCGAGCCCGACGAGGAGGCGAAGGCGATCATGCACGACGCCCAGGGCGAGGAGTTCAAGCACTTCTGCATGGACCTGGAGTTCCTCTTGCGCCGCACGCCACTGTGGCGGGAGATCGCGGCGGGGATCCTCTTCCAGGAGGGCGACATCGTCGAGCATGGCGAGGAGGCCGAGGAGGAGGCGACCGAGGGCGCTGCCGAGCGCGGCGCTCCCCTCGCCGGCGGCGAGTCGCTCGGCATCGGCAGCCTGCGCGAGGCAGCGGCATGAGCCACCTGCTGCGCGAGCACGCGCCGGTCACCGAGGCGGGTTGGGAGCTGCTCGACTCCGAGGCGCGCGAGCGCCTCGCGCCGGCGCTTGCCGCCCGCAAGCTCGTCGACTTCGCCGGTCCGCACGGTTGGCAGCACTCGGCGACGAATCTCGGCCGGGTGAAAGAGATCGCCGATCCGCCCGCCGAGGGAGTCAAGGGCGTGCAGCGGCAGGTCCTGGCGCTGGTCGAGCTGCGGGCGCCGTTCTCGGTCGACCGCTCGGAGCTGGCCGACGCCGAGCGCGGCGCCGAGGACGCCGACCTCGACGCCCTCGACAGCGCCGCCCACCAGATTGCCGTCGCCGAGAACGCCGCCGTCTTCCACGGCTGGAAAGCGGCCGGGATCGCCGGCGTCCTCGAGGCCTCGCCGCACGAGGCGATCGAGCTCGGCGAGGACTGCGAGCGCTACCCGCGCCACGTCGCCAAGGCGGTCGAGGCCCTGCTCGCCGCCGGAGTCGCCGGGCCCTACGGCCTCGCGCTCGGCCCCGAGACCTACACCCTGGTGCTCGAGACCAGCGAGCACGGCGGCTACCCGCTGCTCGAGCACCTGCGCGAGATCGCCGGCGGCCCGCTCGTCTGGTCGCCCGGCGTTAAAGGGGCGGCCGTGCTCAGCACGCGCGGCGGCGACTTCCTGCTCGAGTGCGGCGAGGATCTCTCGATCGGCTATGAGAGCCACGACGCCGACGCCATCCACCTCTACCTGGAGGAGAGCATCAGCTTCCGCGTCGCCACCCCCGAGGCCGCGGTCGCGCTCACCTAGCGCCGGTCCCACCTCTATCTGCGGACTGCACCGTCATCTCGCTCGGTGTCGGCCAGGATCGCGACCATCTGCTTGTGGTCCGCGACCGTTGAGGCAAAGAAGTTCTCCCGGGCCCCCCGCACCGGCCTCTCGCCCGTCTTCACAGCGGCACCGAGGGAGACCAGAATCTTGAGGTGGTAGTCGATGTTGCTGATGTCCTCGTCGATCATCTTGCTCAGCTGGACCGGACTGTGGGCGTCGCCGGAGCTATGCAGGGCCCTCAATATCCGCCGCCGCGACGAGTGGTGGAGCGCGTCGATCAGCAGCGCGGACATGCGCTGATCCCTGTCCCGTGCAGCGTTGCCGTTTGTCTTGTCTCCGTGCGCCAAGGCGCCTCCTCTTTGCTCGAAATCCGCTCCACCGACTTCGGAGCACTAAGAAACCGCGGCGGCATTGTTAATGGCGTCGAGCAAGTCTTCAAACAGATTTTCAAAAGCGAAAGAGCCCGAGCCGCCCCCGAGGTCATCGGTGCCCCTCCCCGGGAGGCAGCTCGACTCAACCGAATTAGGCGGCCTTCGTGGTCGAAACCAACGGCAAGACAGCTGTGGTCGATGCGAGCTTCATCTGTCCTCCTTTCATCTAAAGATATTGAATAATCAAAATAATTAAAGCATTCATCCCCAAAAATGCAATCCAGTGGCCAGGGTCGCTAGGCTCGTTTCGTGCGCTCAGCTAAATCTGAGAGAAGGAGCGAAACCGGCGTGGAGGATCCGGTGGTTGAGGTCGGTGTCGTCAACGGGAGTCTTGCCAAAGCCCTGGCCCATCCACTGCGAGTCAGGATCCTGGTCGAGCTAAATCAGCGTGTGATGAGCGTGACCGGGTTCGTGAGGATGTTTCCCGAGCATTCGCATTCCAAGGTTTACGGTCATTTTCGCGTGCTTGAGGAATGCGGCTGCATCGAATTGATCGAGACCAAGACCGGCGGTAAGCGCCGAGGGGGAGTCGAGCACTTCTACCGCGCAACCCAGCGAACCCTCTTCGACCAATCGAGTTGGCCCAGCCTTCCGCAGTCGACCAAGCATCAGATGACGGGGGCGGCTTTTACGACCTATGGAGAACGGGTCGCCGACGCCATCAACAGCGGAACGATCGACACTCGACCGGATCGCCATTTCACCTGGATGCCCGGTCATCTAGATCAGCAGGCCTGGGACGAAATAATCGCGGATCTGGAGGAGGTCTTTGGACGGCTTCCGAAACGGATGGCAAACGCCGCCGCACGACTTGCCGAAAGCGGCGAGGAGTCGATACCGGTGACGGTCGCCTTGGCCTGCTTCGAGTCGCCAAGGGCTTCGAAAGCAGGCGAGGAAGACCCCGCTCCCCGGGCTTAGCCCGGGTCGTCCTCGCAGGCGTCGGCGAGTTCCTGCCAGGGCTCAATGCTCCAGAACCTGCGCGCGGCTCCCGAGGTTGAGGGCAGGACCCAGAGGGTTGCGCCGCCGATCCGCTCCTCTTGGAGGCCGTAGGCGACGTCCTGTTCGAGCGCGCCGCGGGCGGCGTTCTTGCCGTTGAAGGCGAGGTTGGCGGGTTCGGCTGCGGCGATCTTCTGCTCGAGGCCGACCACGTCGAACTCGACCGTGCCGACTTCCTCGTCGGAGCCGTGGCGGACCTTGCAAATATCGGTGAGGCCGATGCCGAACTCGGTCAGGCGCTCGAATTCGGCCGGCTTCAGCCGCTCCGGCGTCAGGCCGACTGCGTGCAGGGTTGCCCAGAAAGAGTTGCCGGGGCCGGCGTAGTAGGCGCGCGTCCTGGCCGAGGCGGTGCCGGCCGCCGTCCCGCAGAAGACGAGGCGCAGGCCGGGAGGCAGGATGTCGGGCAGGACGTCGGCCATCTGTGGCGAGTATCAAAGCTGATCGCGAGGCTAGGGTTCCGCCGTGCGCCCGCGGCTTCCGATCGAACGACTGGCTGGCGCCGTGACCGGTCCGCGCGGGCGCTGGGTGACGGTCGGGGTCTGGGGCTTGCTCGGGATCGCCGGCCTGCTCGGGCGGATCCACATCGGTGAGGTGACCGCTGCGGGCCAGGGCAGCTACCTGCCGGCACACGCCGAGTCGACCCGGGTCGTGGGCGTGCTTCAGCGCGACTTCAAGGGTGGCGACGACGTGCCGGTGCTGGTCGTGTTCGCGCGCAGCGGCGGCCTCTCCGGCGCCGACCTCAACGCGATCGGCAGGCTCGGCGAAGGGCTCGACCGGCTTGGCCTTACCGGGGCGACCCCCGTCTTCGCCCCCTTCTCCGGTCAGGCGAAGCAGCCGCTGGGGGATGTGGCGCGAATCGCTCGCGGCGTCGGGCCGGTCTCGCGGGACGGCGAAGCGGCAATAGTGGCGCTGGCGATCGACTCCAGCGACCGCGGCGCGGTGGTCGACGGCGTCGGCAAGGTCCGGGCCTACCTCGCCGCGCATCGTTACCCGGGCCTGCGTTCGTACGTCACCGGCCCCGGTGGCATCGCCGCCGATCTCGAGCGCGTCGCCGAAGACGCCGGCAAGACCCTGCTGATCGCCACGCTCGGGTTGGTGCTGCTGCTTCTGCTCGCCGTCTACCGCGCCCCGGTGCTGGCGCTGCTGCCGCTGCTCACGGTCGGCACCGCCTACCTGATCGCGATCGGCGTCACCTACCTGCTGATCGAGTCGGGCCTGATCGCGGTCAATACCGAGGGAACGTTCCTGCTGCTGGTCTTGATCTTCGGCGCCGGCACCGACTACTCGCTGCTGCTGATCCACCGCTACCGCGAGGAGCTCGACCGCGGGCTGGACCCGGCGGCCGCGCTGCCGCGCGCGCTGGTCGAGAGCGTGCGGCCGATCGCCGCCTCGGCCGGGACCGTGATCGCGGCGATGCTGGTGCTGCTGCTCGCCGACCTCGAGTCGACCCGCTGGCTCGGGCCGGTGCTGGCGATCGGGATCGCGGTGATGCTCGCCGCGGCGCTGACCCTGCTGCCCGCGGTGCTTTCGCTGCTCGGACAGCGCGCTTTCTGGCCCGGTCGCGGTGCCGAACCGGGGGAGAGGCGCGGCCGCTGGGCGCGGATCGCCGGCTTCGTCCGTCGCCACCCGCGGCGGATCGTCGTCGTTGTTCTCGCCGCATTGGTCGTGCTCTCGCTCGGCAACCTCGTCGGCCACGGCACGATCGGCTTCGGCGAGGGCGAAACGCACTCGACCGAATCGAGTCGAGGCACCGAAGTCCTCGACGAACACTTCCCGCCGGGGCTGGGATCGCCGCTGACCGCGGTCGTCGACCTATCCGAAGCGGAGGCGGCGGTGAAGGGGCTGGAGGGCCTGCCGTCGGTCAAGCTCGCCGTGCCGATTCCACCGTCGTCGGTCTCGGCCGAGGCGGCGGTGGCGATCGTCCTGCGCGGCAACCCCTACTCGGGCGAGGCGGCTGGGCTGGTCAAGGGCATCCGCGACAAGCTCCAGGAGGTCGCGCCGAGCGCCCTCGTCGGCGGCATTCCGGCCGAGAATTACGACGTCGAGCAGACCAACGCGCGCGACACGCGACTGATCGTGCCGCTGGTCCTGCTCGTGGTCGGCCTGATCCTCGTCGGGGTCCTGCGCGCGCTCGTCGCACCGGGTTACCTGATCGTCACCGTCGTCGCCTCGTTCGCGGCGACCCTCGGCCTCGTCACCTTCGCCTTCACCGATCTTTTCGGATCGAGTGGGCTCGCCTTCAACCTCGTCCTGCTGTCGTTCATCTTCCTCGTCGCACTGGGGGTCGACTACAACATCTTCCTGATGACCCGGGCTCGCGAGGAGGCGGCCAGGCTGGGCACGCGCGACGGAGTCCTGGCGGCGCTGGAGAACACCGGCGGCGTCGTCACCGGCGCCGGCCTGATCCTCGCCGGCACTTTCGCCACCCTGACCCTGCTGCCGCTCGAGGAGCTGGTCCAGATCGGCGCAACCGTCGCGGTCGGCGTCCTCCTCGACACCTTCATAGTCCGCGCCCTGCTGATCCCCGCGATCGCCTACCTCTGCGGCGAGCGCGCCTGGTGGCCGGGCCGCGCCGAGTCCGCCAAAACCCGTCTATAACACGGGCAATCGCGGACTCGCTGTCGCGCAGAGGTTTAGACCCGGATCGCCCGGTCGAGCTGGGCTATCGGGCCGAGCAAGGGGAGGGGGGACCAGTTGGATCCCGGCGATTCGCTCGAGTGCCAGGCGGTGGCATGGGAAGGGCGCATCTCGGTAACGCCCGTCAGCTGCTTGCAGCGCGGGCAGCTATCGGTCGAAATCCCGCGGATTCCCCCGTACTCGGTATGGCATCGGTCGCATCGGAACATGGTTCTCGCCTACCCGTTCGGCAGGCGAGAACCACCCCTTTAGCCTTATCCCCGTCGTTTGGTACTTATTTCATCCTCAAGACGGGCTCAGGCGACCGCAAGGGCCAGTTCGCGATCGATCTCGAGCAAATAGGGAGCGACGAGGCCCTCGTAGGCGGCCTTGCGCTCGTCCGGCAGGTCCTTCCAGCCGGTCACCGCGCCGCGACAGTTGTTGGCGCCGCAGAGACAGCCGCCGGGGAAGTACTCGATCGAGTAGTTGCGCATCGCGTAGTCGAAGGTGATCTCTTCGCCGTTGGAGATCGGCTTGCGGGCGACGAAGTCACAGGCGCCGGTCTCGTTCAGCTCGACCCCGCAGTTGGGTGCGCAGGAGTGGTTGACCTTCGGCCCGAGACCGCCGTGGCGCGCCCACTTGGTGCGACTCACCTGGGTCGCGTGCGAGTCGTTGCGAGCGACCTCTCCTTCGAGCACCCCGATCATCACCGTCTCACCGACGTCGAAGCCTCGAGTGGCGCGAACTCCACCGCCCTTGCCGCCTTCGGGAGTGCACATCTCATATCCGACAGGATCCAAGGGACCGCCTCTCAATTGTTTGGGCGCGGCAAAACCGCGCTCGGCGACACTAGACCATCGTCGCCGGGCGACTGCGCGGAGCGCCGCCGCGCTACGGTGTCGCCGTGAAGGAGGAGCGCGCCAGAGAACTGCTTGCCCGCGAGCGCGAGCAGATCGGGCAGCAGCTCGCCGCGGTCGAACGCGAGGGGCCCGAGGAGGGCGACGCGCGGGTCGAACCAGGCGAGATGAACTCGGAGGGCCTCTACCAGGACGAGTTCGACGCGGGCCGGATCCAGGACCTGAAGCGGCAGCTCGCCGCGGTCGACCGGGCCGAGGTACGGCTCGGTGCAGGCACCTACGGGATCTCGGTCCAGAGCGGCGCCCCGATTCCCGACGAGCGGCTCGAGGCCTTCCCGACCGCGGAGCTGACGGTCGAGGAGCAGGAGCACTCCGTCTGAGGCGGCCGGTGAACCCGGCCCACGACCACGGGGTCGTCTGATTGCCCTCGCCGAACTGGCGCGGGCGCACTGGCCCTGGACCGGCAGCGGCCACGGACCTCTGCCGCTGCTGCTGGTTCTGCTGACGACGGTCACCGGCCTCGTCGACGCGGTCAGCTACATCGCCCTCGGCCATGTCTTCGTCGCCAACATGACCGGTAACGTCGTCTTCCTCGGCTTCGCCCTGGCGGGCGCGCCGGGGCTGTCTGCTCCCGCATCGATCGCCGCGCTTGGCGCGTTTCTCCTCGGTGCGCTGGCCGGCGGCCGGATTGCGACGCGGCTTGGCGGTCATCGCGGGCGGCAGCTGCGAACGGCGTCGGCGATCGCGGTCCTACCCGTCCTGCTCGCCGCTGTCCTCGCGGCGATCGCCGGCCAGCCCGTCTCGGACGGAGCTCGCTACGCGCTGATCGTGCCGCTGGGCGTAGCGATGGGAATCCAGAACGCGACCGCCCGCCGGCTCGCCGTCCCCGACCTGACCACCACGGTATTGACCTTGACCCTGACCGGAATCGCCGCCGATTCGCGGCTGGCGGGTGGGCCTGGAGGAACCGCGGCGCGGCGCCTGATTCCGGTGGCGGCGATGTTCGTCGGCGCCCTGGTGGGCGCTCTGCTCGTGGTCGAGGTCGATCTTGTGCTTCCCCTCGCTCTCGCTGCGGCGCTGATGGCGGCGAGCGCGGTGGCCGCACACAAGCTGTCGGCGGGCAAGCCCGACTGGGCCTAAGCCGCGCCGCTGGGACGCTTAGAGGTCGCGCTCGTAATAGAGCATGATCGGATCGCCGGGGCCGCCTTCGCGGTTGGTGAAGCCGCAGCTCTCATATAGCGCTCTCGCCGCCGTGTCGGTCTCTCCGGTGCAGAGGTCCATGCGGATCGCGCCGGCCTCGCGAACGGCCTGCATTGCCGCTTCGAGCAACGCCCGCCCTAGCCCTTTGCCGCGCTGTGGGGGAGTCACGTAGAGCTCCTCGAGGTAAGCCTCGGGAGCGTTGTCCCAGAGCGAGGGCCGCAGGCGGAAGAGGGCAAGCCCGTCGGGCTCGTCGCCGCCGAGCAGGACCGTCACCTGGCCGTCTTCGAGCAGTTGTCCAAGCCTCCCGGTCAGGACCTCGACCCCAGGCGTGGGGTCGGAGAACTCGGTGTTGAAGTCGTGCAGCAGGCGAGCGACCTCGGCCGCGTCGGCGGCCTCGGCACGACGGATGACTCCGGCGCCCATCAGCTTCGCGAGGATCCCTGCCGAGTCATCGGCGCGAGCCTACTCGGGGCGGCAGCCGATTCCCCCGACCAGCATTCCCGAGCCCAGGTGTGCGCCGAGCACCGGGCCGACCTGGGTGCAGAAGAGCGGCTCCTTGCCGAAGATTTCGACTCCCTGCGCGACCAAGGCTTCGGCGTCTTCGAACGACTGGGCGTGCTGGATGAACCAGTCGGTCGCGCCGCGGTCCTGGAGCTCGTGCTGGTAGGCGACCATCTGCTGCATCGCCCGCTTGCGGGTGCGGACGCGGCCTACCGGGGTGATCTCGGTGCCGAAGGTGAGGATCGGCTTGATCTTGAGCGCCGAACCGACGAGGGCTTGGGCGGCTCCGATGCGCCCTCCCTTGCGCAGGTACTCGAGCGTGTCGAGGCAGAACCACATCTCGAGTCCCTCGCGGGTCTTGTGGACCGCGTCGATGACCGCGCCCAACGCCAGGCCCTGCTCGGCCGCGCCGGCCGCGGCGAGGACCAGGCAGCCGAGGCCGCCGGCACCGGTCTGGCCGTCGACGACCTCGATCCGGCCGGGCAGCCCTTTGTCGGCGATGACCCGCGCTGCCTCGATCGCACTCTCGTAAGTACCCGAGAGGCCGCTGGCGATGTGGATCGAGACGACGTCGCGGCCCGCGCCGGCGAGCGGTTCGAAGCAGGCGAGGAAGTCGCCGACCGAGGGCTGCGAGGTCGACGGCAGGTCGGCCGAGTCGCGCAGCCGTGCGTAGAACTCGCCGAGCTCGTAGTCCTGCTCGGGCAGGCGCTCGTCGCCCCAGCCGACGTAGAGGCTGACCTGCTCGATCCCCCAGCGCTCGATCAGGCTCGCTGGGAGGTAAGTGGTGCTGTCGGTGACTACGGCGACGCTGCTGGAGCTCATCCGACCCGTCCGCTCAGTAGCCGGTGCCGGTCTTGACCTGCTTGCGCTCGGAGGGGTGGGCGCCGCCCTTCTTTTCCAGGGTCGAACAGGCGGTCGCGATGTCGTCGGCGAGCCGGTCGACCTGCTCGCGGCTCAGCGTCTCCTTGACCAGCGCTCGCAGCACCTTCTCTTTTTCGGCGTTGGGCGGCAGCGTGTAGGCGGGGAGCATCCAGCCGCGCTCGGCCGAGAGCTGCCAGGAGAGGTCGAACTCGTCGTAGTTCTTACCCTCGGCGAGCTTGAAGGCGACCAGCGGCAGCTGCTCTTTGTCGGCGCCGATCAGCTCGAAGTCGCCCTGCTCCTCGAGGCGGCCGGCGAGGGCGCGGGCATTCTTCTGCATCGCCTCCATGATGTAGGCGTAGCCCTGGCGCCCGTAGCGAACGAAGTTGTAGTACTGGGCGAGGACCATCGAGGCCCCGGTCGAGAAGTTGAGGGTGAAGGTGGCGTCCTCTTTGCCCAGGTAGTTCTCGTAGAAGACGAGGTCCTTGGCGAGGTCGCTCTCTTCGCGGAAGACGAGCCAGCCGACGCCCGGGTAGACGAGCCCGAACTTGTGCCCAGAGACGTTGATCGAGCGCACCTGCTCGAGCCGGAAGTCCCACTTCGAGTCGGGATAGAGGAAGGGCCAGACGAAGCCGCCGCTGGCGCCGTCGACGTGCAGCGGCACATCGAGTTCGCGCTCCTTCTTGATCCCGAGCAAGAGGTCGTTGATGCCGACGATGTCGTCGGCGTGGCCGGTGAAGGTGGTGCCGAGCACGGCGGCGACGCCGATCGTGTTCTCGTCGATCAGCGGCTCGACGTCATCGGGCCCGATCACGTACTTGCCCTCCTGCAGCGGCAC
>DASYIY010000112.1:0-6369 GCA_035997045.1 Solirubrobacterales bacterium | reverse complement strand
AGATGGCCGCCATCCGGGCGGCCGGAGGTAGGACAACTAAATGAGCATGTTTGACGTAACCCGCGTTTCGGCGGACATCGGCGACAGCCAGATTTCCTTCGAGACCGGAAAACTCGCGAAGCAGGCGGGTGGCGCGGTCGTGGTTCAGGCCGGCGACACGATGGTGCTCTGCACCGCAACCGTCGGGAACCTTCGCGACGTGGACTTCCTTCCCCTCACCGTCGATATCGAGGAGCGGATGTACGCCGCGGGCAAGATCCCCGGCTCGTTCTTCCGTCGCGAGGGCAAATCCAGCGAGAAGGCGACCCTGACCGCCCGCATGATCGACCGGCCGATCCGGCCGTTGTTCCCCAAGGGCTGGCACTACGAGACCCAGCTCGTCGCGATCCCGATGTCGGTGGACCAGGTCCACCCCTACGACATCCTCGCGATGAACGGCGCCTCCGCGGCGCTGGCGATCTCCCCGGTTCCCGTCGCCGCCCACGTCGGCGCGGTGCGGATCGGCAAGCTCGACGGCGACTTCGTCGTCAACCCCTCCGAGGAGGACCTCGCCGAGCTCGACCTCGACCTGATCGTCGCCGGCACCGACGAGGCGATCCTGATGGTCGAGGCCGGCGCCAACGGCGTCACCGAGCAGGAGATCCTCGACGCGCTCGACATCGCCCACGGTGAGATCAAGAAGCTCACCGCCGCGATGGAGGAGCTGCAGCAGAAGGCCGGCAAGGAGAAGATCGAGGTCGAGGCCCCCAAGATCGACGAGGGCCTGCTCAGCGACATCCGTTCCTCCCACGGCCAGGCGCTGATCGACGCGATCGCCACCGAGGGCAAGCTCGAGCGCTACGAGGCGATCGACAAGGTCAAGGACGAGGTGGTCGCCAAGTACGCGCCCGAGTCCGGCGGAGAGACCGACGAGAAGCAGGTCGCCGAAGCCAAGGCAGCCTTCGGCTCGATCGAGAAGGACACGATCCGCAAGGCGATTGCCGTCGACAAGAAGCGCCCCGACGGTCGCGCCCAGGACGAGATCCGGCCGATCGAGTGCGAGGTCGACATCTCGCCCCGCGTGCACGGCTCGGCCCTCTTCACCCGCGGTGAGACCCAGATCCTCTCCAACGCCGCGCTCGGCACGACGCGGATGGATATGCGCATCGACACGCTCGGCCTGGAGACCTCGAAGAAGTTCTGGCACCACTACAACTTTCCGCCCTTCTCGGTCGGGGAGGCTGGCTTCATGCGCGGCCCCAAGCGCCGCGACATCGGTCACGGTGCGCTCGCCGAGCGGGCACTGGTTGCCACGATCCCGAACGAAGAGGACTTCCCCTACGTGATCCGGGTCGTCTCCGAGACCCTGGAGTCCAACGGCTCCTCTTCGATGGGCTCGGTCTGCGCATCGTCGATGGCCCTGCAGGCCGCCGGCGTCCCGGTCACGGCTCCAGTCGCCGGAGTGGCGATGGGCTTGATCAAGGAGGGTGACGACTACATCGTCCTCACCGACATCGCCGGCGTCGAGGACCACCTCGGCGACATGGACTTCAAGGTCGCCGGTACCGCGGACGGGATCACCGCCCTGCAGATGGACATCAAGATCACCGGCGTCACCTTCGAGATCCTCACCGATGCGCTGGAGCAGGCCAACAAGGGTCGCCAGTTCATCCTCGGCAAGATGGCCGAGGCGATCGACGGCCCGCGCGAGCAGCTTTCCCAGCACGCGCCGCGGATCGAAGCGATCAAGATCGACCAGGAGAAGATTGGCGCCGTGATCGGCAAGGGCGGCGAAACCATTCGCGCCCTCTGCGAGGAGTTCGAAGCCGAAATCGACGTCGAGGACGACGGCACGATCCGGATCTACGCCCCGACCGGCTCGCTGGTCGAAGCCTGCGTCGCCCGGATCCAGTCGATGACCAAGGAGGCCGAAGTCGGCGATCGTTACAACGCCGCCAAGGTCGTCAAGACGACCACCTTCGGTGCCTTCGTCGAGCTGGTCAAGGGCACCGACGGCCTGCTGCACATCTCCAATGTCAAGCCGGGCGAGCGGGTCGACTCGGTCGACGACGTTCTCACCTCCGGCGAGGAGATCGACGTCACCGTGGTCGAGGTCGACCGCGAGCGCGGTCGCATCGGCCTGCGCCTCTCCGACGACCCCTCGGTTGCGGGCAAGACCCCCGAGGAACTGGCCTCGGTCGGCTCCGGCGACGGTGGCCCGCGCCGCAACGGCGGCGACCGTGGTGGTCGCAGTGGCGGAGGACGCGAGGGACGCCGTCCCCGCGGCGGCGACCGCGAGTCACGCGGCTAAGCACGAGCATTGAGCGCACCGCAGCTAACTGAGCAGGGCACGGGCGTACGGGTCGTCACCGAGGAGGTTCCCTCGGTGCGATCCGTCGCGCTTGGGCTCTGGGTGCGCACCGGCTCGCGCAACGAGACCCCGCCGCAGGCGGGGATCTCGCATTTCCTCGAGCACCTGCTGTTCAAGGGAACGGCCCGCTTCTCGGCGATCGAGATTGCCGAGAAGCTGGACGGGCTGGGCGCTT
This sequence comes from Solirubrobacterales bacterium, assembly GCA_035997045.1. Classification (GTDB taxonomy): domain Bacteria; phylum Actinomycetota; class Thermoleophilia; order Solirubrobacterales; family 70-9; genus VRUE01. The sequence continues at coordinate 3,844 of DASYIY010000112.1, read as the reverse complement.
CGGTCAACGCCGCGACCGGCAAGGAGACCACCCACCTGCACGCCCGCTTCCTCGACGAGCACACCGAGGAGGTCTTCGACCTCCTGGCAGAGATGCTGCTGGCGCCGACCTATCCCGAAATCGACTCCGAGCGCGACGTCGTGCTGGAGGAGATCGCGATGTACGAGGACGAGCCGCAGGACCGCGTCCACGACATCCTCGCCGAGGCCGTTTTCGGCAGCCACCCGCTCGGCCGCAGGGTGCTCGGTGAGGCCGAGGTGATCAGCTCGGTCCCGGTGCCAGACATCGAGGCCTACCGCAGTGCCCGCTACACCGGCGCCAACATCGTCGTCGGCGCCGCCGGCAACGTCGATCACGCCCAGATCGCCGAGCTTTCGGAGCGCCTTGTCTCTCCTTCGACGTCGGGAACGAACGGCCAGGCCGCCGTTAAGCCCGAGGACGCAGCGCGACTTTGCTTCTACGAGAAGGACACCGAGCAGTACCACATCTGCTTTGGCGCGCCCGGGATCACCCGCGACGACGACCGCCGCTATGCCCTCGCGGTGCTCGACTCGATCTTCGGCGGCTCCAGCTCCTCGCGGCTCTTCCGCGAGGTGCGCGAGAAGCGCGGCCTCGCCTACGCGGTCGGCTCCTACAGCGAGCAGTACACCGACTCGGGCCTGATCGCCAGCTACGTCGGCACCAGGGAGGACAACGTCGAGGAGGCCTGCGCGATCATCGGCGCCGAGCTGGCCCGGCTGCGCAGCGAGCCGGTCTCGGCCGAGGAGCTGAATCGCGGCAAGGAGAACGTCAAGGGCCGCCTCGTGCTCACCTCCGAGTCCACGGCGGCGCGGATGACGCGGATCTCCCGCGCGACCCTCTTCGGCCTGCCAATCGACACCCTCGACCAGATGCTGGCCAAAGTCGACGCCGTGACCGTCGATGACCTGACCGCACTGGCGCAGGAGATCTACCGTCCCGAGCGGCTTTCCGCGGCCTGCGTCGGACGCGACGAGGGCCGCTTTCGCGATTCGCTTGCCCCTGTCAGCGAGGCATTGGTCGCCGCATGATCCGCGTTGCCGTGTCCGGCGCTGCCGGTCGCATGGGCCAGGCGGTCTGCGAAACCGTCGACGGGGCGGAGGACACCGAGCTCGTTGCCAAGGCCGATCCCGCCCTCGGGGTCGCGCTTGCCGACGTGCTTGGCAAAGCGGACGTCGTCGTCGACTTCACCACCCCAGACACCGCCCTTGCCAACGCCGTGGCCTGCCTGGAGGCCGGGGTCCACGTCGTCGTTGGAACCACCGGCTTCGACCTCGAGCAGCTGCGCCGGGCCGCCGAGGCGTCGCAGGCAAACTGCTTCGTCGCCCCCAACTTTGCGATCGGGGCCGTGCTCCTGATGGAGGCGGCGCAGAAGATCGCGCCGCACATGCCCGAGTGCGAGATCGTCGAGCTGCACCACGATAAGAAGCTCGATGCGCCCTCGGGCACGGCAAAGCGCACGGCGGAGCTGATCACGGCCGCCGGCGGTCACGTCCACGAGCCGATCCACTCCGTGCGCCTGCCCGGTCTGGTCGCCCACCAGGAGGTCGTTTTCGGTGGCGCCGGACAGACCCTGAGCATCCGCCACGACTCGATCGACCGCCACTCCTTCATGCCCGGTGTTCTTCTCGCCGTGCAGAAGGTCGGCGACCTGAGCGAGCGCTTCACGGTGGGCCTGGAGAAGCTGCTTTGAGTCCCCGTCAAGCCGCTCGCGATACCCTGGCCCGATGAAGGAGATTCGCGGCGTTCTTACGGCAATGGCGACCCCCTTCGAGGAGGGAGGGGCGGTCGACGAGGCCGCGGCGCTGAAGCTGGCCACCTACCTGCTCGAACACGGGTCGCACGGCCTGGTGATCTCGGGCTCGACCGGCGAGGCGCCGACGCTGACCGACGAGGAGGCGCTGGTTCTGGTGCGCGCCCTGCGTCGCGAGCTCGGCGACGAGGCGCTGCTGATCTGTGGCACCGGCACCAACGACACCCGCCACTCGATCGAGCTGACCACCGGCGCGGCCGAGGCCGGCGCCGACGCGGCGCTGATCGTCACTCCCTACTACAACAAGCCCAACCCGGCAGGCATCCTCGCCCACTTCGAGACGATCGCCGCCGCCGTGCGCGAGCTTCCCCTGATCGCCTACAACATCCCCTCGCGAGTGGTCGTCAACGTGCCGCCCGAGCAGCTTGTCGAGATCGCCAAGATCGAGAACGTGGTCGCTGTCAAGCAGGCCAACAACGACGAGATGCAGCCGATCGAGGGCATGGAGATCCTCGCCGGCAACGACGACGTCTTCCTCAAGACGCTCGAACTCGACGGCGCCGGCGGCATCCTCGTCGCCTCGCACCTGGTCGGCCCGCAGATGCGCGAGATGTGGGATGCCGCAGAGGCGGGAGACATCGAGCGCGCCCGCGAGATCGACGCCGGGCTGCGTCAGCTCTACGCGGCGATCGGCGTCACCACCAACCCGATCCCGGTCAAGGCCGGTTTGGCGATGATGGGCCTGATCCCCCGCGACACCCTGCGACTTCCCCTAGTGCCCGCCGATGCAGAGCAACGGGCGACGATGCAGGCGGCGCTGGAGAGCGTCGGCCTCACTCCGGTGACCACCTAGTGCCCGCCAGCAAGCTCCGCGTGCTGCCGCTCGGTGGACTGGGCGAGATCGGCAAGAACATGACCGTGGTCGAGTACGACGGCCGCATCGTCGTCGTCGACACCGGCCTGATGTTCCCAACCGCGGAGATGCTCGGCATTGACTTGGTCCTGCCCGACTTCTCCTACCTGCGCGACCGCGCCGAGGACATCGAGGCGATCGTGCTCACCCACGGCCACGAGGACCACGTCGGGGCACTGCCCTATGTGCTGCGTGAGATCGGCATGCCGCCGGTGATCTACGGCGGCCTGCTGACGATCGGCATGGTCCGCTCCAAGCTCGACGAGCACAAGCTCAAGGACGCGCCGCTGCAGGAGCTGCCGGCCGGCGACAAAGTCAAGGCCGGCCCCTTCGAGCTGGAGCTGGTCCACCTCTCGCACTCGATCCCCGACGCCCGCGGCGTCCTGCTCACCACCGAGGTCGGCACGATGCTGATGACCGGCGATTACAAGTTCGACCAGACCCCGGTCGATGGCCGTCCCGCCGACATCTCGCGCCTGGCCGAAGTCGGCCGCGACGGCCTCTTGCTGCTCTGCGGCGACTCGACCAACGCCGACCGGCCCGGGGTCGCGCCCTCGGAGTCGAGCGTCGGCCCGGCCCTGCTGGAGACCTTCTCCAACTGCGAGGGCAGGATCATCGTCACCTCCTTCGCCTCCAACATCCACCGCGTCCAGCAGGTGATCGACGCCGCGGTGAAGCTCGATCGCCGCGTCGCCCTGGTCGGCCGCTCGATGCGCAAAAACTTCAATATCGCCTCCAACCTTGGCATCGCCAAGGCGCCCTCGGGGCTCTTCATCCAGCCGCGGGAGATCGAGAACTTCCCCGACGAGAAGGTGGTCGTGATCTCGACCGGCAGCCAGGGCGAGCCGCTCTCGGCGCTGCGGCGAATGGCCAACAACGACCACCGCGACGTGACTCTGCATTCCGGCGACACCGTCGTCTTCTCGGCGACCCCGGTGCCTGGCAACGAGCGCGCCGTCAACGAGACGATCGACCGCATCTACGAGATCGGCGCCAGCGTGGTGACCGCGAAACAGGCACCGATCCACGCCTCCGGTCACGGCTGGCAGGAGGAGCTCAAACTGATGCTCAACCTGACCAAACCGCGCTACGTGCTGCCCGTCCACGGCGACCACCAGCGTCTGCGCCTGCATGCCGAGCTGGCCGAATCGGTTGGCATC
>DASYIY010000111.1:0-32044 GCA_035997045.1 Solirubrobacterales bacterium | reverse complement strand
GTGCGGGTAACGCTCGACACTGTTCTTCGGCAATCCGACCAGCTCGAGCAATTCCGCAACCCGATCGTTGCGCTCCTTGCGCGAATGGGTGCCAGCGATGTCGAGCGGCTCGGCAATGGCGTTGCCGATCCGCATCCGCGGATTGAGCGACGCAAAAGGATCCTGAAACACGAATTGCAGCCGCGACCGCACGGAAGCGAGCTGGGCTTTGCCGTCCGGTCCGGTGATGCTGTGGCCGAACAGGCTGACCGTCCCGCTGGTCGCCGGGATCAGCCCGACCAGAATCCGTCCTGCGGTGGTCTTTCCCGAGCCGGACTCGCCGACCAGCCCCAGCGTTTCGCCGCGGGCGACGCTGAAGCTGACGCTGTCGACCGCGCGCACCCGATCGACCTCGCGATCGAACAGAAGGCCTCGCTTGACCGGGAAGTGCTTGACGAGGTCGGTGACCTCCAGCAGCGGTTGCGTGGCGGTGGCGCTCACGAGGCCGGCGCCTCGAGGCCGATCTCGCCCTCGACCTGACGCAGCTCGCGCTTCTGCTCGGGCTCGAGCCAGCAGCGGTCGCGGTGCGCCGGCGCCTCGGCGAGGCGGGCGTCAAGGCTCGGCAGCTCCGAGCAGCGGCCGAACTCGTGCGGGCAGCGGGGCCGGAAGGAGCAGCCCGCCGGCAGGCTCTGCAACGAGGGGGGCGCGCCGCTGATCTGGGGCAGGCGCTCAGGGCGATCGCGGTCCATCTTGGTCAGCGAGCCGAGCAGCCCCCAGGTATAGGGGTGCTGCGGGTCGTAGAAGATCTCATCGAGGCTGCCCTGCTCGACCACGCGCCCGGCGTACATCACCAGCACCCGGTCGGCGACCTCGGCGACGACGCCGAGGTCGTGGGTGATCAGGATCGTCGCCAGCCCGCGCTCGCTGTTGAGCCGCTCGAGCAGGGCGAGGATCTGCGCCTGCACGGTGACGTCGAGCGCTGTCGTCGGCTCGTCGGCGATCAGCACCTGCGGCTCGAGCGCCAGCGCCATCGCGATCATCGCCCGCTGGCGCATGCCGCCGGAGAATTCGTGCGGGTAGTCGTCGACGCGCTGAGCAGCCTTGGGAATGCCGACCGAATCGAGCATCTCGATCGCGAGCTCGCGCGCCTGCTTGCCGCCGATGTCGCGGTGGGCGCGGATCGCCTCGACGATCTGCTTGCCCAGCCTGTAGACCGGGTTGAAGGAGGTCATCGGGTCCTGGAAGACCATGCCGATCTGCTCGCCTCGGACCTTGCGCAGTGCCTCGTCGCCGGCATCGATCAGCTCTGTCCCGCGCAGCCGCACCGAGCCCTCGATCTGCGCGTTGGGCGAGCGGGTGAGGCCGACGATCGTCTGCGCGGTGACGCTCTTGCCCGACCCCGACTCGCCGACGATCGCCAGCACCTCTCCGGGGGCGAGGTCGAAGGAGACGCCGTCGACCGCCTGCACGCGGCCGCCTTCGGTGGCGAAACCGACGCGCAGCTCGCTGACGCTGAGCAGCGCCTCGCTCATCGTGCCTCCGCTCCCAGCCTGATCCGCGGGTCGAGCCAGGCGTAGGCGATGTCGACCAGGGTGTTGAAGAAGACGACGAAGAAGGCGCCGTAGAGGACGATCGCCATGATCGGTGGCAGGTCGAGGCTTTCCAGCGATTCGAAGGCATACCGACCGACGCCGTCGAGGTTGAAGATCGCTTCGATCAGGATCGAGCCGCCGAGCAGGGCGCCGAAGTCGAGGCCGAAGAGGGTGATGATCGGGATCAGCGAGTTGCGCATCACGTGGCGGCTCATCACGCGCCGCTCGCCCAGGCCCTTGGCCCGCGCCGTGCGCACGTAGTCCTCGTTCATCACGTCGAGCATGCTCGAGCGCAGCACGCGGCTGTAGAAGCCGACGTAGAGGATCGCCAGGGTGATCCAGGGCAGGATCAGGTGGCTGGCCCATTCGAGCGGATTGGCGGTCAGTTCCACGTATTCCCCGGAGGGAAAGATTTCGCTCTTGTAGGTGAGGTAGTTGAGGAAGATCGCCGCCAGCCAGAAGACCGGCATCGAGATCCCGGTCACGGCGACGACGGTCAGCGCCCGGTCGAGCCAGCCGCCGGCGCGGATCGCCGAGAGGTAGCCGAAGAGGATGCCGAAGAACATCCAGATCACGGCGGCGCCGACGCAGAGCGAGACCGTAGCGGGGATGCCTTCGACGATCCGTTCCTCGACATTTTCCCGCCCTTTGTAGGAGATCAGGTCGCCGCTGAAGACCTTGCCCATCATCGTCAGGTACTGCTGGGGCAGCGGGTCGTCGAAGCCCCATTCCTTGGTGATGGTGGCGACGAGCTCCGGTTTCGCCGCTCTCCCGGCCATGCGCTGAGCGGGGTCGGAGCTGGGGATCACGTTGAAGACGAGGAAGGTGAGGACCGAGACCGCGAAGAGCACGGCGACCATGCCGATCAGTCGCCTGGCGACGAAGCGGCCCATCAGGGCGTCAGCCCCTCGATCGTCTCCGAGCCCTCGGGTGCGCTGAGCCCGCTGTGCGCCTCGAAGCGCACTTTCGACTTGGGGTCGAGCGCGTCGCGCAGGCCGTCGCCGAAGACGTTCAGCGAGAGCACCGTGAGCAGGATCATCGTGCCGGGGATGATCGTCAGCAGCGGCGCGCTGCTGATCAGGTTGTTGCTGGTGGCGATCATCGTGCCCCAGGAGGCGTTCGGGGCCTGCACGCCGACGCCGAGGAAGGAGAGGGCCGACTCGAGCAGCATGCTGGCGGCGATGTTGAGGGTGAAGAAGACGATGATCGTCGACCAGAGGTTGGGCAGCAGCTCGGCGAGCATGATCCGCAGCGACCCCGCCCCCTGCGCCACCGCCGCCTCGACGAACTCCTTCTCGCGCAGCGCCAGCACCTCGCCGCGCAGCGGCCGCGCCATATAGGGGGTCGAGACGAAGCCGATGATCAGGATCGGGATCCAGATCGAGCCGCCGGAGAGGTGGAGCGGACCGATCTGCAGGCCGCCGACGGCGAGCACCAGCCCGAGGGCGATCGCCAGCAGCAGCACGGGGAAGGCCCAGACCACGTCCATCGCCCGCGAGATCGCCGTGTCGGTCCAGCCGCGGTAGTAACCGGAGAGCAGGCCGAGCAGGGTGGCGAGCAAGGTGGTGAGCAGCGCCGCGACGATGCCGATGAAGAGCGAGGTGCGCCCCCCGTACATCAGCCGCACCATCTCGTCGCGGCCGAGGCGGCTGTCGGCGCCGAGGAAGAACTTGCCGCCGGCGCCGAACCAGACCGGGCCGATCGGCTTGCCTTCCGGGTTGACGACGTCGCGCTTTTCCCCGTCGACTTCGATCTTCTGCAGCGTGTGGGTCTTGTTCGGGCCTGTTTCGGCGACGTTGTCGGCCCAGAGCGGGGCGGCAAGGACGAAGACGACGATCAGGACGAAGAGCCCGAGGAAGCCGAGCGCGACGCGGTTGCGCCGCAAGCGCCGTAGGGCCAGCCGCCAAGGGCTGTCCCCGGCCGGGCCCGTCGCGGCGATCGACTCCTCGGCCACGCGCCTATTGTGAAAGCAGCGTCGGGCGCTACTTGAACTGGAAGCTGGTCAGGTCGTCGCCGAAGGTCGGGTTGTAGATGACTTTGCCCAGATCGATCGCGCTGGAGACGAAGGTCGACGTGGTCAGGCTGCCATAGGGAGCCCACGGCGCCTGTTCCATGAATTCGCGATCGAGCTGGGCGTAGTCGGCTTCCTGCTGCGGCCTCAGCGGCTCTTCGTTCAGTTCGACGATCTTCTTGTTGAGCGCGGGATCGTCGATGCGGGCGAGGTTGTAGTTGCTCGTCGGCTGGATGCTTTCGCCGGAGAGCTGCGGCTGGAAGAAATCGTTGGGGTGGGGGTAGTCCTCGAACCAGTCGAACCAGCCCGTGTCGAGGTCGGGCGTGTTTTCGTTGCCGATCAGCGGCGCGTAGTTTTCAGCGCTGATTTCCTTGAACTTGGCGTTGAAGCCGAGTTCCTGGAGCACGCCCTGGTAGTACTGGCCGGCTTCGTTGTTGGGGCTTTCGTTGTCGGTCCAGACGGTGATATCGCGGTCCGAGGGGTTGGCTTCGGCGATCATCTTCTTGGCCTTGGCCATGTCGTGCGGGTAGAGGTCGAAGGGCTTGTGACCGGGCATCCCTGGCGGCAGGATCTGGTGCAGGGGGCTCAGCGTGCCGGCGTAGATCCGTTCCAGCGCCGCGGGGTTAACCGCGTAGTTGACCGCCTGGCGGACCTTGAGGTCGTCGAAGGGCGCCTTCGTCGTGTTCATCCAGAAGTAGTAGGTGCTGACCGTCGGCTCGACCCGGAACTGGGTGCCTTCGTACTTTTCCTTCACCTTCGGGTAGAGGTCCGCGGAGATCGCGGTCTGCATCCAGTCGGTCTTGCCGCGTTCGACTTCGTTGACCTGGGTCGAGTCGTTGCTGGCGACCTTGATGGCGATCTTGTTGACGTGGCCGCCGGGGATTTCCGGCATCAGCTTGCCGTTGGTCTTCGCCCACTGCGGGTTTCGTTCGTAGGACCAGCCGCGACCCGGTTCGGTTTTGACGATTTTGTAGGGACCGCTCGCCGGCGGCAGGTCGGCGGTCAGGTTCTTGACCGGCGTGCCTTTCGGCAGCAGGGCGACGAAGGGCAACGCCAGCTCGTTGGTGAAAGTGCCGCGCGGTTTGGTCAGGTCGATGACGATCTTCCCCGTCTTGTCGTCGGCCTTGATCCCGCTGACGTGGCCCTGCTTGGTTTCGGCGAACTTTTCGGCGCCGACGATGCCGGTGTAGAAGGAGGAGCCGCCGGATTCGAGCGCCAGCATCCGTTCGACCGAGGCGGGGAAGTCCGAGGCCTTGACCGGGGTGCCGTCGGAGTACTTGAGCCCTTTGCGCAGGGTCAGGGTGTAGGTCTTGCCGTTGTTGCTGACCTTGGGCAGGCTCGTGGCCAGCCCCGGGATCACCTTGCTGCCTGCGGGGCCGCTCGCGTGAGCGTAGGTGAGCAGCGGGATGTAGGTGTCGTAGATCGCCGTCCAGCTTTCGCTCGAGTAGGCGAGCGCCGGATCGAGATATTCCGGGAATTCGGCGTAGCTGCCCGTCAGGGTCCCGCCCTCTTTGCCGCCGGAGCTGCTGCCGCAAGCGGCGAGGCCCAGGGTCGATCCCCCGGCAAGCGCCAACACCAGCAGAGCGAGAACAGGCTTTCTCAAGATCGCGACCTCCGATTAAAAGGGACGGACGGGTGACTCCCCCACTGGAATCAACTCCACCATAATCTCGTCCCCGGCGTCAAGGTCCTCTGGACTGCCATTTTCCCTGCTCTCCAGCCAGTTCGTGCCGAGTAGGAGGGCGGCGAGGAGGGCGATGGCGAGGACGCCGAGGCCGGCGATCAGGAAGGTCGCGCGCGGATCGAGGGCGACCGCGACCAGGGCGCCGAGTGCGTAGCCGACCCCGGGCATCGCCGCGCCGATCGACCAGAGCACGCTCATCACCCGTGCCTGCATGCGCTCCGCGGTCAGCTCCTGCACGGCGCTGATCGCCGAGACCCACTGCACGCCGTTGCCGGCACCGCCAACGACCGAGGCGCCGCAGGCGGCGGCAAGGGTCGGCGCCGCGGCCAGCCCGAGGTAGCCGACGCCGACGGCGAGCGTGCTGAAGAAGAGCAGGACCGGCAGCCTCACCTTTTGGGCGGAGGCGAAGACGAGGCTTCCGGCCACCATCCCCGCTCCCCAGCTGGCGAGCATGATTCCGTAGCCGGAGTCGCTGGTCCCCAGGGTTTCCTTGGCGTAGACGACCTCGATCGGGATCACCGCGGCGAAGAAGACGAAGGCGGTGCCTTGGGCGATCAGCAGCCGCCGCAGGTTCGTCTGTTCGCGCAGGTAGGCGATGCCGGCGCGAACGCGCTCGCGCGTCTGGCCCTCTTCGGGCTTGGCGTGCGGCAGTGGGCCGGCGGTCAGCAGCAGCCAGGCGATCACGTAAAAGGAGATCGCGTCCAGCAGCAGGGCGGTCTGCACGCCGAAGCCGGCAATTATCAGGCCGGCCATGGCGGGTCCGAGCGCGGCGCTGATCGTCAGGGCGATGTTGAGCAGGGCGTTGCCGTCGCGCAGTTCGCCGCGGGGCTCGAGCAGGGTGACGACCACGGCCCTGGTCAGCGAGCGGCCGGTCAGCGCCAGGGTGCCGTCGATCGCCGCGAGGGCGACCACGGCAGCAAGGGAGAAGCCGTCGCCCGAGAGCAGGGCCAGCGCCGCAAACGCCGCCGCCTCGCCGCAGTAGATCACCGGCAGGGCGAAGCGCGGCGGCGGTTGCTCGACCCTGGCGACGACGATCGGGGCCAGTAGAGCCGGCAGGAAGCGGGTCCCGAGGAACAGCGCGGCCGTCGCCAGGGCGCTCCCCGTGCGGTCGAAAACGAGCACGGAGAGGGCCACGATCCCCATCCAGTCGCCGAGTTCGTTGATCGCGTAGCTCGTCCCCAGCCGTCGGAAAACGGGGTGGCCCAAGGGCTTCGTCAGCTTGCGTTTGGGCATCGGCTGGTTTACGTCCTACCGCATTTCTGCACAACTTTTGCTGCAGATGCACAACTTTCGGCGAAGTTGTGCTACAAACTCATTCAAGTTCTCTGCAAGTTAGGGAGGACAGCGCGTCAGCTGTCAGGGCTTCGACCAAGGAAGGGGATTTGAAATGGGTTTCCACGCCGGTCACTAAATTAAGAACTTTCTAGCCGGATGCCTAGCGGGCTCCGGCGATGCATTTCCGAAGGGCGCCGGCAGGCGTCCTTCGTCGTGTCGAAAGGCCAGGCCGTCCCAGCCCCCATCTAAAGGGCCATCTAGCCATTTCGGCTGGGAACCTCGAGAGTCCTGCAACGTCTGCAATATGTCCACCGGGCGTTGCCCCGGTCGATTCCTGCCCTTTACTTTGCGGTAAACCAAGGCGCATTGCAGCAGAGGCATCCCCGCAGGGGATGGCAGCCAGCCGGGGAATCTACACTTGGTGGCGCGGTCCCGCCGCAGTTGCCATCGACCATCGACATGGCTCAGAAACGTCCAACCCCCGTCGCCATCGCCGTCATGTTTGCCGGCCTGGCAGTGACCGTGGCGATCGCGATCTGGCGAGCGCCGGAGTGCGACTGGAACCTGCCCCTGTTCGCGGTCCTGCTCGCCTTCGCGACCTTCAGCTACCTCACCGCCGTCGGCACCGAGTCGAAGCTGAGGGTCTCCGGCGCCTTCCTGGCGATCGTCCTGGCGATGGTCTTCCTCGGCGGCACGGCCGCGGCCGCGATCGGCGTTACCGTGCACTTCGTCGGCTGGGTCTTCCGTTGGCGCGACGAGCCGCACCTCCTCCTCTGCAACGTCCTCACCTACGCGTTCTTCCCCCTGGTCGGCGGGATCATCTTCCACGAAGTGGTGGTGGGCAGCGGGATCACTCCCTCCGACTGGGTCTTCTACCTCTGCGTCTTCGGCCTCTTTCAGCTGGCCCTGGCGATCAACTTCGTGATGATCGCCTGCTACGGCTGCTACGTCGAACGGACGACCTTCACCAGCAAGCTGAAGGTTCTGCCCGCGGTGCTCCCCTCCGAGTTCGCCAGCGCGATGCTCGCCGTCGCGGTCGCCTTCATCTACCACGTGATCGGGATCGCCGCGATCGCCCTCTTCGGCGTCGTCCTGATCACCTTCCAGTACCTGCTCGGCCAGCTGTTGCTCTCCCAGCAACGCGCCGACGAGCTCCAGAAGCGCAGCAAGCAGCTGGCCAGCTTCCAGGTCGGGATGTTGAGCGCAATGCTGCGCACGCTCGACCTACGCGACCAGATGACCGCGCGGCACAGCGCCGCCGTGGCGCGCTACTCGCGGGCGATCGCCCAGCGGGCCGGCTACCCGCGCCAGGAAGAGGAGCTGGTCCACATCGCCGCGCTGCTGCACGACATCGGCAAGTTCATCCTTCCCGACCGCATCCTCAAGGCCAACGTGCCGCTGACCGACGAGGACTGGATGCTGATCAAGCGCCACCCGCAGCAGGGAGCGCGGGTGGTCTCCTCGCTCGACGGCTACGGGCCGGTGGCGGAGATCATCCTCGCCCACCACGAGCGGATCGACGGCAAGGGCTATCCGCGCGGACTGGCCGGCGATGACATTCCCGAGCTGGCGCGGATCATCTCGGTCGCCGACACCTATGACGTGATGACGGCGCGCGATTCCTACCGCACGCCGATGTCGAGCTACGACGCCATCGTCGAGCTGCGCCGTGTCGCCGGCAAACAGCTTGACGCGCGCTTCGTCGAGGTCTTCATCGAGCTGCTCGAGGGCAAGGACGTCTCCTTCCAGCACGGCGAGGCGGCCGACTTCGAGAAGGAGCTTGCGCTGGAGTCGCGGATCGAAGAGACCGCCGATCCGACCGGCAACGCCAATCGCTTCGGCGTACCCGGCGTCACCGTCGGCTAGATACGGTTCGCGGCGATGCGCGCCGTCACCTTCCATGCACCCGGCGAGGTCCGGGTCACCGAGAAGCCCGATCCCGAGGTCGGGGCAGCCGACGAGGCGCTGGTCCGGGTCGAGGCGAGCGGCATCTGCGGCTCCGACCTGCACATCTTCCACGGCCGGGTGCCGGTGGAGCAGGGCTTCACGATCGGGCACGAGTTCGTCGGCACGGTGCTTGCCGCCGGCCCCGGCGTCGAGCGGGTCGCGGTCGGCGACCGCGTGCTCGGCTGCTTCCACACCGCCTGCGCGACCTGCGTCCCCTGTCTGCGCGGCGACTACCACCGCTGCGACAACGGCCAGACCTTCGGCCACGGCGCCAACCTCGGCGACCTGCAGGGCGCCCAGGCCGAGCAGCTGCTGGTGCCGCGGGCGAACCTGACCCTGCGGCGAGTGCCGGAGGGGATGTCGGACGAGGTGGCGCTGTTTGCCGGTGACGTGATGGGGACCGGCTACCACGCCGTTGCCCACGCCGGGATGCGCTCCGGCGACACGGTCGCGGTGCTCGGGTTGGGGCCGGTCGGGCTCTGCGCGGTGCAGGCGGCGCTGGCCGGCGGCGCGACCAAGGTCTTCGCGATCGACTCGGTCGAGCAACGGCTGGCGATGGCGGGCGAGTTCGGCGCCACGCCGGTCCACCTGACCGAGGAAGAGCCGAAGCGCGTCGTCCGCGGGGCGACCGAGAAGCGCGGGGTGGACGTGGTGGTCGACGCGGTCGGCGACCCCGGCCCACTGGCGATGGCGGTCAGCCTCGCCCGCGACGCCGGCACGGTCTCCGGCATCGGCGCCTACGCCGGCAAGGGCGAGGTGCCGCTGGGCCTGGCCTGGCTCAAGGGACTGACCTTGCGGCTCGGCCTCGCCAACGTGATCGCCCACGTCGACCGCGTGCTGGCGCTGATCGAGGCCGGCAAGCTGGATCCCTCTCCGCTGGTCACCCATCACATGAAGCTCGACGAGGCGGCCGAGGCCTACGCTCTTTATGACCAGCGCGAAGCGCTGAAGATCGTTCTTACTCCGTGAGGGTCTGGCCCGGTAGGGGTTCCACTTAACTTTTTCGGTGGAGAGTGGCCTGCTGACGCCGCGAGGTCGCGCCGAAAAAGTACAAGACGTTCCACCCCCACCGGGCCAGACCCTCAGGTAGATTGGGACGAGTGCAGGGGAGGTGGGTGATCGGCGCGGTGCTCGTCGTCTTGGCGATGATGCTGCTGACCGCGAGCGGCGCTATGGCTTGCTCGTGTGCGCCGCAGGCTCCGGCGGAAGCTCTGGAAGAGTCCGATGCGGCTGTGGTTGCGCGGCTGGTCAAGGTTTTGCCGCACGGGAAGCTGCATGCCCACTATCGCTATGAAGTGCGGCAGGTCTACCGCGGCGAGGCAGAGATCGACAAGGGGCAGATGCTGACCGTGCGCAGCGGCCGCAGCGCCGCCGCCTGTGCGTTGCCGCGCCGCCTCAACCACGTATACGGCCTGTTCCTCGCTCGTCGCCAGGGCAGGTGGTTCGGCGGGATCTGCGGCGTGATCGAACCGCGCCGGCTGCGCCACGCGGCGCAGAATCAGCCGGCGGACTCAGCGCGAGCGTCGGTGCAGCCGGTTCTTTGCGGCTAGCAGCCGTTCGTCCGCCATCGCGTGCAGGACAGCTGGATCGTCCGCTCCTTCGGCGACGCCGAAGGAGGCCCCGAGGGAGCCGTCCGACATGCCGATACCCTCGATCCACTCGCACAGCCGCGCCGCCGCGAGCTCGGCGTCCTCGCGTTTGGTTTCCGGCATCAGGATCGCGAACTCGTCGTCGCCGATGCGGAAGCCGTCGTCGGCCAGCCGCGACTCGTCGATCAGCGCGGCGACCTGCTGCAGCGCCCTGTCTCCGGAGGGGTGACCGAGCGTGTCGTTGATTTTCTTGAAGCCGTCGAGGTCGAGCAGGCAGAGCGAGAGCGCCCAGCCGAAGCGGCTGGCGCGGGCGATCTCCACCGGCAGCCTCTCCTCGTAGGCGCGGCGGTTGAGCAGTCCCGTGAGCGCGTCGTGGCGACCGCCGTGCACCTCGGCGGCAAAGAGGCTGGCGTGCGACATGTGGGCGGCGATCAGGCCGCTGAGCAACCCCAGGGTTTCGACGTCGGCGCCATCGAAGTTGTTCGCTTGCGGTGAGTAGACCTTGAGCACGCCGATCGTCTCACCGCTGTGGACGAGCGGTACGCAGAGCATCGAGCGCGCGTTGACCCGACGGCAGGCCTCGCTGTCGACGCGGGGATCGTCCTCGGTGTCGTCGCTGCACAGAACCCGCTTCTCTTTGACGCAGAGTCCGGAGAGGCTCGACGCCATCTTCAGGCGCACGCCGAGGAAGGGCGTGGCCTCGCCGGTTGTCACCCGATAGATCATCTCGTCGCCGTCGGCGATCTCGACCACCCCGGCACTTGCCTCGGTCAATTCCTGGCCGCGCGAGGCGATCAGGTGCATGACCGCGTCGAGATCGAGATCGCTGGCCGCGATCTCGGTTTGGGTCTGGATGATTGCCCGCAGGTGCGCGCCGCTGGGTTCGCTCATGCGCCCCATATCGGCAGGCTCTACCCAAAATTTAGACTGAAACGCGTGGCTCGGCGCCTGTACGGGCTGAGCGCTAAGCGGCGTCGGCGACACCGCCGGGCCGGCGGTGCTTGCGGAAGGTCTCTTCCACCCAGCGATAGCCGGGGCGCTCCTTCAGCGGGGTGCGGAAGCTTTCCATGCCGGCAGGTGGCGGTTCATCGGTCGGAACCGGGCCCTCGTCGGGCAGTACCAGCGGGAAGAAGAGCGAGGCGGCGGTGAGGTCGGCGACGCTGAAGGAGTCGCCGACTAGGTACTCGCTCGATCCGAGCTCGGCCTCGAGGCGGTCGAGGGCGGCGACGATCTTGCCGCGCGCCACCTCGGCTGCCTCCTCGCTTTTGACGCCGAAGCGCAGGCCGGTGTAAGTACGGGCGTAGACGACGGCTCCAGCGCTGAACTTGGTCAGCGGGCCCGGCGTCGTGCGCTCGATCACAGCTTCGAAGCGCTCCGGATCCTTGCCCAGCTCGTGGAAGGCGAGCAGGCGCAGGTGCGGTCCCAGCTCCTCGTCGAAGAAGTCCTCCAGTTCCAGGGCGCGGCGGCGCTGGTCGGGGTCTGCCGGGTAGAGCGGCGGCTCGGGGAAGCGGCCCTCGAGCACGGCGACGATCTCGGTCGAGTCGCCGATTCGCTGCCCGTCGATCTCCAGCACCGGGAAGGTCTGGCTGGCGCCTCGGGTGAGCCAGATCGACGCCGGGATGTGCAGGCCCGGAACCGAGACGGAGCGGCGCTTGTGCGGGACTTCCTTGTAGTCGAGCGCCCAGCGCGCCTTCTCGCTGTAGTGCGAGATGGCGATCTGCCAGAGGGTGGGGCGGGGGTCGCTCGTTGCGTCCACGATGGCTCCGTGTCAGCATAGCCTCGGATGGCGCTGCTGGACGATTCCGAGATCGAGGCGAAGCTCGCCGGGCTGTCGGGCTGGAAGCAAGACGGCGCGGCAATCGCCAAGAGCATTTCCTGTGGCGACTTTGTCGGCTCCGTGCGCTTCGTCGAGAGCCTGGTCGAGCCGGCCGAGGCGATGGGCCACCACCCGGACCTGGAGATCTCCTGGGACACGGTGACGGTGACGATCTCCACTCACTCCGAGGGCGGTCTCACCGCCGCCGACTTCGAGCTGGCGGAAAAGGTCGACGCACTGGGTAGCAGGGGGGAATGAGCCCGGATTCGTGGCAGGCGCCCTCGCGCAGGCTCCTCGTAGCGCCGATCGCCATCCTCTGTGGCTGCGCCCTGGTCGCGATCGTCCTGATTCTCAGCGGCAGTGGAATAGACGAGACGAGCGCCCGAGTGCTTGGCACGGCGGTTGCGCTCGCGATCGCTTCGCTGATGGTGTCGGCCAATCTCCTGCTGGTGCGCCGGCGCCCGCCGCTGGCGCTCCTGGGGTTCGTCGGCGTTCTTTTGGCGGTCGTCGCCCTGCTGTTCTGCATCGGCACGATTTGGGACCTGAGCGACGACTCGACGGGTCTGGCGAGGGCATTTGGCGTCTCGGCGGTGCTCGCGATCGCTTCTGCGCATGCCTCGCTCCTGCTTGCAAACGCGCGCCAAGGAGAGGCCGATCTGGTCGGGCTCGTTCGCGCCGGTGCGCTCGGCTCGATGGCGGTGCTCGCGATCCTGCTCTGCGCCGAAATCGTCACGCGGGGGCACGAGGTGAGCTGGAAGGCGATCGGGGTGTTCGCCGTTCTCTACGTCCTCGGCACGCTCCTGCTCCCCCTGCTGCGGATAGCGACTCCGTCGAGCGCGACCTCGGCGCCCCTTGCCGCTGCCACGGGCTCCGTGCCGGTTGCTCCCGCGGCGGGGCCGCTGTCCACGGAGCGGCTCGACGCGGCGATAGAGGACCTCCGCGGCCAGGGTTTCGAGGTCGTCGCGCCGCCGGCACCGAAGCAGGGCGCTCACGGGCCCGCCCTCGGCGCATCGCTGCGCGATCCAGACGGCAGGCTGCTCGAACTCATCGCCTACTGAGGGGCGAGGCGGCGGCCAGTCCGAAGGCTGGCTACCGTGAAGGCATCGTGGCGGAGATGCTGAGAATCGACGAGCGGCTGTCGATCCCGCTTGCCGAGATCGAGCTGCGCGCGAGCCGTTCATCTGGGCCCGGCGGGCAGCACGCGAACGTGACCGCGTCGCGAGTGGAAGCCGTCTTCGACGTGGAGGCCTCGAGGACGCTGGACGAGCAGCAACGGGAGCAGTTGGTCTGGCGCGCCGGCCCGACGATCACCGCTGTCGCCCAGGACGCTCGCGGCCAGGCGCGCAACCGCGAGCTGGCGCTGCGGCGGCTGGGGGAGAAGATCGCCGCCGGCCTGGCCACGCCGGCGCGGCGGCGGCCGACCAGGCCGACCCGGGCCTCGCGGATGAAGCGCCTTGAAGAGAAGCGCCGCGCAGGCGACCGCAAGCGCACGCGTCGCCGTCCCAGCGGCGACTACTGACGAGACCGTCTCAACCCGTCATATACGCGGGTTGAGACGGTCTCGGCGAGCGTGCGAGACTCGACGGCGATGGCAAAGCGCAAGAAGAAGAGGGCGCCGAAGCAGAAGGCGACTACGGTCGACTATGTGGACGCGGAGGGCAACGTGCTCAGCCTGCGCGAGTCGCTCAGCGCCGGGACGATCGCCAAGCTCGGCGAGGGTCCGGCGACGGCAGCCACCTCACAGGAGGACGCCTGGCGGCGGCGCACCGAGCTGCTCTTCGAGCGGCTCGCGGTGCGCTGGGAGATCGCCGGCCTGCCGCTCGATGACCAGAAGATGCTGCTCGGTCGCTATCGCATGGCCGACACGACCACCCAGCAATGGGTCCGCGAGACGATCGCCACCCACCTCGATCGACATATTCCGGAGCTGGCCGGGTAGCGGTCGGTAACCGGCGAGACGAAAGGATTCGGCATGTTCGCGAACACGAAAGCGACCAACGGCTTTGCGGTGGACGACATTGAGGCCGCGAAGAAGTTCTACGGTGAGACGCTCGGCCTCGGGATCAAAGTGCTGAGCGAGGAGTTCGGCCTCGCCTCGATCCAGCTGGCCGGCGGCCGCGACACCCTCGTCTACGCCAAGCCCGACTTCGCCCCCGCCACCTACACGATCCTCAATTTCGAGGTGGAGGATGTCGACGCGGCGGTCGACGAGCTGACCTCGAAGGGCGTCTCCCTGGAGCGCTACGAGGGCTTCGAGCAGGACGAGAAGGGCATCGCCCGCGGGCCCGGGCCGCAGATCGCCTGGTTCAAAGACCCGGCGGGCAACATCCTCTCGGTCCTGCAGCAGCCTTCCTGAGCCGAACGCCGCTCAGGCGTTCAGCAGCTTGGCCTTCTGGGCGGCGAACTCCTCCTCGGTGAGAATCCCCTGCGCCTTCAGTTCGCCGAGCTCCTTGAGCTGGTCGAGCATCGACTCGCCGGCGGGGGCAGCCGGGGGAGCGGCGGGGGGCGGCGGCGCCTGCGGGGGCTGCTGAGCTTCTTCCTGCTGTGCCCAGCGCTGGCCCTGGCGGCGCGAGACGCGGTTGCTGACCGTGGTGGCGGTTCCGGCAATGACGGCCGTTCGCGCGACTCCTCTAAGTAGTCCAGGCATGGTGGTCTCCTTTTCTCTCTCTACGAGGCCGACTCGGCCGCGTCGAGGGCGGCGAGCACGGCTTGGATTGGGATGCGGCCGCTGGCGACCAGCTGGCCGCCCGAGTTGCGCACGGCGGCGGCGAAGGGCGCGGCCCAGCGGTTCTCGAAGACGAGCAGCGCCGCCGAGGTGCCGGGCTCGAGCGCGCCAGCGGCCTCGCCGATGTCCTCCTCGTCGAGCAGCCCCGAGGAGACGCCCTCGAAGGCGGCGAAGGCCTCGATCTCGTCGCCGAGGTCGGAGATCTCCAGCGCGGCGACGGAGCCGTCCTCGGCCTTGGCGATGAAAGCCAGGTCGAGGATGCGGATCAGGCCGCGGTCGACGAGGTCGATCAGGTGCGGCAGCGCCTCGCCGGTCGGTTGCTTTCCGGGCCACTCGACCAGCAGGTAGTCGATCGGTCCCATCTCACTGAGCTCATCGCCGCTCAAGCTGATCCTCCTCGTCATCGCAATAGGCGCCGGGAAGTCCCGGCCCCCGAACCATAGCTGCGTGTCAGCGAGCTAAGGAGCGGCGGGGACGACGGCGATCGGGCCGCCGGCGGTACCGAGGTCGGCGGTGTCGAAGCCGGCCGCTTCGAGGCGCTCGACTCGCGCGATCAGACCGAGGAACTCCTCCTCGCTGTCGAGGAAGTCGGTGCGGTGCGTGCGGTAGTGCATCGGCACGACCCAGCGCGGCGAGAGGCGCTCGGCGATTGTGGCCGCGGCGGTGGCGTCGATCGTCGGGCCCCCTCCGATCGGGAGGAAGAGCAGGTCGACCCCGCCTATCGCCGCGGCCTGTTCCTCGCGCAGTTCGCTCTGGCCGAAGTCGCCGAAGTGCGCGACGCGCAGCTCGTCCAGCTCGAAGGCGAAGATCGTGTTCGGGCCGCGTTCGGTGCCGGCGGCCGCATCGTGCTCGGAGGCGACGGCAAGCACCTCGCCGATCGGCGACTCGAGCCGTCCGGCGGTCGAGCGCAGGATCTCCGGCTCACCGCCGATCGCCTCGACGCCGTTGTGGTCGCGGTGCTCGTGGGTGACGAGCAGGAGGTCGGCCTCGTCAACTTCGATCGGCGGGTAGTCGAAGCGCAAGCCGCGCTGCTTCGCCAACTCCATGTCGCCGAATGGGTCGATCGTGACCTTTGCCTCCGGCGTGGTCAGGGTGAAGGCTGACTGTCCGTGCCACTTAACGTGCATGCGATTCCTCCAGTTGCGGGATCTGGCCGAGGGCGCTCGGCGCCAGGGCCGACTCCTCGGCGTGGTGGTACTGGCCGCCGCGCAGCAGCGATGCGGCGGCGGCGACCAGACAGGCGACGATGGCGAAGGCGAAGGCGGTGTCGAGCCCGTCGCTGAAGGGGCCCGAGATCAGGTGCGGGAAGAAGGCCGAGCCGGTCAGCGCCGCGTGGGCGTGAGCCGGCAGTGCCGCCAGCGCTCCGTGGCCAACCAGGTGCTGGATCGGGTTGTAGCCGAGGAAGGCGGCGAAGAGGACCGAGATCGGCGGTGCCCCGGCGGCGTGGTGGGCGACGCCGGGGGCGACTCCGTGCGCTTCGAGGCCGCTACTCAGCGTCGCCGGCAGGCTCGAGGCCAGGCCGACGATCAAGAGGGTGAAGAAGATCCCGACCGAGAGCACCTGGGCGGAGTTCTGGAAGGTCTGGTTCATGCCGCCGCCGGCGCCACGGTCGGCAGCCGGCAGGCTGTTCATCACCGCGGCGCGGTTGGGCGAAGCGAACATTCCCATCGAGGCCCCGATCAGAAACAGGATCGCGGCGAAGACGGGGTAGGCGAAGTCGATCGGCAACTCCATCAGCAGCGCGAAGCCGAGCGCTGAGGCGAGCATCCCGCCGGTGGCGAAGGGGCGGGCGCCGAAGCGGTCGGAGAGGTAGCCCGAGGTCGGCCCGGCGATCAGCAGCCCGATCGTCAGCGGCAGCATGTAGATGCCGGCCCAGAGCGGCGTCTCGGTGAAGCTGTAGCCGTGCAGCGGCAGCCAGATGCCCTGCAGCCAGATGATCAGCATGAACATCAGCCCGCCGCGGGAGATCGCGGCGAGGAAGGTCGAGAGGGTGCCGAAGGTGAAGGCGCGGATGCGGAAGAGGGTGAGTCGGAACATCGGCTCGGCGACGCGGCTCTCGATCACCGCGAAGGCGATCATCGAGGCGATCGAGCCGGCCAGCAGGGCGAGCACGCGCGGACTTCCCCAGCCGGTTGGACTGCCGCCGTAGGGCCGGATGCCGTAGGTGACGGCGACCATCACCAGGACGAGTCCCAGGGCGAAGGTGACGTTGCCCCACCAGTCGATCGAGGCCGGCCGCGGCTCGCTGCGCTCCTCCAGCTTGAGGTAGGCCCAGACGGTGCCGAAGAGGCCGACCGGGACCGAGATCAGGAAAACCAGGCGCCAGTCGATCGGTGCCAGCAGGCCGCCGAGGATGAGGCCGACGAACATGCCGCTGACGGCGACGATGTTGTTGATCCCCAGCGCCATGCCGCGCTGGTTGGCGGGGAAGGCGTCGGTGATGATCGCCGCGGCGTTGGCCAGCAGGCAGGCGCCGCCGACGCCCTGGACGACGCGGAAGATGACCAGGTAGAGGGCGCCGTCCTGGCCGGTCATCCAGTCGACCGCGAGCAGCAGCGAGGCGACCGTGTAGATGACGAAGCCGAGGTTGTAGATCCTCACCCGGCCGTAGATGTCGCCGAGCCGGCCGAGGCTGACGATCAACACGCTGGAGACGACCAGGTAGCCGAGGATCATCCAGAGCAGGTAGGAGCTGTTGGCGGGAACCAGCGGGTCGAGGTGGATGCCGCGAAAGATGTCGGGCATCGCGATCAGCGTGATCGAGGCGTCGAGCGTCGCCAGCAGCACGGCGAGGGTGGTGTTGGAGAGCGCGATCCACTTGTAGCGGTCGGTGTCGTTGCTTCCGGCGGCCGGCCTGGGGATCCTCACGCTCATCGACACGCCTCCATAGTACACAGGCAAACTGTGCAGTTTGCCTGTGTTTCATTGGTATGATTTGCGCGTGCCGACCCGCATCGACAGTGGACCGCTCGCCAGCGAGCTGCGGGTCGTCCTCGGTCACCTGATCCGGCGCCTGCGCACCCAGCACCGCTTCTCGCTCTCGCAGGGCTCGGTCTTGGGGCGGCTGGATCGCGAAGGGCCGCAGAGCACGAGCAAGCTGGCGGCGGCCGA
Source organism: Solirubrobacterales bacterium (assembly GCA_035997045.1). Lineage (GTDB taxonomy): Bacteria > Actinomycetota > Thermoleophilia > Solirubrobacterales > 70-9 > VRUE01. The sequence continues at coordinate 14,315 of DASYIY010000111.1, read as the reverse complement.
ACGGGTGCGGCCGCAGTCGATGGGCCAGACGATCGCCGAGCTCGAGGCGCAGGGCCTGATCGAGCGCCACGCCGACCCGACCGACGGCCGCAGCAGCTTGATCGAGCTGACCGAGGCGGGCCGGGTCGAACTGCGCGAGGACCGCGGGCGGCGCGAGGGGTGGCTGGCCGAGGCGATCGAACAGAACTTCAGCGATGAGGAGCGCAAGGTGCTCGACCGGGCGGTCGGGCTGCTCGCGCGGCTGGGGGAGCTTTGAGCGCGCCGCAAGCCGGCGGCCGGCGCCGCTGGATTGCCCTGGTCGTGCTCTGCCTGGGCCAGCTGATGATCGTCCTCGACGCGACGATCGTCAACGTCGCCCTGCCCTCGATCCAGGGCGATCTCGACTTCACCCAGGCGAGCCTGACCTGGGTGGTCAACGCCTACCTGATCGCCTTCGGCAGCTTCATGCTGCTGGCCGGGCGGCTCGGTGACCTGATCGGCCGCAAGAAGGTCTTCATCGGCGGCCTGGTGCTGTTCACGATGGCCTCCGTGCTCTGCGGCCTCGCCGACAGCCAGGGCCTGTTGATCGGCGCCCGCTTCGTCCAGGGCGCCGGCGGGGCGATCGCCTCCTCGGTGATCATCGCGATCATCGTCACCGAGTTCCCGCGGCCGAAAGAGCAGGCGAAAGCGATGGGCGTCTTCGCCTTCGTCGCCTCGGCTGGCGGCTCGATCGGCTTGCTTGCCGGCGGCGTGCTTACCCACGCGCTCAGCTGGCACTGGATCTTCTTCATCAACCTGCCGATCGGGCTGCTGACGATCGGGCTCGGCCTGGTCCTGGTCGAGGAGAACGAGGGGGCGGGGTTGCGCCAGGGCGTCGACATCCTCGGCTCGGTGCTGATCACGGCGGCGATGATGCTTGGCGTCTACACGATCGTCAAGACGGGCGATTACGGCTGGGGCTCGGCGCGGACCCTCGGGCTCGGCGCCCTGGCGCTGGCGATGATCGCCGGCTTCGGCGTTTACGAGTCGCGGATCGAGAACCCGATCGTGCCGCTGCGGGTGCTGCGCTCGCGCAGCCTCACCGGGGCCAACATCGTCCGCGGCCTGCTCGTGATCGGCATGTTTTCCTCCTTCTTCCTCGGCGCCCTCTACCTCGAGCACGTGCTCGACTACAGCGCCGTCCAGACCGGGCTCGCCTTCTTGCCGATGACGCTCAGCATCGGCGCCCTCTCGGTCGGAGTGACGCCACGCTTGCTGCACCGCTTCGGCGCCAAGCAGACCCTGATCCCGGGCCTGGCGATGACCCTGGCCGGCCTGATCCTCTTCGCCCGCGTCCCCGTCGACGCGACCTACTGGCCCGACCTCTTCCCCGCCTTCCTCCTCCTCGGCCTCGGCGCCGGCACTTCCTTCATGCCGCTGATCACACTGGCGATGTCCGAGGTCCCCAAGGCCGACGCCGGTCTCGGCTCCGGCCTGATCAACGTCTCCCAGCAGATGTCGGCGGCGATCGGCGTCGCGGTCCTCGGCACCCTGGCCGCGAGCCGCACCAGCGACCTGATCGCCGCAGGCCATTCCCAGGCCAATGCCCTTACCAGCGGCTTCCACTTCTCCTTCACGATCGCCTCCTGCTGCGTCGCCCTCGGCATTGTCCTCGCCGCTGTCATTCTCCGCCGGGTTCAGGTACCCGAGGCGAGCCAGCCGACGACCGAGGAACTTCAGATCCGCGAAGGCCTGCTGGCCGACGAGATGGTCTGAGAATCTGTTAGACGATCCTGTGTCTAGACGATTAAACGTTTAATCGTCTAAAATCTTAGGCATGATCTCAGCCACACCGACTCCCACGCCAGAGCTGCGGGCGCAGCTCGATGAGCTCGACAAGCTCCGCGACGCCCTTGGGCACGAGGCCGGTCGGACGGTGCCGTGGATCGGTGCGCTGCGTCGGCAGGTGCGGGCCTCGTCTGTCGAAGGCTCGACTTCGATCGAGGGGTTCAGCGTGGCGCCCGGGGAGGCGGTGGCGCTGGTCAGCGGCGATCGACAGGTGGATTTCGACGACGAGAACGGGCAGGCGGTTGCCTGTTACGCCCGTGCGATGGACCATGTCGGCGTGATGGCTGCGGACCCGTCCTTTGCCTGGTCCGATCGCGTGATCCTCGACCTGCATTTCGATGCGTGCTCCTTTCAGCGCAGCGAGAGTCCGGGAAGGTGGCGCGGTGGGCCGGTCGGGGTAACCGGCAGCGACGGCCGCATCCGCTACCAGGCGCCCGACTCCGGCGAAGTCCCCGGGTTGATGGCCGAAGTCATCGAGTGGCTGCAGAACGGTGACCGCGATTCCCACACCGTTGTCCGCGCGGCGATGGCCCACCTACACGTCGTTTCCGTCCACCCGTTCCGTGACGGCAATGGTCGCATCTCCCGCATCGTGCAATCCCTGGTCCTTGCGGGAGAGGGCCTGATGTCACCCGAGTTCGGCTCGATCGAGGAGTACCTAGGCGAGCACACGACCGACTACTACGCGGCGTTGAACGAGGCCCATGGCCCCCGATACCAACCCGAGCGCGACGCCTCCGGCTGGATCGCCTTCTGTGTGAAGGCCCATCTGTCCCAGGCCCGTCAGCGGCTCGCTCAGATCGAAGAAGCGGCAGCCCGCTGGAGCCATCTGGAACAACTGGTCGGCGACCGCGCCTGGCCCGACCGCCTGGTGATCGCCCTGGAGCAGAGCCTCCTTGGCGGCGCGAACCGCGCGAGCTATGCCGCCGAGGCGGGGGTCTCCCTGGCCACGGCAAGTGCCGATTTCCGCCGCCTGCTCGACTCGGGCCTGGTCGCGCAGCAGGGCCAGGGGCGGAGTGTCCGCTACCGGGCCAGCGAGGGTTTGCGTGCCGAAGCGACCTCTGCGATCGAGACGCAGCGGCGCGCGTAACTCGTCGCGATTTCGCTCGATCCTGCGCACCACCGGCGCGTCGTCTCTGCCTACGGTGGTCGCGATGGTTCACCGAAGCGAATTGACCGAGCGTTTTGAGTGGCTGGCCGGCTCGCGGTACTACGAGGAAGTGCTCGACGAGGCGCTGATCTCGATTGCCCTCTCCGCGCGCGGCCTGAGTGGCGAAATAGTCGAGTACGGAGCTGCCTGGGTGATGGCCAGCTACATGGTCGACATCTTCGGTCTCGAGGACCTTGTGGAGAAAGCTCGTGCCGATCTCGGTCCGTTCGCTCCACAGGGTGAAGAGGACGAAGTCGGCGATCCGTCGTGCGGAAGCGCAACGATCTAGCCGTGGCCAGCCAGAAGACAGCGGTCATAGAGAACCTCTTCCGCGAGCGCCACGACCCGGCGACCGACTCGCTGAGCGATCCGGTGGTGACGTTGGAAGAGGTATCGGATGTGATTCGAAAGTGGGGAGGGGGACTCTCCGATCGCAATCCGGCCAACTTCATGAAGGACATCGTTCGCACCCGGACCCGCAACGAGACCTTCCCGGCAGCGGTTGTCGAAGCCGGCTGGACGGCGATCCAGGAGCCCGGCGAGGGCAACTGCTTCCGCTTCGTCGAGCTGCCGGCCGGCCGGTCGACCGCCTTCACCGTCAACCAGCCCAAGGCGGAGCTTCTGCAGAACCCCCACCGGGTCCAGAGCCTCAGCCTGCCGCCGGCGTCGCGCGCCTTCGGGCGTTCCGACGAGACCTGGCTGACGCACGTCGTCACCAACCTCGACATCGTCCACACCCACCTCAGCCTCTACAGCTCGGTCGAGCTGCTCGGGCTCGAGCTGTTGCAGTCGAACGTCAAGCTCGGCAAGGCGGAGGTCGACGCGGTCTACCTCGGGGCGCTGACAAATGGCGACAACCTCCTGGTCAGTTGCGAGATGAAGGGCCCGACGGAGGAACTCGACCTCGATCAGATCGCGCGCGGCTCCGAACGGGTTGCATCGACCTCGCCCGACGCGGACTTCGTCCTGCCGCTGGGGGTGCAGGCCCTTCCCGGCGGGCTGGTCTGGATCGTCGAGTTCGACACCAGCTTCCCGCCGCTTCGCAAAGTCACCGAAGGCGTCTATCGCCTGACGCCGCCGGTGCAGGGAATCGGCTAGTAGGTCCTAAGCCGCGACGAGCTCGCGGGCGCCGGGCTCGGCCGCCGCGACCGCGATTGCGCCGCGCGTCCTCGGCGCCGGGATCGAGGCCCTGTCCGCTCCGAAGTGAGCGACTGCCTCGTTCATGCTGAGGCGGACCAGGCGGGGCTCGCCGAGCGCGAGGCTCTTGCTGGGAACCGCTGGCTCGAGCTCGAGCGCGACAACGATCTCATGGCCGACCGCCCGCCCCACCAGCGGTGCGACCGCGTTGCCGATCTGGCGGAAGCCGTGCCACTTGGTCATGTGGAGTCGAAACCAGTCGGGGAACGAGTGCAGCCGTGCCGCCTCGCGGTTGGAGAGGACCCGTGGCAGGCGGGGGTGGAGGGGCCGCGGCGAGGTGAAGGCACCGCGCTCGCTGCCGCTGCCGGCGCGCAGGGTGTTGCAGAGGCCATCCGGGTCGAGCCTGTAGTAGCGGCTGATCGGCTCCGTCTCGCCGGGCTTGGTTGCCCTGAAACGCCGGATCGACTTCTCGGTGTGCTCGGTGCGCATCGAGCCAGTCAGTCTCGAGGGGTCCCAGTCGCGCGGTCGAGAGAGATCGTCGGGATCGGCTTCGAGGCCGCGCAGGCGGCGGGCATAGGGGCTGGCCGCGATCTCCATCGCAGCGACCGCAGCGTCAGAAAGTCGAGTGGTGTCCGATCCGAAGAGCGACGCGAAGCGGCTCAGGTTGGGCAGGTCGCCGATCGCGTCCCAGACGGTCGGTCCGCAGGGCAGCTCGGAATCGGCCCGCTCCTCCGCCACGGTAGAGCGCTTGGCGACGGGGTGGACGGTTGGCGCTGGAGGCCTGGCTGTCTTGGCCTGATCCTTGCGGGTGCCGATCAGGAAGAGACGATTTCGCTCCTGCGGAACGCCGAAGTCGGCGGCGTTGAGGATGCGGTGCTTCTTGGCCTCCATCTCTTCTTCGGGAAAGCGGTAGCCCGCCTCCTCGAACTCCGAGATCAGCTTGTCGAGGATGCTGGCGTGGCCGCCCCTGGCCATTCCGGGCACGTTCTCCATCACGAAGTAGCGCGGTCGCAGTTCGGAGACGAGGCGGAAGAAGTGGAAGACCAGCTGGTTGCGCTTGTCGTCGACCAGTCGCTTGCCGATGAAGGAGAAGCCCTGGCAGGGAGGCCCCCCGGCGATCAGGTCGAACTCGCCGTCCCACTCCTCGGCGTCGTGCCCGTGAGCGCTCATGCCCGCGCGCGCGGCAGCTTTCAGGTCATCGGCGCTGAGCGCTGAGATATCGGCGCAGAGCACTTTTGTCTGGGGGAAATTGAACTCGTGTGCGGCGGCGTGGACCGGGTCGTACTCGACCGCGGTGAGGACGTCGAACCCGGCTTGCTCGAGTCCGAGCGAGAGTCCGCCGGCGCCGGCGAACAGATCCACGGCGAGCGGGCGCCGCGAGCGAGATCGTCGGCCGGCCCCCTTCGGATCGGAGTCGGTCGGCATGAGCCTGCAGGCTAAAGAGTGACGCGGCGGCGTCTTTTCGCGCATAGCATCGACGCCCGATGACCGATACCCGCACGCCGGAGCAACGCAGGCGCATCATGGCCGCGGTCAAGGGCAAGAACACAACGCCGGAGATCGCCCTCCGCCGTGCCCTGCACGCGGCTGGAGTGCGCGGCTGGCGCAACCATTACAAGCCGGCGCCCGGCACCCCGGACCTAGCCTGGCCCGCGCTCAAGGTCGCCGTCTTCGTCGACGGCGCTTTCTGGCACGGCCACCCTTCCCGCCACAAGCCCGGCCGCTCCGGCGCCTACTGGGACGAGAAGATCGCCAAGAACATCGAGCGCGACCGCCGCATCGACGCCGAACTGAAGCAAGCCGGCTGGAGCGTCCTCCGCGTCTGGGACTTCGAGGTCAAAAAGCAGCTGCCGGCGGTAGTCGAGCGGACGCTCGTCTTGCTCCGCGCCAACCTTCCATTGGAACCAACGGCTGAATGGCAGCGGGACCTTGGCGCATGAGGGGCTTGGGGTACGGAAGCCGCGGTGGTCCCGGCTGGATTCCTCAAAGCACCTTTGACGCGAGTTGTCTCTCGCGCTTCGAACCTCGCATCCGCTCGGCTTCTAGCCGGGTCGGGACACAGATTCAGGGCTGTAAGCGAGTCGCTCGGTCTTGCGATTCGAGCTGTAGAGCCAAATTTTGAACGGGGTTAGAACCACCCCTGATTTTTGGCTCTAGATAGGGGGTCCTATGGGCGCGGCTGGGTTCGAACCAGCGACCTCTCGCGTGTGAGGCGTTTGATCAACGGAGCGGCATATGGCTCTAAATGGTTGAATATGGCTCTGCAGCTGGGAAAGTTGGTCAGGTTACATTAGGCTGCGATGGGCCAGGTTGGGCTGTGTTCTGGCCAATGAAAGGGCTATTTGGCCAATAAAAAGGCCAACGAGTCATAGGATCTGATCAGCCGAGAAGACACGTGTCAGGCCCTCGGTAGTGCTTCCATGAGGAGCCTTCGGCGCTCAGCTGCCTCTGCATAGTTCCCCGACCGGCGCTCCCTCGGCGTCAAAGTAAAAGCAACTCGCGAGTCCGTAGGCGACGAAAATGCGATCCATCGCACCCCGCGTCGCTCCGGCCAGATCATCGAGCAGGCCGTCGACGCTGTAGTCGCCGCGCCACTCGAGATGAGCATTACTTAGCGGCTTCAAATCGAACCCCAAGTAGCCACTGTCGAGGCCGAGCTTGCTACCGACGCCGGCTTCGATCGCGATCCATGCTCTCACTCGCCCGAAGTAGCCCGCCCGGCGGTAGCTAATCGCGAAGTAGCCGAGCACGTCGTGGATGTACTGAGCGATTGAAAGGGAGGGGATCGACTCGGCTCGGCTGGCGAGCGTCGTTCCCCACTCGAAGGTGCCGTTGCGGAAGAGTCGCAGTCGCCGGGTCAGCTTGTCCTCGTCGTAGAGATCGCCGTGGTAGCCCTCCGCATCCCAGTTGAGGGTCAACCCCAGATCGGAGTGACTCCACCGCCCATAGGCACCGTCATCGGGGAAGGCTCGGCTGTCGGCTTTCTGCATCGGCAGCAGCGGATCGGGTGCGTCGATTGGGACCGTGAGGACGCCAAGCCAGGGGCCGGGGGCGCGGTTGGCCCCTCGCGCGGTACTCTCGCGCTCGACTCCCTCGGGAAGAACGGCGAGCTCCAGCCGCGCCAGCCGCTCGCCGGCAAGCGCTTCGCTCCGGGCCGCCTCGGCGAAGGCCGCTTCGATCTCCCGCTGGCTCATCGGGCGCGTCTTCAAGCCGGCGCGTACGTAGAAGCGCATCTCGCCGTAGCCGTCGACCATGTGGGGAGCGCCGAGGCGCGGAAAGACGCGCAGTACCAAGAAGTAGCCGCCGTCAGTCTCGATTTGGCGGGTCTCCATGTTCAGCGGCGGATGCACCGCCGAGTCGAGGATGTCCTCGAGGCGGCTACGAGCATCGCCGTCGTTCAGTGGCGTGGCGCGGGTCGGAATGCGTCGCCCGTCGTCTTGCTCTTCCTCTTGGACGCCGTAAACCAGCAGCCCGCCCTGACTATTGCCAAGGCCGCTCGCATCCTTGCAGGCCTCGCTGCGCTGCTTGGTGGTGTCGAGGTTGAGTTGGCGCTTGAACTCAAGCCGCTGTCCCTCTTCAACCCGCTCCTCGACCAGCGCCAGGACGTCTGCCGCCTCCCACTCCTCAAGCGGCTTCGTCAGTCGTGATTTCCTCTCTGCCAATTCTGGGTTCCCTGGTCGAACGGCGTCGCAGATCTCCCGGCCTAGCTCTGGCTGGCCGGCGTCTCGTTCCGAGATCGGCCCCAGACATTTCCCGATGATCTCACGGCGAGCCGGTCTACGAAACCGAAGGGCGGCGGTTCGAATCCTCTCTGGCGCGTCGCGCGGGACGCGGCTTGTAGAGCAATTTGCACGCTATCAGCGCGCTTTGCCGATCTGACGGCGCAATTTTCGAGATAGTCAACGGAGGTCAGCGAAGGTCAGGAAAGGGCTGGGTTTCGACCCTCTCCTTCCCTTTGGGAAGCTGGGACGAGTGGGGCCTTGACCTAAACAGCTGCGCCTTGGTGGCTACCAGAAGTGGCCATCCTCCCCATGAACGCAACCACTGCCACGCAAGCCGCCGAGATCCGCGAACCAGCGCGGGTCTTATTTGCCCTTAGGGGGATCGGAGTCAGGTTGGAACGAAAGGGCACCGAAGCCCTCGACGCGGGCGCGCTGCCGTTCCAGCAAAGCCTCGGACCTAGGGGCAACCTGGTCCCTGAAGACGGCCACCAGCAACCATCCGACGCTAAGCGCGAGATTGACACCGCCTTGGACGTAGTCGCCCTTAGTGAGCGCCCAGACCCCGAAGAAGGCCCAGAGCCCGGCAAAGATAAAGAACGATATGCGATAGAAGCGCGGAGTCACGGCCCAAGGGTACCCGCGCCGGCAATGGGATGTTGAGACATTCGGATGCAAAAGCCGGGTAGGTGCAATTCCGCATCGATATAAGCCGCAGAGGGGCTGGCCCGCTACGAACAAACGCATCGGCGGGGCGGCTACCAGTAGATCGCAACGAACTCGACGTCGAGGAAACGCTCTGCGGCGCTCGTCGGCGGGGAGGCCCCGGGCATCGGCATCTCATCGGTGGCGCCGAGGCCGAAGCCGGCGGTCTCCATTGCCTCGTTTCTGAGCCTCGCCTCCAGCTCGCGGTCCTCGTCGCTGCCGAGGATCTCGCGGAGTTGCAGTGTGAGCTGCTCCAGTGCGCTTCGGCGGGGCTCCAGCTGCCCATAATCGATTCCCGCGGCAGGTTCGCCAAGCGTCGCCAGCTCGGCTGGGCTGAGAGGCTCTTGGCGGAACTCGGCCGCGTATAGGCGCGCGTAGTGGTCCATGCCGACCTGCATCTTCTCGTCAACTGCAGGCTGCTCAAGGGCTTGGGCGGCGCCGCTCTGAAAGCCGCTGATCATCCCCCCAATCAGCTCTTCGAGCTGCACGCCGATGGAGGGAATGACCTTTCCAAAGACGTCGATCAGCTTGACTGGACTCCAGGTCGGTTGCAGCCCATCCTTGCCGAGCCGGCACATGACGGTGAAACGCGAGCGCGAGAAGAGCACCCTGCGCAGGTCCTTCCAGAAAAGCCCTTCCTCGGCGACTCCGACGAGGTGGATGTCGCGGAGCTGCGCGCCGGAGGGCAACTCTGCGCCGGAGAGCAGGCTCCGGTGGACGAGGAACTCTGTTTCCTCGATCTCGAGGGCCTGGTAATCGAGGAGGCGGCAGCGCAGCGGCACGAGACCGAACATCAGCTGGGCGATGATCCTGTTCATGGTCTCGCCGGCCGCGATTCCCTCGAGACCCGCCGGAAAGAACTGGGGGTTTTGGTCCATGAACTTGACCAACTCCGAGATCACCGTGTTGAAGGCAAAGCTCGGATCGGCGTCGAGCTCGACCTCGATCTCGAGGAGCTGGCCGCGCGCTGGCTGATCGGCGGCCAGCACCAAACTCGACTCGGGGTCTCCGGCAAGCGCCTTCAGCGAGGCGAGGTTGGCGGCAGAGGGCAGCTCGCCGCCCGCAGGCGGCTCCGGCAGCGCCAACTTGCCGTGCTCGACGTCGACCAGCTCTTTGAAGGCCCCCTGAACCATCGACTTGCGGACAACTTGGGTCGCTGAGGTCGAAGTGCTGGCGAGTTTTGAACCGATCTCAGCTTTGAGGCCGTAGTTGACTCCGATCGCGGAGTTGATCTCGCTCTGCAGCGACTCCGAGGCCGATTTGGTCAGCTGTTGGGGGATGCTTCCGAGTCGGGAAGCGAGGAGGCTGTAAACACTGACTTCGTCGAGGTAGACGAACTCTCGCCGCGGCCCAAGGACGTCTCCGGCCTGGTCTGGGCTGGCTCGCTGGGCTCGCACCCAGGCGATCAGTTTCTTCACTCCTGGGCCGCCCTTCTGCGTTCGTTGGCTCGCTTGAGGTTGAACTGCTCCTGCACTCGCTGAAAACCGGCGACGAAGTCCTCGGCCATGATCGCCTCGCGCTCATCGGAGACGGCGAAGAGCGAGGCCTCGGCCCAGATCAGATCCAAGTCAGCGGCGGTCCAGCCCTCGGTCTGGGCGGCGACGGTGGCAAGCAGCAGATCGCCCTTGACCGTGTGGCGGGCCGCACCGATCGCGAGGATCTCCACTCGATCCTCGAGCGAGGGCTTCGGGAACTCGATCGTCCAATCAAAACGCCCAGCGCGCAGCAGGGCCTCATCGATGTCGTCGGGGCGATTGGTCGTCGCCAGAACGAGGACGTTTTCCTCGGGCTCGGCGCGATCCATCATCGTCAGGAGCGTCGCCACGATTCGCCGCGACGCGTCGTGGTCGTTCTCCTCGCGCCGCCCGGCGACGCTGTCGATCTCGTCGAAGAAGACGATCGCACGCTTCTGTTTGGCGGCGTCGTCGAAGATCATTCGGAGCACCTCCTCGCTTTCCCCGACCCACTTGCTTACGAACTCGGGGCCCCGGATCCGGTAGAGAACCGACTGGGTTTCCTTGGCGATGATCCGGGCAAGCATCGTCTTACCGGTACCAGGGTCGCCAGTGAAGAGCACGCCCTTGATCGGGCGCGCCTTGATCGCCTTCAGCTTCTCGCGCTTGACCAGCGTCGCTTCGACCAGCTGCATCGCCCGCTGGACCACATCCTTGAGGCCGCCGAACTTGCTGAAGTCGAGATCGCCGGAGGGAGGCACGATGTAGGGAGCGAGGGCGTTCTCATCGAGCGGGTCGGAGTCGCGACGAAGGGGGCGCTCGTCAATGACACGATCGACTCCATCCTCAGTGACCAGGACCGTGTTGCCGATCTCGTAGTCAACCTCGTTGGTGGGGACGAAGCGCAAATGACCGCTGGCGTCAAGAACGGTGAGGTCGGGGAGCTTGCTCTTGACGATCCCAACCCAGCGCTCGTCGGGCCAAAGCTCTTCGGGGGCGTAGTCGATGCGCTCGTCACCGACAAGGGCCCAGTCGCCGAGCTCGAACTCCATCGGCTCTTCGGTCGCAAACCAAGTGTAGGTCCCGTTGAGGAGCTGGAGGTAGAGCAGCCGGCCATCCTCTTCGGTGGCTTTCACCCTGGCCAGCACCTGAAGGGGGCCCTGAGTCCCTGCGTCAGAGGACACCGGCGACCATCTCGATCGCTTGCTTGCGGGTGAGCATGAACGCCATCATCTTCAGCCGGGTGGACGGCCAAAGGGCGAAGGGACACTGATCATTGCGGCAGATTGTTGAAACCTCAGGGAGAAGCCGTGCCGTGGCGATTTGGCTAACGATTAGGCCAACGGCCATTTGACTATTTCATCGCGGGTCGAAGGTGGACCGCAAGCGCAGATGCCAAGCGGTTTCAGCTATGTGCGCGGCTGGGTTTGAACCATCGACCTCTCGCGTGTTAGCGAGCGCTCTCAGGTCCGCCGTACTGGCACCGCAATCCCTGCAAACAAGCGGTTTAGCTATGGGCGCGGCTGGGTTCGAACCAGCGACCTCTCGCGTGTTAAACGAGCGCTCTCAGGTCCACTGCATTGGCACCGCAATCCCTGCTGTCATGCGGTTTCGCTATGGGCGCGGCTGGGTTCGAACCAGCGACCTCTCGCGTGTGAGGCGAGCGCTCTCCCGCTGAGCTACGCGCCCCGGAGAGGGTCAATCATAGGCGGGCGGTGGGGCTGGGATCAGGCTGGGGCTGGAGCCTCGACCGGGTCGGCCGAGGGAGGCTCTTCGCCCTGCTCCGCCATCGCTCGCTTCTGCAGGGCCATGCCGATGAAGGGGTAGATCAGGGTGGAGAGAATCGCGGCGCCAACCAGGCCGGCTGAGGTCGAGGTGCGCATCTTTCCTGCGTCCACCGCGATCGTCGTGATCGCGACGACGAGGGGGAGCTCGGTGGCGGAGAAGAAGGCGAGGGCCCGGCGCTCGGTTGCGCTGAGCACCTTGCGATAGAGGAGCAGGGCGGGGGCGCCGCGGACGACCAGGAAGAGGACGAAGAAGAGGGCCATCTTGGCCAGGGCCTCGGCCGAGGCGAGCGCATCGAGATTGAACTCGAGGCCGCTGGTGATGAAGAAGAAGGGGACGAAGAAGCCGAAGCCGACCGCGGTCAGCTTCGACTCGAAGACCTGGAGCTCGTGGCCTCTGAGGGCCGCTCTGGTGATCATTCCCGCGACGAAGCCTCCGAGCAGGACGTCGAGGCCGAGCTGGCTCGCCAGCAGTACCAGGCCGAAGACGAGGACGACCGTGATCCGCACGGCAAGCTGACTACTTGCCTCGAAGGTTTTTTCGAGGGCGGGCCAGCCGCGCCAGGCGAGGCGGACCGAGGCGAGGGCGACCCCGAGTGCGAGGAAGACGAAGCCGACGAGGATCGCCGCCTCGTGGAGGGGACTGGCTGTTGTCAAGACCAGCGTGACGAGCAGGATCGGGCCGAACTCGCCGGCGCCCCCAGCCGCCAGCAGGTAGGTGCCGAAGCGGGTTTTCAGCCCGCCGCTGTCCTTGAGGATCGGGATCAGGGTGCCGATCGCCGTCGTCGCCAGGGCCGAGCCGGTGTAGAGGAAGGAGACGACGACGCCGGCCAGCGCGAGTGCGCCGCCGATCCCGTAGGCGAGCGCGACCGAAAGCACCCAGCCGAGCGCGCCGAGCTTCATCGGCGCGCCCTTGATCCGTTCGAAGTCGATCTCGTAGCCGGCGAAGTAGAAAAGCATCCCCAGGCCGAGGTTGGAGAAGAACTCGATGAAGTCGGAGGAGTGGGCGAAGTCGAGCACCTGGGGGCCGATGACGATCCCCAGTACGAGCTCCAGCACCACCACGGGCGGTGCCATTCCCCTTGGCACGACCGCGACGGCGATCGCGGCGATCGCGGCGACGAAGACGATTGCGAAGAAGGAGCCTGTGTCGACGTCGATCACGTGGCGCCGATCCTATGTTCGTCCAACTCGGGCAGCACCGCCAATTTTGTTGGGTACCCAAAACTCGGTAGTCGCCTGTTCGGGCGAACAACGAGTAAGAGGAGGACCCGATGTGCATTCCAATGCTTCGCCGCACCGGTGCGATCGCCGCGGCGTGCCTCGCAGCCCTGCTGCTGGCGATCCCCGCCTTGGCAGGCGCCGCGGGCAGCAAGTACCCGTCTACCAACGCAGCGCGCGGCTTCGATGGGGGCGCTGCAGGCTGGGACTCCTCCTCGAGCACGGAAGGCACTTGCCTGCCGCCGCTGCTCTGCGCGAGCGTCGAAAACTCCTTCCAGGGCTCCGGCGGAGCCGACGGAGGTGGCTTCATCCGCTCCGCCTACACCGGCGTTGCCGGAGTAACCGCGGTGGGCGGAGCCACGACCGCGGTCTGGCAGAGCCCGCCCTTTACCTATGCGGGGGCCGGTGGAGCCGATCCCGGGTCGATCGGCTTCGCGATGGATCGTCGCGCCAACGTCGATCAGCTGCTTGGCGTGGCCGGCAACTCGGCCGAGTACGCGGTGCGGCTCAACGATCTCTCGGCCGGAGGTGAAGGCGTGACGCTGATCGCGCCGACGACCCTGGCCGGCGCCGCCTCCTGGACCAGCGTGTCCCGTGGCTCGATCGATCCCAGCAGCCTCGCGATCGGCGACGAATACCGGATCCAAATCTCCAGCCGCTACACCAGTGGGACCAGTGTTCTCGCAACCGGCAGCGCCGACTACGACAACGTCGTGCTCAGTGCCGTAACGGGCAGCAGCGGGGGCAACAGTGGCAAAGGCAAAGGCAAAGACGGCGGTAGGGGCGCCGGAAAAGGCGGCGGCGCCTTCGACTCGCAGCGGCTGGAAGAACTGCTGCGGAGCGCGACGCCCGGCACCGCGAAGCTCGACGACGGCAAGCGCCTCCTGGTTCGCGTCAATTGCCCGCGCAAGGTCAGACGCCAGTGCCGGACCACGGTGCAGGGCCTGCTGAAGAAGGGCCGCCCGGCGACGAACCGGCGCAGCGTCCGGTTGCGCAGCGGCAAGGGCAAGCTGGTCACGCTCAAGGTTAAGCCGAGGGCGCGCAAGCAGGTGGCGAAGCGCAGGCGCCTCCTGGTCCGCCAGAAAGTCCGCGCCGGAAAAGCGACGGCGACCGTCTTCAAGACCCGCCTGCTAATAAGGCGCTGATGGCTGCGAACGGCACGCATCTACATTCGCCCCGATGGAATGGGGCGAATGTAGATACGATGGTCGCGGACCGTGCTAGGCGGGGAATCAGCGGTGCCCTGTAACCCGCAATCCGCTCTAGCGGGGCCGAATCCCGTTCCGAGGGGCTGGCCGTCGGGGTCAGTGCGTTGTGGGCGGCGTTGACGGTCGGGTCC
>DASYIY010000110.1:0-37952 GCA_035997045.1 Solirubrobacterales bacterium | reverse complement strand
GTACCTGCTTGACCAGATGGGTGTCGATCGTCTTGTGCTCTGCGGTCAAGTGACCGAGCAGTGCATCTTCTACAGCGCACTCGATGCCCACGTGCGCCACTTCCGCATTGCGGTACCAACCGACGGCGTCGCGCCGATCTTCGACCACCTCGCCGAGGCGGCACTGGAGATGATGGAGCGAAACCTCTCCGCCGAGCTATGCCGTGTCTCGGAGTGCCCGCTTGAGTAGGTCCACCGGGATTCTCAGCGCCCGGCAGTGAACCGTCGCGCCAGGCGGTCGAAGAGCCCGTCAGGCAGCAGTGGGCGCAGGGAGACGAGCGTCCTCGCCCCTCGGCCCACCTGGTAGCGGGAAGCGGGGGAATCGGCTCGCAGCACCTTTAGGATCTTCTCGGCGACTTCTTGAGCCTGGCCTCCACTCTCCTCGGCAGAGGCCAGACGTTCCTCGAATCCCTCCAGCTCCTCCGCGTACAGCGACCGGGCTTCGCCGCCGAGGCTGGCTCGCAGCGAGGCGACCTGGGTTTTTGCCTTGGCCCAGATCGGCGTGGCGATCGGCCCCGGCTCGAGCAGGCTCACCGAGACGCCCTGCGGGCGCAGCTCCGCTCGCATCGAGTCGGCCACGGCCTCAAGCGCGAACTTGGAGGCGTGGTAGGGGCCGGCGAAGGGAAAGGCGACCCGGCCGCCCACCGAGCCGACGAAGAGGATCCGCCCGCGAGCGACGCGCAGCAAGGGAAGGAAGGCCTGGGAGACCGCAACCTGGCCGACGACGTTGACATCGAGGATGCGCCGCAGCTCCTCGGGCGGCACGATCTCCAGGGCTCCGCCGACGGCGATGCCGGCATTGTTGACAAGCGCGTCGAGGGCGCCGTTCGATTCTTTCTCGATCTGCTCTCGCGCCACAATGATCGAGCTTGCGTCGGTGAGATCGAATTGGATCGCGGTGAGGCCTCCGGGATCCGCTTCGATCGATTGTGCGTCGATGTCGCTTCGCACTCCGGCGAAGACTCGCCAGCCATCGCGGGCTAGAGAGGCGCAGCAGGCCCGGCCGATTCCGGACGAGCAACCGCTGATCAGAACGCTTCGCATCGACCCTCCCCTCGAATTGCCGTTTCGGGAGAGCTACCCGCTCTGCTCCGATCTGAGCAAGTTCCATCCCTCGCCGGTCACGGTGAGATAGGAGCGTCCGTCGGGACCTCGCCGCTCGAGGGCTAGACCGAGCCCAACGGCTCGCCGGATCGTCCGGCGCAGCTCGCGCTCGCCGAGGCCGCGAAAGTGGAGACCAAGGGAGCTGCGCCTGCAGAACCCATCGTCGGCGAGCTCGACGATGGCCGCGAGAACTTCCTCTGGAGACGGGGATCGGGGCTTTCGGGCCACCACAGATTGATATCCGTTTTCGCAGGTGACAATCCACCTCCATAGCCTCGGGCAGGAGGCTGAGAACTGGACGGACGGACCTGCTCATTCAGCGTTGCGCTCGGGGGTTCCACTCGTTGCACCTGTTCGACTCCAGCGCTAGGATTCGGGAGACGTTTCGGAGCGCAGTCGCCGGAGCGTTGGCTTGCCGTCGATTCCCATATTTCAGTCCCGACCACTACTGGAGCGCCGTGCGGACCTTCAAGCTCACTGAGTTGGATCCTCGCACTGGGTGCCGGGAGATCCGGGTAGAGGGAGAGCTCGATCTGGCGGTTGCCGATCAGCTGCAGGAAGCCCTCGATCGCGCAGGCGAGGAATACCCCCGTGTCCTAGTCAGCCTCGAGAACTGTGAGTTCATCGACTCGACCGGGATCGCAGTCATCGTCGCGGCCTATAGCCGGCTGGCCAAGGAAGGGCGCCGGATCGCGGTCTACGGGGCATCGAGCCAGGTCCTTCGCGTCCTCTCGGTCACCGGTCTGACTGCCAATGGCCTGGTCTTCGAGGGCGCCGACCAAGCTCTCTCGGCCTAGCGAACGCCGACCAGCTCGGGCCGCCCGCCCGCCTTATCGGTGTCCGGAAGTCCTTCGCCGAGAACTCCTCGCCGGCCTTCTCCTGTAGGTAGTTGGCTCCTCGGAGCGAACGTCTCGCCAAGTACCAGCCTCGCGGAAGACGAGGGGATCATCCGGACCTGCGGCGACGGCCCATCGCTTCGACCGCCCGCCGCCACGGCGGCGGCTGATTCCTGGGCCCGAGCAATTCGAGCGAACTTGAGTCTCGCCCGCTCGGGCGAGACTCAAGTCAAGTTCGCTCATTCGGAAGGCGGCGCCGGGATCGGCTTGTCCTCAAGTGCCCTGGCGACCGCGAGCAAGTTCGCCGCGGCAGACCTGCCGGTCGAGTGCGACCACTCGTGGCCCTCCTCGGTTTCGGAGTAATCCTCGCCAGGACCCGGTCCCTTGTTCCAGTAGGTCCAGGCCTGGCCGGGGATCGTGAAGCCGACGTCACTGAGCGCGCCGGAGACCTCGGAGATGACGTGGTGGGCGCCGTCCTCGTTGCCGGTGACGACGACGCCGGCGACGCGGTTGTAGGCGACGGGGCGCTCGTCCTCGTCGGTCTCGGCGATCATCGCGTCCATCCGCTCCAGCACACGCTGGGCGATGCTGGAGGGGCGCCCGAGCCAGGTCGGCGTGGCGAAGATGAGGATCTCCGAGTCGAGGATCTGGGCACGGATGCCGGGCCACTCGTCCCCCTCCCCCATCTCCGATTCGACGCCGGGCGGGATCGAAAGGTCGACTGCGCGGACCGAAGCGACCTCGACCCCCTCTTTGCGCAGCGCCTCGGCGACGACCTCCGCGAGCGCCTCCGTATTGGACTTCTCGGGGCTTGTCTTGAGCGTGCAGTTGATCAGTAGAGCTTTCACTGGGCTAGCTCGACTTCCCCGCCTTCTTGCCGCCCTCGCGGCCGGCTGCCCGCTTCTGGGACTTCGAGCCGCCCTTACCCTTGCCGCTCTTTTCGCCGCCTTTCTTCGAGGATTCCGAGGAGTTGGCGATCGAGGCAGCGCGCTGCTTACTCATGCCCTTCTTGCGGAGCCCTTCGTACTGCTTGTCGTCCTTGACACTTGATCCGTGGTCTTTCGCCATCGCGGTCTCCTCCTCCGAGTCAGGGCTTGAGGACGACCTTGATCGCCCCATCTTGCTTCTTCTGGAACATCTCGTAGGCGCTTGGCGCCTCGGCCAGCGGCAGCTGGTGGGTGGTGAGGTCATCGACTCCGAGCGGGTCCTCATCGCCTTCGAGCAGCGGCAGGATCTCGTCGGTCCAGCGCCGCACGTGAGCCTGGCCCATGCGGATCTGCACGCCCTTGTCGAAGAGCTGCATCATCGGCAACGGGTCGAGCTGGCCGCCGTAGACGCCGGAGATCGAGATCGTGCCGCCGCGGCGCACCGTGTCGATCGCACCTAGCAGCGCCGAGAGGCGGTCGACCGCGGCCTTTTCGGTCGCCTTGGCCGCGAGCGCGTCGGGGAGCAGGCCGGTCGCCTTCTGGGCCAGCTCGGCGACTTTGGCGCCGTGGGCCTCCATACCGACCGCGTCGATCACCCCATCGGGGCCGCGCCCGTCGGTCATCTCCCTGACGATCGCCGGTACGTCCTCGTGCTCGGAAGAGTCGATCGCATCGACGCCGTGGCGCCGAGCCATCTCCAGGCGCTCGGGGACCGAATCGATGCCGATCACCGTCTCCGCCCCCTTATGGCGGGCGATCCGCGCACACATCTGCCCGATCGGGCCGAGGCCGAAGACGGCGACGCTGCCGCCTTTCGGGATTGCCGCGTACTCGACCGCCTGCCAGGCGGTCGGCAGCACGTCGGAGAGGAAGAGGTAGCGCTCGTCGGGGGCACTGTTCTCGGGAACCTTGATCGGGCCGAAGTGGGCCTGCGGCACCCGCAGGTACTCGGCCTGGCCGCCCGGGACCTCGCCGTAGAGCTTGGTGTAGCCGAAGAGCGAGGCGCCCTTTTCCTGCTCGCGCACCTGCGTCGTCTCGCACTGGGCGAAAAGCTTTTCCTTGCACATCCAGCAATCGCCGCAGGAGATGTTGAAGGGGATGACGACACGGTCGCCCTCTTTGATCTGACTGACCTCCGAGCCGACCTCCTCGACGATCCCCATCGGCTCGTGGCCGAGAATGTCGCCCTCTTCGATGAACATCCCCAGCACCTCGTAGAGGTGGAGGTCGGAGCCGCAGATCGCGGTCGAGGTGATGCGCACGATCGCGTCGGTCGGCTGCTCGATCTTCGGGTCTGGGACCTCGTCGACCCGGACGTCTCGTTTGCCGTGGAAAGTGAGCGCCTTCATCGGTTCCCCTCCTCGGCCGAGCCGGGTTCGGCCATTTCGCGGTGTTTCTCGGCCTTGACACGGTCGGGAATGACCCGGCCGGCGGCGACCTGAGCTTTGTTCTTGAGGGCGCCGGCAACGACCCTCTCCTTGTCTGCCATCAGGGCATCGAAGCCCTGGCGCGCGACTTCGGCAGGGTCGTCCTTCTCGCCGGCGCCCACCTTGGTGTCCTCCATCTTGGCGCGCTCGAAGAACTCGGTCTCCGTCGCCCCCGGCATCAGCGACGTGATCGCGATGCCGGTCTCCTTCAGCTCGTTTCGGAGCGCCAGCGCAAAGGACTGGACGAAGGACTTGGAGGCGTTGTAGACGGCCTGGAAGGGACCGGGCATCGTCGCGGCGATCGAGGAGGTGAAGAGGATTCGCCCCTCGTCGCGCTCGACCATGTCGGCCACCACCAGCTTGCAGAGGTGAACAGTCGAGCGCACGTTTAGGTCGATCAGTTTCAGCTCGTCGGCCAGTTCCGTTTCGGTTGCGAAGGCTCCACCCGCACCGATTCCGGCGTTCAACGCGAGGGCGTCGACCGGGCGGCCAGTGTTCTGAATGTGGCGGTAGAGCTCGATCACCCCGGCCTCGGTGGCGAGGTCGAGGCGGTGGGCTTCCACGTTTGCACCTGACCCTTTCAGCTCCTCGAGCGCGGTCGTCAGCTCGGCGTCCTCGGCCGCGATCAAGAGGTCGAAGCCTTCCGCAGCAAAGACCTTCGCCAACTCGAAGCCGATGCCGCTGGAGGCGCCGGTGACCACTGCCAGTTGCCTCGTCTGTCCAGATTCCATCGGGTTTCCTTTCTCGTCTTTTCGCTCTTTCACGACGCCACCCCGAGAGGCACGTCGGGACGGTCCCAGCTCTCAGCGACCCGCGCGGCCGCGCGGCGCTCCTCGGCGAGGATCTCCTCCGCTGTCGCGACCACTCCCTCATCGCCGGTCCGGGCCGCGACCCGCTGCAGAAGTTCGTAGGCGGCGATCTCCAGATGCTCGAAAGCGAACCCGAAGCCGGCGAGCTTGGTGGTCGAGTCCGGCTGGGCGCCGAAGAAGGCGGAGAGGTTTTGCCCGCCGGCCTTCAGCATCGCGTCCTTGACCAGCGAGGGCGCGGCACCACGCTCATCCAGCAGGCCCGCGATCCGCTCGCGGTGGCGCTGGGTCTCATTGAGATGGTCGCGGAAGGCCGCCTCGAGGCGATCGTCATCGACCCGCTCGGCGCCGGCCTCCAGCAGCTTTTCGGCCTGCCCCTCGAGGGCATGGACGTCGCGCAGGTAGGCCAGCAGTGCGGAGTCGAGCAGGTCCGGGTCGACTGCCCCCAGGGAAACCTCGACCGCAGTATCGAAGGACTGCTCCAGGCGCTCGGCCATCCGTCCCTCCTCCTCGGCAATGGCGGCCGCCATCCGCGCCGTCTCCTCATCGCCGGCACGCTCGGCCAATCGCTTCAGCAGCTCGTAGGCAGCGAGCTCCATGTGCTCGTAGGAGTACGCGTGCATCACCAGCTTCCCCGGCGTGTCGGGCTGAGAGGCCGCGAAGGCGACCATCCCCCAGCCGCCGAGCGCTCCGGCTGCATCCTTCAGCTTCGAGGGCTCGCCGCCCAGCGCTTCCAGGCGCTCACGCACGCGCCGCTCCTGGTCTTCGGTCTCGACCAGATGCTGTTCAAACGCCTGGCAGAGACGCTCGTCCCCGGCGATCTTCGGCGCGGCGCGAAGCTGCGCCAGCGCTTGCAACTCGATCGAGTGCACGTCGGCCAGGTACTTGACGATCTGCTCGTCGCGGTCGCGATCCCACTGGCGCGCTCCGACGCCGGTCTTCAAGTCGTCAAGCCGGCCGCCGACGCTGTCGGCTTCGAGCGGCGGGGTCTTGGCGCCATGACCCTCGCGCAGGCCCTCCAACAGCTCTTCCAGCGCCTCCACCCCACTGTGGCGGGGCTCCCAGCCGAGCTCCCCGCGTGCCCGCTCGGAGGACATCAGCGGCACGTTCAGCGCCATGTCGAGCCAACCCGGGGGCGTCGGCTGCAGGCGCATCCTCCAACTCAGATCGGCGAGGCGCCGCACCACCCGGGCGGGCACCGGGAAGCTGCGCACGCCGATCCGCTCGGCCATCTCCTCGGGGCTGAGCGGCGGCTCGGCGGCGATGTTGAAAGCGCCGTCCACATTTGCCAGGACAGCACGCAGGTAGGCCCGTCCGACATCCTCGGAGTGAACAGCCTGAAAGCGCAGCCGGTCGATTCGGGGCAGAGCGACTAGGAGACGACGGCGCAGGAGGAAGCTGGGTAGGAACGGCCCGACGAAGAGGCGGCGGATCTCGGTCGCGGCCTCGTCCTTGAAGATCAGCGCGGGGCGAAGTCGCACGACCCGCGTCTCGGAATTGTCGGCTTCGAAACGGTCCAGCTCTCGCTCCACCGCGACCTTGTGGCGCGAGTAGAACGAGGTGGGCGTACCCTCAGTGGGCCAGCTCTCGTCGACCTCGCGGTCCTTGGGCCCGCGCGAGTAGGCGCCGACCGAGGAGGCGTGGACCAGCTTCGGCACTCCGGCCGCGGCCACGGCCTCGAAGACGCGACGGCTGCCCTCGACGTTGATCCGCTCCAGGGTCACCGCGTCGCGGGAGGGCTGGATCGCCCAAGCGAGGTGGATGACCGCGTCTGCCCCCTCGAAGATTTCGCCGAGGTCGGCGGTGAGGACATTTGCCTCGACCCAGTTGGTCTTCGGCGGTGTCCAAGTGGGCTCGCGCCGAGCTAGCCCGACGATCTCGTCGATCTCCGGAGCTTCGCTTAGAGCCTGGATCGTGCTGGTGCCGACGTTGCCCGTCGCGCCAGTGACGACTACTTTCTTCACCTTTTCTCGCCTTCCATAGATCTGGGGGGGTTTCGGAACTGGCGAGGAGTGAGCGGGGGCCGCTCCCTTGGGCCTCTCGGCGTCTCTACCCCAGGGAGTCAGCGCAAAACGTGTCGTCTCCGCTACAGAGCCAGGGCGGCGGCCTTCAGGTGCAGCGCCTCGAGGCGCCCTAGCTGTTCGGTCGCGCCACTCGGCCAAAGCGCCGAGATCGAAGCTCGATAGGTCACCCGCCTGGGTGTGCTCGACGACCGCCCCGCAAATCAGAGCAACAGATCCTCAGCGGAAGAAGACCGAGCCGGAGGAGCTGGCGGCGGCGAATCGCCTCGCTTTGACCAGCGAGGGCTGGCGGGCGCTGCGCTCTTCGCGCACCTTCTCGCCTTCGATGAACCAAACGCGGCGTCCGTCCGGGTAGATCGCCGCCGGACCATCGTCGCGATGGCGCTTGCCTTCCCAATACCACTTCTCGGTCCCGTTGACGTAGACACAGGCCGGCCCGTCCTCACGATGGCGGACGCCGTCGGCGTAGTACTTGACCGATCCGTTCGCGTGAATCACAGCCGGACCGTCGGTGCGATGAAGGCGGCCGTGGCGGAACCATTCCTCACGGCCACTCGGGAAGACCCGTGCGGGGCCTTCGACGCGGTGTAGCTTGCCCTCCGCGTCGCGCCACTCGATCACTCCGTCGATGTCGATCTGCGCTTCGTCGCTCTTGCTCATCGCGAACCACTTGTACCCGCCAGGAGAAGGATTGAGTGCGCGACAGCTAAGCGGCCAGCGATATGTTGCGCCCGCCGGATGGAGCAGCTAGACACGAATGACGATCCGCTCGCCGATTTCGATCACGTTCTCCCAGCGAACACCTCCGGCCCTGGCCTCCGGGCCGCGCAGCCGCTTCAGCAGCGAGCCGCGCCCGAGCAAGAGCTCGTCGATGACGATGCGATCGTCCTCCCAATGCGCCCTCACCTCGAAGGCCCGCCCGAGCCGGCGACCCGAGCTGTCGCAGACGGGCTTTCCGATCAACTCGCTGAAGGCGAAGGGATCCCGGTTCAGTTCCACGGCAGCCGCCTGACCATCCAACGCTCGGGATCGTCGCCCTCGCCGAGACCGTGCTCCTCGGCCTTGCCGCGCAGGTGCACCGCCGCCTCGATCCGGTCGACCTCCTCCCAGGGGATGCGCAGCGCGCTCGCGCCCCAGCGCTCGGGACCGGACAGCCGCCGCGCCAGCCCACGCAGCCAGCGGGGCAGGCGCCGCGGATAGAGGCCCACCCCGACCAGCAGGGCGGAGACCCGCGGCGGGCTCCCCTGCAGCTCGATGTCGTCAACACGCCCGCAGCGGCGCCCGTCGCAGTCGAGGATCTGCTCGTCGAGCAATCGGTGAGCGATGAAGATCGGGTCCTCGCGATTCATCCACCGCCTCCGTTGGTCATCAGCAGCAGCGGTATTGCCGCCACGGCGAGGACGACGATCACAGCGAAGTAGATCCAACCAAGCCCCGTCGAAACCCGGCCGTTGACGTGCTCGCCCATGAACGAGCGATCGCCGGCGATCAGCAGGATCGGCAGGTAGGTCATCGGCAGCGCGACAACCGCGAAGACGACCGAGTACTCCGTGATCTCGACCGGGTTGATCCCGGTCAGGACGATCAGCACGGCGAGGAAGAGAAAGACGAGCCAGGAGACGGTGAAGCGTGGGGCTTTCTTTGGGCCGCGGTAACGGCCCCACTCCCAGCCGAGGAACTGGGCAAGGTTGTAGGCGGCGGAGAAGCTGGAGTCGATCGCGGCGCCGCCGACGCAGAACAGCATCCCGCCCAGGGCCAGCAGTAGACCGGTCTCGCCGAACGCCCCTTGGACGGGCAGGGCCACCGTGCCGAGGTCGTTGGGCTCGACGCCCAGGGGGTGGAAGAGGTAGCCCGAGACCACGACCAGCGCCGCCGCGAGGATCCCTCCGAGGCTGTAGCCGATGATCGCGTTCAGCCGATTCTCCTTCAGGCTCTTTTCGGTCCAACCCTCCTCGATCGCCCCCGAGGAGTAGAAGTGGACCTCGTATGGCATCAGCGCCGCGGCGAAGACGCCGACCACGAAGTAGAGGTAGAGCTTGGAGTCGCTGAGCGAAGGAATGAAGCCATTGGCAACGGCTCCCCAGTCGGGGTGCTGATGGACGGCGGTGACGACGAAGACCAGCATCAGCAGGCCGCCATAGCCGAAGATGCGCTCGATGCCACCAAACGGCAGCAGGGCGACGGCGACGACCAAACCGATCGCGGCGAGGACGACGAAGAGGCTGAACGGGGCGTCGAAGAGCAGCTGCAAGACGATCGCCAGGCCGCCCAGCTCGGCGGCGACGGTGAGGACGTTGACGAGAGTGCTGGCGATCAGCGCGACCAGTCCCGGGCCGAAGCCGAGACGCATCCGGATCACGTCGAAAACCGGCCGTTGGCTGACCGCCGCGACCCGCCCGGCCATCTCTGCGTAGACGGCGATCCCGAGCGTGCCGAGCGCAACCGCCCAGAGCAGGTCGTAGCGGTAAAGCGCACCGGCCTGGGTGTTGAAGACGAGGTCACCGATGTCGAGGAAGCCGCCGACCGCGGCGATGATGCCGAGGGCGATCTTGAAGATGATCTTCACGGCGCTTCCCCTGTGAGCCGCGCCACCACGGCGTCTGCCTGTTCTTTGACTTCTTCCATGTGGTGTTCGACCACGGCACCGTGGCGCTCGTCGCCGGGGAAGGTCTGCAGTTCGGAGAAGAGCTGGGAGAGCTCGCCGCCGATCTGGACCGCCGCGTGGCGCTCTGGCCTCACCTCGCCTTCGGGTTCGGCGTCAGCGAGCTTTTCGGCCTCGTGCTCGGCTTCGCCGCCGAGCGTCTTTGCCATCACCCGCGTGTAGGTGGACTTGGTCGCGTCGCGGGCGACCCCGTTGGCGATCAGCTCACCCTGGGCGGCGATCGCGCTGAGGGATTCGACGCCGCGATTGAGCTCATCGCGGCTGAGGTCGCCGCAGCCGGAGAGAGCGATGAGGGAGACGCCGAGTGCCACCACTGCTGCGGTGACCCCTGGGCGGCGCCTCCTGTTGGACATTGGGGGAGCCCGACCCTAGGACTCTTCGTAGGGGTCTTTCTCCCCCGCCAGCTTTAGCGAGCCGTCCTTCACGTCGGCGAAGTGGCGTTCCTGAATCGGCAGTGCCCACTCGACCAGCTCGGCGATCTCGCTCTCGTCGGCCGACTCGTTGAGCTTGCCGAGCACCGCCCAGTGGCCGACCTCGCCGGCCTCGGCCATCGTCAGGAACTCGAACCCGTCGAGCCCGTCGGACTCGCCGCCGAGGTAGGTCGACATCATCTCGGTCGCCTCGCCCTTCGTTTCCTGGGCCTTTTCGAGGATCGCGGTCTTCTTGCCGTCACGGTTGTCGGCGGCCTCGGTACAGCGGCGCTCGGTCTCCTCGGCCTCGTCGCGCATTTTCTGCAGGGTGGCGACGATTCCCTCGTCCTCGACCATGCCCTCGACTTTTTCGGTGGCGCCCTGCGCAGCCTGGGCCAGGCCCAGAACCTCCGCGAGCTTCTCCTCCAGCGTCGTCAGCTCGGCCATTTTCTGTCCTCCTTCCAGTTGGGAAACAAGCGCTGGTCTCCTACCCAGGTTCAAGAAGTGTCGAACCCGTCCCCGTTTTCGCCCCTTCGCCGAAGGGTAAGCGACGGCTATGAATCCAGATCGAGTCGAGGACCGATGGCGCACCGCCTGCTGGCGATAGTTACCGACGATCCGCTCGGGCCGGAGCCGCTGGGCGAGATTCACGGGGGCTCCCGTGATCGAGGCAACAAGGTCGACTTGCGGGTGATAGTCCCAGCGGTTGAGGCGAATGCCTTCCGGCACACGCTGGGCGATATCGATGAGCCAAGGCAGGAAGCCGAGGCACGGCTCGGGCGCGTGCTCAAAGAGCTCCGCGCGAACGGCATCGAGGCGGCTGGCGAAGTGGGCGATCCCGACCCGATTCAGGCCGCCCAGGACGCTCTTCTGAAGGCGCCCGCGGACGAGATCGTGATCTTCGAGCACGAGCACACACAAGCTCGCTGGTTCGAGGAAGGCCTGTTGGAAAAGGCCGAAGCTGGACTCGAGCCACCACTTCGCGTGGTTGCTCTGCGCAGCGACCGAACCGGCGAGGGCCATGTCGTCGGTATCGAGACCTCCGGCCCAGGGACCCGGGATCCGGCCGAGGGCCATGAAATCGGCTCGGCCTATCTCCCGGGCCTCTCGCGCGCCGATTTCGCCGGCATGGTCGCTGGCATCTTCGGCACCATCCTCGCCGCCATCCTCGCCGCCGCAGTCACCGCCGACAACGGCGAGGTGACCGGCCGCGCCGCCGCCGCGATCCTGATCGCGATCGGAATCGCTCTCGTCAACATGGCCCATGTCGTCGGCCTGACCCTGATGGAGAGCGTCCGCTACCGCGGCGGCTTCGCCAAGCTCTTCCGCTATCTCTCCCTGATCGGCACCCCGCTCGCGGTCGTGGCCAATTTCGTACTTCTCGTGACCTGAAGCCTGGACTCCCAGAGGAGCATGGGAATCTCGTTGGGCGGATCCGAGCCCGGAGAGATCAACTGAAGCCGGGCAGCACCTCGCGTTCGTAGAACGCGAGGAAGCCCTCTTGATCGGGTCCGATCTGGTGGACGTAGACATGGTCATAGCCGGCATCGACGTACTCCTGGATTGCCGCCCGGTGTCGCTCGGGGTCGGGGCCGCAGACGATGCTCTTGGCGATGTCTTCCTCGTCGAGGGTCTGGGCGGCCTCTTCGAAGTGCGCCGGCAAGGGCAGCTCCAAGAAGTAGCTGCCGCCGATCGCGCCGTTGGGCCACTGCTTCAGCGCCAACTTCTTCGCCGCGTCCTCCTCTTTCGCCCAGCAGACGTGAAGCTGGCCGTAGGTCGGCTTGCTCTCGCCGCCTTCGGATCGAAACTGCTCGACCGACTCTGCGATTGGGCCGGTCCCGATCAACCCGTCGCCCCGATGCGCGGCAAGTTCGACCGAGCTTTCTCCGGCCACCGCGACCAGCAGTGGCGGCGGCTCCTCGGGGAGGGAGTAGAGGCGGGCGTTCTCGACCGTGAAGTGCTTTCCGCGATGGCTCATCAGCTTGCCTTCCCAGAGCCCCCGGATCACCTCGATCGCCTCTTCGAGGCGGTTTTGGCGCTCGACGACCCCGGGCCAGCGGCCGCCGAGGATGTGCTCGTTCAGGTTCTCGCCAGTGCCAACCCCGAGCGAGAACCGCCCCGGCAAGAGACTCGCGGCGGTGGCGGCGGCCTGGGCGACGATCGTCGGGTGGATGCGCGTCGTCGGGCAGGTGACGCCGGTCATCAGCTCAATCCGCTCGGTCCGCCGAGAGATCGCTCCCAGGGTGCCCCAGACGAACGGGCTCTCGCCCTGCTCCTCGATCCAAGGGTGGAAGTGGTCGGAGATGGAGGCGAAGGTAAACCCCGCCTGCTCGGCTCGCTCGGCCTGGGCGACGAGCGAAGGGGCATCGAACTCCTCGCTGGAGAGCGTGTAGCCAAGTCGCATATCAACCAGCGTCGTCGTCTTCGAAGGAGACGATGTGCCGGGCGTTGACCCAAACGAACCTGTCTTCGCCCGCGCGCTTCAGCTTCACCATCGGGACTTTGCTTGCGGCGACGTGGCCGATCTCCTCTTCGAGCATCGCGCCGCCGATCTCAATCTCGATCTTCTTCTTGTCGACCGTGCGGATGATCGCCATGCCGCCACGACTACCCCGTGAGGCCGGCCCCTACACGGTCTTTGCGAGCTTCGCGAGCGCACCGCGGTCCTTGCGCAGCTCGCCGATCGACTTGACCACCTCGGCCGCTCCGGCCTCGCGCAGCTCTTCCTCCGAGAAGCCGCCGGTCAGAACGGCCAGGGTCGGGATGCCCGCTGCCTCGGCGGCCTTCACGTCCCAGGTCGAGTCGCCGACCATCACCGCCGGGCCGTCGTTGCCGGCCTTCTCCAAGGCGATCTGGACGAGATCGGGGTGCGGCTTCGTGCGCTCGACGTCCGCAGCGGTGGTCCAACCCTCGACCAGATCCCGAGCATCGAGAAGGTCCAGGTAATGCTCGACCTCCTCGGCCTTCGCCGAGCTGGAGAAGATCGCCTTGGCGCCGTCTTCCCGTAGCTCTCGCAGGAACTCGGTGGAGCCATCCATCGCCTGCACTTCGCCGATCAGCTCGCCGTATGCCTCGCCCTCGGCATCGCGGATCGCCTCGCCGTCAGCGTGCTCGCCCTCCTCGCCGATCAGCGCCGCGACCAGCTGATCCCCGCCCATGCCGATGTGCCGGTGGATCTCCCAGAGCTGCACCGCATAATCATGATCGCGCAGCGCCCGGTGCCAAGCGATCGCGTGTTGGTAGTTGGTGTCGACCAGAGTGCCGTCGACGTCGAGCACGACGGTCATCGGAGTATCCGCTGCCACGAGCCTTGGCCTACCCGCGCTTGGCCCAGCCGCAAACGGGTAAAGAGCGCGGCATGGCATCGCGCTACCTGCACTTCTGCGCCCACGAGCAGTTCGGCCCCGACGATCTGCTGCGCCAAGCGATCGAGGCCGAGCGCGCCGGCTTTGACGGCATCGGCTGTAGCGACCACCTGCAGCCCTGGTGGGAGGGCGGTGAGTCGGGCAACGCCTGGGTCTGGCTCGGCGCCGCCGCGCAGGCGACCGAGCGCGCCCTCTTCGGCACCGGCGTCACCCCGCCGGGGCCGCGCTATCACCCGGCGCTGATCGCCCAGGCTTGGGCGACGATGGAGCTGATGTACCCGGGGCGGCCCTACCTCGGCTTCGGCTCGGGCGAGGCGCTGAACGAGGCGCCGCTCGGCCATGGCTGGCCCTCGGTGGGCGAGCAGATTCAGCGCATGGAGGAGGCGCTGGAGATGATCCGGGCGCTCTGGGACGGCAAGAAGCTGAGCGGCGAGGGCGATCACTTCGCCGCCGACGGCGCCTTCATCCACAGCCTGCCCGAGGGCCGCCGCCCGCCGATCTACGTCTCCGCCTTCGGTCCCCAGGCCGCGGCGGTCGCCGGCCGGCAGGGCGACGGCCTCTGGACCCTGGCCGACCCCGAAGCCGTGCCGGAGATCCTCGACGCCTACCGCGCCGCCGCCTCCGATGCTGGCCGCGAGCCGGGCGAGATCGTCCTACAGGCCGCCTTCTCCTGGGCCGAGAACGACGACGCGGCGCTCGAGGGCGCCCGGGTGTGGAAGGGCGCCCAGCCGAAGGAGTTCTACAGGGAGGACTGGCATGACCCGAAGGCGATGTACGAGCACGGCGAGGAGCAGATCTCAGACGACGACCTGCGCGAGGCAATGATCATCTCCGCCGATCCCAGCGAGCACATCGAGCGGATCCGCCAAGTCGAGGAGATGGGCGCGACGACGGTGGCGCTGATGAACAACTCCGGCGCCGATCCGCACACAGCAATCGACGTCTACGGGCGAGAAGTGCTGCCGAAGCTGAGCCGCTCGCCGGCACTCGGCTGAACCGATTCGAAGGAGGGGCACGATGGAAGCTGCGGTTCTGAAGGATTACGGGTCCGACCCCGAGTTCGGCGAGTTCGAAGAGCCAGAGGCGAACGGCATGGCACTGGTCGAGGTCTCGGTTGCTGGCCTAAACCCGGTCGACCACACGATCGCCTCCGGGCGCTTCCCGGGCCGCGAGCCGCCACTCCCCTCGGTGCCGGGCCTGGAGGGGATCGGTACGGTCGCCGGGCGCCGCGTCTACTTCGACACGCCGGTCGCCCCCTTCGGCTCGATGGGAGAGCGCACCCTCGTCAAGGACGACGAGCTGATCGAGGTACCCGACGGCCTCGCGAACGGCGTTGCGGTCAGCTTCGGGGTCTCCGGTTTGGCCGCCTGGCTGGCGCTGACCTGGCGCGCGGAGCTGCAGGAGGGCGAGTCGGTTCTCGTCCTCGGCTCGAGCGGCGTGCTGGGTCAGATCGCCGTCCAGGGGGCGCGACTCCTCGGTGCCGGACGGGTCGTCGCCGCGGCCCGCGACAGCGAGAGCCTCGATCGAGCCCGCCACGAGCTCGGCGCCGACGCGGTCGTCGAACTCGGTGGCAAGGGAGATCTGACCGAGCGCTTCAAGGAGGCGGCGGGCGGTGGTTTCGACGTGGTCGTCGACCCGCTCTGGGGCGAGCCGGCGGTGGCCGCGCTCGCGGCGCTGAACGTCGAGGGCCGGCTCGTCCAGATCGGCAACTCCGCGGGCGAGTCGGTCGAACTTCCCACCCGGGGCTTTCGCAACCAGCTCGGGCGGATCGTCGGCCACACCAACTTCAAGGCGTCGCGCGAGCTCAAACGCGAGGCATTCGCGGCGATGTGCGAGCACGCCCTGGCCGGCAAGTTGAAGGTCGAGACCGAAGGCGTTCCATTGCGCAAGGTCGGTGAGGCCTGGGGGCGCAAGAGCCCCCATCGAAAGCTGGTGATCGAGGTTTCACCTTCAGCGGAATCGGATCGGCCGATTTCGCCAGACGAGTAGAGAGCTGCGGGATGCACCCGGTGCGGATCGGCTGCTCGGGCTGGAGCTACGACGACTGGCGCGGCGGCCTGTATCCGGACGGCGTGCCGCAGCGACGCTGGCTCGAGCGATATGCCGAGGTCTTCGACACGGTCGAGGTCAACGCGACCTTCTACCGGCTACCAAAGGAATCAACGGTTCGCGCTTGGGTCGAGCAAGTACCCGGTGACTTCCTCTTCACCGTCAAGGCGAGCCGCTACCTAACTCACATGAAGCGCCTGCGCGAGATCACTGACGCCGTCGCCCGCTTCTGGACGCCACTCGAGCCCCTGCGACGCGGGCGGCGCCTGGGGCCAGTGCTCTGGCAATTGCCCGAGAACTTCCATCGCGACGACGACCTGCTTGCTTCCGCACTCGGAGAGCTTCCCCGCGCCCGCCACTGTTTCGAGTTTCGCCACCCGAGCTGGCTCGTGCCGGCGGTGCGCGAGCTGCTCGCAGAGCATGGCGCCTCGCTGGCGATCGGCGACGACAAGCGCCGGCCGCTGCCCGAGGTCAAGCCGGCCGGCGAGCTTGCCTACCTTCGTCTGCACTACGGCCACCGCGGCCGTGGCGGCAACTACTCCGAGGCCGAGCTCGATGGCTGGCGGCGGCGGATAGCTGCCTGGCGCTCTCGACGGCCGGTCTTCGTCTACCTGAACAACGACTGGAAGGGTTACGCACCCGCCAATGCCCGCTACCTGATGCGTGGCCTCTCGACAAACGGGTAGCTCGGGCGATGGCCACCGAGGCAGACTCCGCCGCTGAGTTCGTTCCCGCCAGCCGCTCGCTTTCCACGCTGCGCCGTGCCGCCAAAGGTTGCCGCGGCTGCCCGCTGTGGGAGGGCGCGACGCAGACGGTATTCGGGGCGGGCCCGAGGAAGGCGGAGCTGATGCTGGTCGGCGAGCAGCCGGGCGACCGCGAGGACATCGAGGGCGAGCCCTTCGTCGGACCGGCCGGTGGCATCCTCGCGCGAGCCCTGGAGGCGGCGGAGATCGATCGCAAAGATGTCTACCTGACGAACGCGGTCAAGCACTTCAAGTGGCGAGCTCGCGGCAAGCGCCGTCTTCACCAGACCCCACGTGCGGGCGAGGTCGAGGCTTGCAAGCCGTGGCTCGAGGCGGAGCTGAAGGCGGTGCAGCCGACCGCGCTGCTGGCCCTCGGAGCGACTGCCGCAAAGGCGCTCTTCGGCTCTTCAGTGCGGGTCACGCGCGACCGTGGCCGGTTGATCGACTCCTCGCTGGCGCCGGTTGCGGCGCTGACCTTGCACCCCTCGGCAATCCTGCGGCTGCGAGACCACGACGAGCGCGAGGACGCTTTTGCCGGCCTAGTGGATGACCTGCGTCTCATCGTGGAGGCGATGGGGAGCCGCTGAGCGGTTCGTGACCGATCTCCCGGGGTAGACAGGCTCGTAACCGTGAGCGCTTACTCCATCATCCGTGCCGACGAGATCGAGGACTCCTACGCGGGCAGCGCCGTACCGGGAGAGTTCCGCAGCCTCAAAGAAGCGCTGGGGGCAGAGCAGGTCGCGGTAACGCTGATCCGGGTGCCGCCGCACTCTGACTTCGAGCAGGGAACCGGTCACTTCCACGAGAAGCTGGAGGAGATCTACATCCTCACTCGCGGCACCTTGACGATGCGCTTCGAGGACAAAGTCGAGGAGGTAAGGGCGGGCTCGGTCGTGCGGGTCGCGCCCGGCACCACTCGTTCGCACCGCAACGAGGGCGAGGAGCCGGTCGAGATGTGGGCCGTCTCGCGCAAGATCGCCGAGGAGGATTCGACCAAGGTCGACGACTTCTGGGAGCCCTCGCCAAGCGCCGCCCAGACGGATGAGTCAGCTACCTGAGCTTGTGCGGAGCATCAGGTGGCGCTGGCCTCGCTCGTCACGGGCGTCTCTTGGACTCCGCCGCGTCCAAAGAGGCTGACCAGAGCCGGTATCAGCAGCGTTCTCGCGATCAGGGTGTCGAGCAGCAGACCGACGCACAGTGCGAAGGCGATCTCCCGAAAGCCCTGAATGGGGATCAGAGCCACGGCAGCGAAGGAGAGGGAGAGAATGATTCCGGCGACCATGATCGCCCGGCCCGCTCGCGAGCCGGCCGTCCTGATTGCCGGACGCAGGTCTTGTCGGTCTGCCTCGCGCCAGATCCGGCTGATCAGGAAGACGTTGTAGTCGGCGCCCAAAGCCAGCAGGAGGATCGCGCTCGCAACCGGCACGAAGAAAGCCAGCTCGCCATAACCGAGCAGGTCCTGAAAGACGTAGACCGTGAGCCCGAGCGCAGCGGCGACCACGAGGATGCTGACGCCAACCAGATAGAGCGGTGCCGCCCAGCTGCGCAACAGCACCCAAAGCAAAAGCAGCAGGACCGCGATCGCCGCCGGGGCGACGCGCTCGAAGGCGCTCCAAGTGTCTTCGGTCAGTTCGGAAGCGATAGTCGTGTCGCCGGTGACGCTGACCGTCGCTTCGCCGAGGCCACTGCGCTCGAGCAGTTCCGGCAATCGCTCTTCGAGGCTGGAGAGCGATTCCGAAGCCGCCGCGCCGTCCGGGTCGCCATCCAGCACAAGGACGTAGCGGGCGGCTTCACCGCCCGGCGCCAGCATCGCTCCGGATGGTTCTCGCAGCGGCTGGTCGGCCGGGCCGAGGACTCCGGCGACGCCATCCTGTGCGGAGAGTTGTGACTGCAGCGTTGCGAGCTGGCCCCGTTTGGTCGCAATGCGGTCCCCTTCGACGACGACCATCGTTGGCCCGAGGACTCCCGGCCCGAGACCGGCGGCGGCGATGTCATAGCCCTGACGGGCCGAGGTCGACTCGGGCAGGCCGCGAATGACCGGGTTGCCCAGGGCAAGCTGGCGCAGGCCGCTAGCCGCCGCAACGAGGAAAAGCAGGCAGAGGATGACGACCACCAGCGGGAAGCGCACGGCTACTCCGATCGCCCGGCTGCGCGCGCCCGTCTCAGCATTCGGTTCGTCGGCCGGATCCCGCTGGCGTTCGCTCTGTCGGTAGGGCCAAAGCAGGAGGCGTCCGAAGATGGCCAGGGACGCCGGCACGAGCGTCACCGCGACCGCAGCGGCAACCGCCACGGCGACGGCCATGCTCGGCCCGAAAGCGGAGAGGAACCGCACGCCGGAGAGCAGCAGCGTCAGCGTTGCGCCGGCGATCATCAGGGCGGCAGTGAGGATCACCGGCAGCAGTTCCCCGGTCACCTCGACTACAGCGTCGCGGGAGCCGATCCCCTCTTGCAGCCGCTGGCGGTATCCGGAGACGAAGAACACCAGGTAGTCGGTGAGCGTGCCGAAGATCAGCGCGATGATCACCGGCTCGGCCTCGCGTGGGATCGAGAGGCCGTAGCGCTGCGCGATCCAGCCGAGGACCCGGTCAGCGACGAGGTAAGCAATCGCAACGGCCCCCAGTCCAAGCAGTGGAACGCCGAGCGAGCGGAAGTAGAAGGCAAGGATTCCAACCACCAACAGCACCGTGGCCAGCTCCACCCAGAGGATGTCGCGGTTCGCGATATCGGTTTCCGCCCTGGTCGCCGGCAGGGCACCGGTCACCTCTGCCCTTTCGGCGCCGGTCACGCGCTTCAATCCCGAGGCGAACCGCTCGGCGACCCGTTGGGAGTCGTCTTCCCCCAGCGATGGATCGATGTAGAGATAGGTGACCAGCGTCGTGCCGGCGCGCCGCGCGGCGAGAAGGCCAGGGGCGTCGACGAGCGGCACGGCGCGGATCGCTTCCGGTCCTTCTCTCT
This sequence comes from Solirubrobacterales bacterium, assembly GCA_035997045.1. Classification (GTDB taxonomy): domain Bacteria; phylum Actinomycetota; class Thermoleophilia; order Solirubrobacterales; family 70-9; genus VRUE01. The sequence continues at coordinate 18,609 of DASYIY010000110.1, read as the reverse complement.
GGTCTGTAGCGGCTATGAAGCGCGACGCCGCCGCGGTTCGCTGCGGAGGGAAGCCGCCTTGCCGATGAGCGACGACCATGGTGCGGCTGAGCAGAGGCAGGCCGAACGTCTTGATCGCCTTGCGTTCGACTTCCAACGCGGTCGATGAGCGGGGCAGGAGACTGCCGAGCTCACCGCTTTCCGAGTCAAAGACGGAAGGCAGATGCGTAGTCGCCAGTACCGTGCCAACGATCCAGGCGGGCAGGACCAGGAAGCGCAGGAAGACGATCGCGCGGGCCGCCCAGCTCCAGAGAGAACGCCCTGTGTGCTCCGGCGAAGAGGAGTCTTTATCTGACAAGGGTCGAAGCCTTACGCGGAGGCCAACGACGAGCTCCGATGCCGCTCACAGTGACTAATACCGGGGCTCATCGGGACCTCGTTGGTCTTCGACCACGACCTCACGGCGGGAGCGCCTAGACCACATCGCCTGCTGGATGAAGCCGAGCACCAGGCCCGCGCCGCCCGCGATCATCAGGATCAACCCGACGGTGTCGATGCTGACGTGGGCAACATGCACGTTGGTAGCGAAGTAGAGGATTGCTCCGACGGCGATCAGGAATATCGAGCCCCCAATGGTCATCAGAGCCTCCCCATGAGAAGCAGGATCAGCAGAACGATCGCGATCAAGCCAAGAATGCCCCCGGCAACGGCCACCTTGAGCAGAACGAGCACGATCGCGACGATCACCAGGGCAGCGATTACAGCTCCGACCATGAGAGTCCTCCTCCTCGGTTCCGCGGCTCTCGCTTTGGAACAGGTTTCTAACTCGATGGCGGCTACCCCTCTGAGCTCCCGAAGAAACCCGGGGTGATTGAAGCCCTGAAGATGCGAGGGCGCACGACCACAGAGTCACGTCCTTTGATCGCGCTCACGTCCAAGGTCTACGCAGGACCCTCCCCCACCGAGGCTACCCTTGGCTTCGCGGTGGCGATCACGCTGTCGAGTGTCTCCTAGCGTAGGACTCACCGGCGCGAACGCCGACTAGCGGCTACCGCCCCCGGCTATAGGTGTCGCCGGAAACAAGAGGGTAGAGCTAGGGGCGCGTCTCTCCCCAAATTCCCTTCGGCTCGTCACTCTCGACTGTCCTTGACGGGCCGGTAGGCGGTTCGATTTTCTCGTCGGCGCGTCGGCTTATCCCGATATAGGCAAGGAAGAGAATGAAGGCCGGCACCGCAATGATCAGCGCGAATATCGGCGACCAGGCGACAGCAATCAACGCCAGGACGATCAGGACGGTGAGGGGAATGACATACATGTCAGATGTTGCTACCCAGGCCTCGGCTTTGCCAATCGCCCCCAGTTTGGGGCAGGGATGGAGGCCCCCTCTCAGAGCCGTTTTCGAGCATGAACCTGGGGGACTCCTGTTCGCACGCACTTGGTTGGGCTTCTGCTGTGCTTTGCATACTTCCAACGCGTACTCCGGCTCGGTCGCGGTGAAGCTCTCGGGCGTGTACTCGAAGCGGATGTCCTGGTCGGGCCGCTGTTCGGCCAGCTCCCGGCAAAGCTTCGCTCCCTCGACGGTCCATCGGCGGGTCTAGCGCCTGGTTGCCGTCTCGGAGATCGACGCTCGCCCAGATCGGCGCGGCGGCGATGCGCGTGTCCGGCCAGGTCCGATCCGGTAGCTCGACCCATGGATAGGGCGCGTACTTATGGAATGGATCGGTGCCACGAAAGACCGCGCGGTGCAGTGGCTCAGCCGGGCCAGCCATCGCGATGAATCCTCACTCGCGCTCGAGCGCCGCGCGCATCGCGGTCCAACACGCCCGGTAGTGCTCTAGCCCGAGCGCTCAACCTCGTACACCGCGGCCAGATCCTCGTCGGGGTGGTTCTCATTGGCCGCCAGGAAGCGCTCGTAGGTCGCGTCCAGCAGCGGCATCGATGCTCCCGAACTCTGCTCGACCTCCCGCACCAGCTCCAGATCCTTGAGGGCGAGGCGAACGGGGAAGCCAACCGGATAGTCGTGGGCGCGCATCTCGTCCAACTTCATCAGGCCATAGGCCGAGCCCAGCGGTCCGCCGTCAAGCAGCTCGACGAACTGCTTCTGGTCCAGCCCCATCGCCTCGCAGAGGTGCATCGCCTCTGCCAGAGCCGCGGTCATAGCGATCATCCAGTGGTTGGCGGCCATCTTCAGTCGCGATCCCATCCCGGCCTCCCCGACCCAGAGAACCCGCGAGCCCAGCGCCTCGAAAACCGGCTCGACAGGCGCGCGCGCCGAGTCGGGCCCGGAGGCGAGAATGGTCAGCTCGCCCTCCTCCGCCGGGTGGGTGCTGCCGGAAACAGGCGCGTCGACAAGCGTCACGTCGTGTGCCCGAGCCACCTCGACCAGCCGATCGGCCTCGCTCGCCCCGACGCTGCTCATCTGCAACCAGATCGTCTCCTCTGGCCAGTCCTCGAGCAACGGCTCGACGACGTCGAGAACGATCGGCGCCGTCGGCAGCATCGTGATCACGACGTCAGCGCCGAGCACCACCTCGGCCGGTTGATTCGCCCGCCTGGCACCACGCTCTTCGAGGGCAGTGACCTGCTCGGGGTTGCGGTTCCAGGCGGCGACCTCGATGCCCTGATCGAGGAGGCGATGGGCCATAGCCGATCCCATCAGGCCAACCCCGAGCAAGCCTACGCGAACCTTCTGCTTGTCAGCGCTGGTGTTCACTCGGTGCCTTCATCATCTCCCGGCCGACCCGATCGGTCAAGCAATTCAAAAGAGTGTGTCGTCGGGAGCGTAGGATCGAGGAGACGGAGGTGGAGCATCGATGACCTATACGGTGTCTCCCGATCGCTACGAAGGAAAGATGCAGTACCGGCGGACGGGCCGTTCTGGCCTTGACCTTCCTGTCCTCTCGCTGGGCTACTGGCACAACTTCGGCGACGACCGCCCCTTCGAGGTCCAGCGCGCGATCGCGCGGCGCGCCTTCGACCTCGGCATTACCTACCACGACCTGGCCAACAACTATGGACCCCCCTACGGCTCGGCCGAGATCAACTTCGGCCGCCTGATGAACGAGGACTTCCGCCCCTACCGCGACGAGCTGGTGATCTCGACCAAGGCTGGCTGGGACATGTGGCCCGGTCTCTACGGCCAGGGCGGTGGCTCGCGCAAGTACTTGCTCGCCTCGCTGGACCAGTCGCTGCAGCGGATGGGCCTCGACTACGTCGACATCTTTTACTCCCACCGACTGGACGGCTCGACGCCGCTGGAGGAGACGATGGGCGCGCTCGACACGGCCGTGCGCCAGGGCAAGGCGCTCTACGTCGGCCTCTCCTCCTACGACGCTGAGCGGACGCGGCAGGCGGCGGCGATTCTGCGTGACCTCGGGACCCCCCTGCTGATCCACCAGCCGTCCTACTCGATGCTGAACCGCTGGATCGAGACCGAGGGTCTGCTCGACGCCGCCGCCGAGATCGGAATCGGGGTGATCGGCTTCACCGCCCTGGCCCAGGGGCTGCTCACGAATCGCTACCTCGACGGCATCCCGGAGGACTCCCGCGCCGCGCGGGACCCCGAATTCGACAAATCCTGGCTCAGCGACGAGATGATCGCCAAGCTGCGGGCGCTGAACGAGATCGCGTCCCGGCGCGGCCAGAGCCTCGCCCAGGTGGCGTTGGCCTGGGCGCTTCGGGACGAGCGCGTGACCTCACTCGTTATCGGCGCCTCCTCGGTGGACCAGCTCGAGCAGAACGTCGCCGCCCTGGACAACCTCTCGCTTTCGGCGGACGAGCTGGCGGAGATCGATCGGCACGTCACCGCCGACGGAAGCGTCGATCTCTGGCGGCAAGCGCGGGAAGGCGCTTTGTAATTGCCCTGGTGGCCCGGCGCTCCACACTTTCTCTCACGCGAGGCTCCTGCTTTTCTGACCTCTCCAACCGCCCCTGATTTCGGGCTCCATTTTCAGGCACGAAGGAGGCCTAGCTGATGGCGGCTTGCTCTGGTCGCCTCTGATAAATCCGCCCATCTCCCGTTTTAGGTCCAGCCTCTCGATCTAAGAATTGCGCCGTGGTGGGTGCCGTTGGTTTGGTCCTCGACAAATGGGTAGGAAAGTCAATCGGGTGAAGGTTGACGGTTGCGTTGCACAGCTCTCTGAGCTCAAGGCTTCGCAGAGCGTTGCAGTGCGGCCGCCTAACAAAAAGGAGAGAGATAGATGTCCACCGTGTTGATCGTTGTCATCGCGATCGTCATTCTGACTCTGGCCGCTGTCACGGTCACGCTCGCCCGTCGCGCGAAAGAGCAGCGCCGACTCGAAAGAGAGCGATTGGCCGAACAGGCGGACTCCCATCGCGACGAGGCGGAGACGAGAGCTGCCAAAGCGACCGCCCTCGCCGAGGAGGAGCTGGCCAAGCAGGCCGAGGCCGCAAAGGCGGCTGAGGCGGCCAAGGTGGCCGAGCGCGTCGCCGAGGAGCACCGCAGCCGCGCCGACCAGCTGGCCGACGAATCAGAGGGGGCCTCTGCCCGCAAAGAACGCGAGCGCGAGCGCGCCCGCCGTCACGGCCAAAAAGCAGACGAGATCGAGGAGGACCTGTGAGCCACGACCGCCTCAGCCAGAAGGCCGACCGAGGGACCGATCGGCCGGCATGCTCTCCAAATCGCTCTGAACCTCTCAGCGCGCCCCGACAAGAGCCATTCCGCTGGCAAGAAGGCGCGCTCCAAGTCGCCGCTATGAGCCGCGGTCCCACCCATCTTCACCACCCAAGAAACTAAAACCCAACCAAGGAGCTCGTCTTGAGCATCGTCGGAATTCTCATCGTCATCATCCTGATCCTGCTCGCCATCTATCTTTTCCGTCGGGTCTTTTAGGGGTGGCCCTCGTACTGGTCTGCTGCGATGACCGACTGGAAAGCCGACGAGCTGGACGCGATCGCGCGGGCGTCCGAGCCCTGTCAAAGACGACCGAAGCGTAGAAATTAGCGATCAGGTCGCACTTCTTTGTTGCCCCAGCACGGCAAATTGGAGTCGTCCCATCAGCACGCCGGTCTGCGCCACCGGTCCGTCCGCAACGGTCTCCTGTGCCGCGAATCGGTGCGAACGAACGAGGCGGCTGGCGTTCCTTTTCGTTGGGACCAGCAGGTCGAACTTAATCGCTAGCAGCTTGCGCACCCCTGAACGCCTTCGCGACCGGCTCAGCGAGCGGGTGCTGCAGCGCCCGCTCGGCATACCAGGCAGCCGCCGCCGGGTTGTTCAGGACCGACTCCTCGGCGATGGCAACGTCGGTCCGATCAGCCAGCGATACGACGAGATCAATGACAACATCGTGGACGTGGAAGCGATTATGGCTATAACCCAAGTCGAGCAGCCGATCAGCGATCAACCGCTTGACCGAGAGGTCAGCAGTGAAACGAAAAACGGCTGCGTAGAAGTCAGCCACGGTGTCGCAATACTCAAAGGGCAGTCCACCCGACTCCGAGACGTGGTTGTCATAGCCTTCCATCGCCTCCCGAAAGCCATCGGGCTTGTGGGTGCCCCACGCTCGCAAGAGTTCGTTCGGGAGATACGGAATTCCGCGGCGATTCATCTTCTCGTGGTCCCGATTCGCCCGAACATGGGCGTCGAGCTCCTCGAGCGCCCCGGACTCCTCTGAGGACCGGAGAGCGGCGGCGGCTTTCTCAGCCAGATCGCTCAGTAGCTCATCGGGGGGCAACACGATCTCGTAGCCGTTGAGGGATTTTTCGAATCCCTCCAGGGTCGCCGCACCATCGGGATAGCGGTTCTCAGGATCCAAGCGGCAGCACTTGTCCACGAAGAACCGAAACTGTTCGGGGACTTTATGGACCTCGACTTTCATTGGCTCGGGGGTGATTCCCGTGATCAGATGGGCGAAAATCTTTCCCAGTGCGTAGACATCAGCTGGCTTCTCGGCATCCTTGACGGACGCGAATTGCTCCGGCGACATGTATCGCAGCGTCCCAAGCTCCTGCTCGCTTTTGGTGAGGGTGGTGGCATCGAGATCCAGTTGCTTGGCGATCCCGAAATCGGATACTCGGGGACCAGACGAAAAGAGCAAGATGTTTCGGGGCTTCAGATCACGATGGAAGATTCCGTGCTGGTGTGCGTGGGCGATGCCCGCTGCAATCCCGCGGAAGACTTTGACCCACCACTCTTTGTCATCGGCTCGACCATCAACCATCGCGTCGCGGAGACTCCCGTCCGTAGCCAGGGGCATCACCAAAAAGGGCGCCCCATCTTGGGTTTCGCCGTCATCGACAACATCCATCAGATTCGGATGATCCAATGAGGCAAGAATCTCGACCTCGCGTGCGAACCGCTTGCGCAACTCCTCGTCGCCGACGTACTCCGGCTTAAGCCGCTTCAATGCGTGCATCGGCTCCGTTCCAGGCGGCGCATCCGCTGGCACGCAGGCGTAGACAACACCGAATCTCCCCTCGCCAATCTCCCGACCCGAGCGCCAGTGCAAGCGTCAGAAAATACTCAAGCTGGGCGCACTAGGTGCTAAATGGGAACTACTGGATCTCCTGCGTCAAGTGCGAGAACTGTTGGAGTTGAGCGCCTCCCAGAATCCAACTGGCCCTACACGGCCTGAGCGCTTAGCAAGGACGGCCATCCCAACGCCCGGTGTCGATTCTTGTCGGCCATGCAGCTTGACAGCGACACAAGATGAGACTATTTCCGAGGTGGCTGCTTCTTCAGACATGCCCGCGGTGCCATCGGGTCGTTCAATCGGCGAGCTGACGAAAGCGGCTTTTGGTCGCGAGTTGTCGATGGCTTCTGCGCTTGAGCTGGTCGAAACCGTCTTTCGATCCGTCCGAACTTCCTCCTGCTGAAGGTCCTGCGTCATCCGTCTGGATCGGCAGTATCGGCTATGAGCGCTACCGATCAGTTGAAGATTTCGCCCGACTTCTCGCTGGTGCCGGCGTCGAGCGACTGGTCGATAGGGAGCTGCCAATTTCGCGGCGACGTGGGTTTGCCAAGTCGGCCTTGGCCGCCGCCCTCGCAGAGGAGTCGATTGACGTCTGCCATCGGCAAGTCATCTTCGCGGCGATGCGCGATCAGCTTGACCTAGACCTAGACGTTGCTCAAATCGCTAGCGAGAGCTGGTCCGATCGGGTGGCCACCACACGCCGAGGATCAAGAAGCCATCGAGGTGCTGATGTTGATTGCCGACGATGAACGCGGTGTCCCTATCGGGTCCACACATCTGATCGAGCCACTTGGCCCGGATCAGGTCTCGCCAGTTTTCTTGCTCGCGGACTTTGCGGTAAAGCGCAACGATCTCCCAATCCACAATCGACTGCCGGTGCCCCGGGCAATCGTCGGCCGCGCACAAATAGCGATATAGAAATCGAAAAGGAATCTGCTCCAGCGCTTTTCGCTGAAGCAGAAGATCCGCCGAGCTGAGCAAGGACCCCTGCGCCCCCCAATCCTCAGCCTGCCTGCCCTTCTCGGGATCTGGCTCAGCGTCCTCGACTATGAGTTCCAGAACCTCTCTGGGACGAAACATCTGAAGAGACGTTCCACTCACTTTCTGAGCCTTCCTGACGGCGCACATGGACTCACCGATTGCGGGCTCAACGAAATGTGCGGCGATTGCCGTTGGGGTGGCGTCGTGTGCTGCCGCAAGCATTTGCTTTGCCTTGCCCACGAGATGCCCATCGAGAGCCTGGTCGAAAGCTTCCGCAAGCAGTAGAAGGGCCCATTTGTGGGCGCCACTGCGGGCTATCGTCCTGGCTCGTTCGTCAAGCCATCCCGAGGGCATGTCTTTCGGCCACTCCGCGTAGAGCTGCTCCTGGCTGAGCTGGAGGAGGCGGCCGACGTGAAGCTCCGCACGACCATCCGGGCCCATCGCCGCATCGAGACCTCGACCGATCCGTGTCAATTCTCCGGCCTGGCGATCAAGCTCCTGCTGGAGCAACTCCATGATGGGAGGATGCCATCTTCCAAGCTTGAGGAGACCGACTGGGCAAGCCACAAGACAGCGTCGGCCAAAGCCGTCCAGGGGAATGTCCAGGGGAATGAAAGGGGTCGAAAACAACCTTTTCCTGACATTCCCTGACCCCTGCTGACTTCCGGAAGCGAGCCAACCGGAAGGCCGCAAACCTACACGCCAAGCGGGGTTGCGGCCTATAGAGCCAGATCCAGCGAGCGGGGCAGCCAGGACTCGAACCTGGAATCACCGGTGTTGGAGACCGGCGATTACTTCGTCAGGCTGTCTGTAGATGCCATTTTCAGTCATCCGTGAAGGCACGACATCAGCCTGCCCGCCAAGTCGGGACCACCGCGCGGGTCAAAGAGCAGCGATCATCCACGGGGCGCGACTCGGGGTACGGGTTGGTCGACCGCGCGGTCGCCGCGGACTCGATGCCGATGCCCGTATTCGGGTCTGCTGCCCTGTGGGATGATCTGCGCGTGGCGACGCCGGGAAGGGCTCAGGTGAGCGATCCGCTCGAGGATCGGCTGGAGACGGAACTTGGCGGTGGCCGGGTGCTTATCGGCGTTCTCGACGCGCTTGCCGACGCGGTGACGATCCGAGCGCCCGACGATCGGCTGATCTATGCCAACCACGCGGCGCTCGACCGCCTGGACCTGGAGTCCGTCGAGGAGCTAAGGGTGGCGGACCCGCGGGACTTGATGGACCGGTGGATCACCACGGGCGAGGATGGCTCGCCAGTCGCCATGGACGACCTGCCATCCGTCCGGCTTCTGCGCGGGCAGCGGCCGGAACCGCTGACGCTCCGGACCGTGCACCGCACGAGCGGCGAGGAGCGTTGGGTCGTGCTGAAGGCGACCGCGATCAGGGATGCCAATGGCGAGATCAGGGCGGCGGTGACGATCATCGAGGACGTAACGGCCGCCAAGCGCGCGGCTCTGCGTACCGAGTTCCTCGCCGAAGCGGCGCGGGTGCTCTCCTCCTCGCTCGACTACCAGCAGACGCTCCGCAACGTGGCGACGCTGGCGGTGCCCGACATCGCCGACTGGTGCGCCGTCGACCTCATCGACTCAGACGGGGACCGGGTGCAGGTCGCGATCGCCCACGTCGATCCCAGCAAGATCGAGATGGCGGAGCGCCTGCGCGCCTATCAGCCAACGCAACCCGATCCGAGTCGCGGCCTCGGGAAGGTGCTGCGGACGGGCGAAGCTGAGCTGATCCCGGACATACCCGACGAGCTCCTGGTGGAAGGGGCGACCGACGAGCGCCATCTGTCGCTCCTGCGGGCGGTCGGGTTGAGATCGGCCCTCGTGGTGCCTATGAAGGTGCGCGGCAGGACCATCGGAGCGATCTCGATGGTCGCCGCGGAGTCGGAGCGGCGCTTCGATCGCGAGCACGTCGACTTCGCCTGCCAGATCGCCGACCGGGCCGCGCTCGCCGTAGAGAACGCGCGGCTCTACACCGAGCGAACCCACATCGCGCAGACCCTGCAGGCAAGCCTGCTTCCGGACTCGCTGCCGGCGATCGAGGGGTGGGAAGTCAACGCCCTGTACCGACCCTCCGGTGCCGAGACCGAGGTCGGTGGCGATTTCTATGACCTCTGGCAGGTCGGCGAGGAGTGGATGGCGTTCGTCGGCGACGTCACCGGCAAGGGGGTCGAGGCCGCGGCGCTCACCGCGCGGGTCCGCCACACCGCGCTAGAGGCCTCGGAGATCAGCACTGACCCCTCCTACGTCCTCTCCCGCGTGGATGCCGCGCTCAAGCGCCATGGCCAGCTCGCCATCTGCACCGCCATTGCCATGCGCCTGCGGGGAGCGAGGGGTGCCCTCGCCGGCGGCGGGCATCCCTCCCTGATTCGACTCGGGGAGGACGGGGTACACCGGCTTGGCGCCCACGGCAGCCTGCTCGGTGGCCTGGATAATCCATCGTGGCCGCAGGAGGAATTTCAGATACGACCTGGTGAGACCTTGGTAGCGATAACGGACGGAGTAACGGATGCGGTCGGCGAGGGCGGCACCCGATTCGGCACAGGATGTCTCGATGAGGTGCTGCTCGCTGGGACCGGCGACACCGCCTCCGAGCTGCTCGAGCGGTTGGTGGAGGCTCTCGATCGATTCCAGGTCGGCGACCAGGCCGATGATATGGCGGTGCTGGCGCTGCGGTACACGGGCGAGCCGTCCGGCGAGGGCGCACCGCGGGCCCCGGTCCGTAGAGCTGACCAGCGATGAAGAAGGCGGAGTTCGAAGTCGGCAGCGAGGAGGTTGCCCACGGGGTGGTCGTCCTCGTCCCTGCGGAGGAATTGGATCTAGCATCGGTTCCGCGGCTCGAAGCGGCGGTCTCCGAGGCCCTGCGGTCGGGGACGGGTCACCTCGTGCTCGATCTCGGCCATCTCACCTTCGTGGATTCCTCGGGCCTGCGCATGTTCCTGGCGCTTTGCCAACGGGCGAAGGCCGAGGATTGGCAGCTGACCTTGACGCGACCCGCTGCCCCGGTGCGAACGCTCTTCGAGATCACCGGGGCCGGACCCAGCCTCCCCCTCGTCGACGATTGGGAATCACCGTAGGAATGGGAGCCGATCCCAAGCCTGGCGACGCGAGCGCGACGCAAACGATCGACGTTTTGCTGCCCCGGAGCGCCGAGGCGCCCGCGCTGGCCCGTGCGGCGACCAAAGAGCTCTGTGAGCGGCTCCCGCTGTCCGACAGCCGCTGCCAGATCCTCTTGGTGCTTGTCTCGGAGGTCGTCACCAACGCCGTCAAGTACTCCGACGGAGCGCGTGAAGCGGGAATCGCCTTCCGAGCCGCCGAGATAGACGGCGGAGCCGTTCGAATCGACGTCCATGACGGCGGCACTGGCTTCCAGCCGCAGCCTCGCGATCCCTCAAAGGCCGACGGCGGGTGGGGACTCCACCTGGTCGATCAGGAATCGCGGAGCTGGGGCGTTGATGCATCGGCCGGCACCCGCGTCTGGTTCGAGTTGGGTGACGCCTAGGTCGCCAAGCCCCCCGAACAGATCCCGAACAGCTGCGTAGCCAACATAGGAGAAACGTGAACAGTGAGGACTAGGTCGCCCTCGCTGATTTCGCTGTCCAAGCAAATCCGTTGCCTCCCACTGGTCCCTGATTGCCGCACAGACTTCACTCGTAATGAAGGATCCCCGGCTCAAATCCAGGCGTTGCTCGAAGGAAGATGAAGACGAAGATGCCCTCACAGTCTGCGGCGACCACCGCCTGATGCAACTGAGTCGGAGGAGGCTGCAATGGTGCGGCTTGCGCGGCGACCGCCCGGCCATAAGGTCGAAGCGTAGTAGTGAAACCCTCCGCCGCTCCAAACTCGATCCTGCGTCTGGCTGGCCGCGAATGTTCGTTCTTAAGGCAGCATTTGACGAAGCCGTAAAAGTAGTTGGCTGCCACATGCTTGTTCCGGCCCGGCCCACCTTCTCCCAGACGGCCTTCAGAGGCTGTTCGGGAGAGGCTGTTAAGCAAGACTCTGTGGGTCAATAGCCGGCCGAGGTCCAGCCAAACCTGTTCGGACCTCAGCCGGCGGTTTGCTCGCGAATCGAGGGAAAGAAAGGGAAGACGACCCCTCAAAACAGCCCTTTTCTGACTTTTCCTGACCCAAGCTGACTTCGACGCCGATCAGGCACGAAACCACGCAATCTCAACTCCAATGCTGGGATTGCGCACTACAAAGCGGAGGGGATGGGATTCGAACCCACGAGCGCCTTGCGACGCCAACAGTTTTCGAGACTGCCCCGTTCAACCGCTCCTGCCCTCAGATTCTGGATCGGGCTCGTCGGCCACCACCTTCCAGCCCATGGGGGGAGCGAGCCGGAATAGCCCGTAATCGCGGCAAATCCGCGCGTATCGCCGCGAATTCTGGCACTAGTGCCAGAATTGGAGCGCGATCGGGTCGTAGTTCGAGATTTGTCGGAAAAGCGAAGTTGCCGATTTGCAGGCACTTCGACTGGAGGGGTGGACGACGGGACTCGAACCCGCGGCCACCTGGACCACAACCAGGAGCTCTACCAACTGAGCTACGTCCACCGCGTGGCTCCAATCTAGCGGGCCGGGGCGACTGTTGAAGGGTCAGGCTGCGGGGCGATTTGCTTCTGCCAGGGCGGCGAAGGCCTTGAGGCCAGGCGTTGTGCGCTCGATCAGCTCCGGCTCCGCCGCTTCGGCTTCAGCTGGGAGGTCGTGGGCTCCCTTGTCGCCAAGTGCCTCGCGGGCCTCGCGGACCATCTCGGGCACCGCCAGCCAGGCCTCGAGCAGAGCGAAGTCGGCCTCGGGATGGAAGAGGACGCCCCAGGCGTTGCCGTGGCGGAAGGCCTGGTGCTCGGTCCGTGCGGAGCGGGCGAGCGGCTGCGCCGCCTCGGGCAGATCGAAGACTTCGCCGTGCCAGTGCAGCACAGTCGTGCTCGGGCTCAGTGAGCCGAGCACCGGGTCGTCGGGGTCGAGGATCTCCACTGGCCCCCAGCCGATCTCCGGTCCCTCCCCCGGCCTCACCGTGGCGCCAAGCGCGCTGGCGAGCAGCTGCGCGCCGAGACAGATGCCGAGCACCGGCAGCTCGCGGCGCACGGCCTCGACCAGCCACTCGCACTCCGTGGCTAGCTCCGGATGGCGATCCGTCTCGCCGACGCCCATCGGACCGCCCATCACCACGGCGCCCGCCACCGCATCGTGATCGGGCAGCGCCTGGCCCGCCAGCGATTTGACCGTGTGCACGTCGAGACCGCCGCAGGCGTCAAGGATCCGGTGCGGCGTCTCCCACGGCACGTGCTGGATCGCCAGCAGGGTTGGACGGTCGTCCACGTTCATGGCGCCCCAGGCTAGCCGCGCTACCGTTCGCGGGATGCGCACGCCAAGCTTTGCCACCTTCCGGCCCGAGGCCCGGCCGGCGACCATCACCGGAATGCAGGCCCGCGGCGCCGCCGCTGTCGGGGCGCTCGCCGTGGGCGCGGCCGCTGTCGGCGGCTTCGCGATCGGCCGGCTCAGCGTCGGCCGCCTCTCGATCGGCAGGGCCTCGATCGACAAGCTCAACGTCGGCGAGCTGGAGATCGACCGCCTCAGCGTGCGTAATCGCACCGACGCCGATGCGTAGCCGACATTGACCACACCAGAGCGGGGACAAAGTCGGATGCGCTGGCTCGCGGCATCGATCGCCGCGATGATGCTGGCCGTCGCGGCGATGGCTGCCGGCGTCACTCCAGCGAGGGCCGCCGGTCCCTACCCCGACCTCGGTAGCTGCCCGGTCTTCCCAGACCCGCCCACCGGCCTCCCCGCCAACGCCCCGTCCCTCGCCAACGAGGCGGCCTGGAACCAGGACATCTCGAAGGCGCCCGTCGCCGCCAACTCGGCCGCCACCATCGCCTACATCGACTCCCACGGCGGCAACCTCCTCCACCCCGACTTCGGCTCGCCGCGCGCCTATGGCTTCCCCTACGCGGTGGTCGGCGCCGGTCAGCGCAAGCTGCCGGTCCACTACACCGCCTACGGCGACGAGAGCGACCCCGGGCCGTTCCCAGTCCCCGCCAACGCGCCGGTCGAGGGGGGCAAGAACAGCGACGGCGACCGCCACGTGCTCGCCGTCGACCGCTCCAGCTGCACCCTCTACGAGCTCTACCGCGCCTTCCCGATGCACAGCGGCGGCGTCCACTGGAACGCCGACTCGGGCAGCCGCTGGGACCTGCGCTCGACCGACCTGCGCCCGGACTCCTGGACCTCGGCCGACGCCGCCGGGCTGCCGATCTTCCCCGGCCTCGTCCGCTATGACGAGGTCGCCGCGGGCCAGCTCGAACATGCAATCCGGGTCACCTTCGACAGCACCCGCAACGCCTGGGTCCACCCCGCCTCGCACTGCGCCGGCGACACCTCCGATCCGAACGCACCGGCGATGGGAACGCGGCTGCGGCTGAAGGCCGGCTACGGGCTCGGCGGCTTCAGCGGCGGCGCCCGGACGATCGCCGAAGCGCTCAAGCGCTACGGGATGATCGTCGCCGACAACGGCTCCAACTGGTACTTCAGCGGCAGCAGCGACCGCCGCTGGGACGACGAAAACCTCGACCAGCTGAAGGGAATCCCGGGCAGCGCTTTCCAAGTCGTGCGCAGCGCCGCTGCCCCGCACGTCTGCTGACCGCTCCCGGATTCAGTCCGCATCAAGTCCTCCATCGAATGGGTGGAAAAGTCGATGCAGGCCCGAAGGCACTACCGCCCCCGCTCTTCCTCCTCGAGCGCCCGCCGCAGGCACTCGTCGAAGGACTCCGGCTCGATCCCGAACGGCTCGGCGCCGGAAGGATCGGTGACCACGGTCGGCGTGGTCAGGCCCTCGACCAGTGGCCGCGCCACCTTTGTGTCAACCGGCGTGACCAGGCCGAGCCAGAGTGCCGAGAGCCAGGGGGTGATGAAGGGGACCGGGATGCGGAGCGGCTCGCGCTTGCCCATCGCCACTGCCATCCGGTCGAGCATCGCATCGTAGGAGAGGACCTGCGGGCCGCCGATCTGCACCTCGCGGCCGGCGGACTCGGCGACCTCCGGCGCCCGCCGCAGGTACTCGACCGTCGCCTCGACCCCGACCGGCTGGGTCAGCGTGCGCAGCCAGCTTGGCGTGATCATCACCGGCAGCCGCCCGACCAGGTAGCGCAGCGTGCGGAAGGACTCGCTGCCGACGCCGACCACCATCGCCGCCCGGAAGTAGGTGAGCGGCGGGCCGTACGCTCCGAGCACCTTCGCCACCTCGTGGCGACTGCGCAGGTGCTCGGAGACGCTGTCGTCGCCGAGCCCACCGAGGTAGATCACCCGTTCGACCCCCTCACGCTTCGCCATCTGGGCGAAGTTGCGCGCGCCCTGGCGCTCGCGCTCGGCGAACCCACCTCCGCTCGCCATCGCGTGAACGAGGAAGTAGGCGACCTCGATGCCCTCCCCCCCACCGGCAAGCGTCGCCGGGTCGGTGACATCACCGACGTGCAGGGCGGCGCCGCTCGCCTCGAGCCCGCGCGCCCTGGCGGGGTCGCGAACCAGGCAGCGGACAGAAGCTCCGCTATCCCTCAGCGCCGCGGTCAGCCGGGTTCCGACGAACCCGGTCGCTCCAGCGATCAGCGCGTTGGTGGCGATTAGGACAGGCTAGCCCCCGGCCGGCCCGGCCTCGACGCCATCGCTCCGGCCGCCGAGGCGCACCTCGCGGAAGCCCGCCTGGAGCCGCGACCGCAGTTCGACCGCCGCCGCGTCGAACCCGTCCTCCTCGTCGCCAACCAGCACCACCTCGGTCGCGGGGTAGCTCTGCAGCTGGTCTTCGGTGGCCTGGACGATGTCCTCATCGCCGACCCGGGCCTCGGCCGCGACGCCCGCCTTCGCCAGTGCGGCCACCGTCGCCACCAGGCGCTCCTGCGCAGTGTGGCGAGCCGACTCGACGTCGGAGGCCCAGCGGTCGAAAAAGCCGATCCGCGCCGGGATCAGAACGAGCACGTCAGGCCCCTCCTTCGAGCTGTCGAGCTCAGCGGCATCGGCGAGCCGGCCGACGTCAGCCGGATCCTCCACCGCGGTCGCGGCGACGATCAGCACATGCCGGCGAGCGTCCTCCGCCGGTGCCGAGGCGATCGGCCCCCGGGGCTTCTGGCCCACCGCAACGACCAGGATCGCGACCGCGGCCAGCGCGCCGACCGCGACGCCTACGCCCGGCCCACCGACCATGAACGCGGCGACGATCGGCACCACCACGCCGACGACGATCAGGGGAAGCTTCCACGGAGCCATCGCACAAGGCTGACAGGCTGGCCCGGCACGGGCGTCGGGAGTCAAGCCCCGACGCCCGCCCGGGCTAGACGCGTCTCGAGCTGAGGCGCGGCAGCAGCAGC
Source organism: Solirubrobacterales bacterium (assembly GCA_035997045.1). Lineage (GTDB taxonomy): Bacteria > Actinomycetota > Thermoleophilia > Solirubrobacterales > 70-9 > VRUE01. The sequence continues at coordinate 2,848 of DASYIY010000110.1, read as the reverse complement.
ATCGCCAGTCCGATCAGGATGACGATGATTCCGAGGATGTAGTTGACGAGGATCGCCAAGACGATCCCGATGATTATCAGCAGTATCGATAGCTCCATGGCACCCGGTGTACCCGACGGTTGAAACCGTCAAACCGTGCCGAGTCAACGCTGCGCTCCTGCTCGAGCGACCGCCATCGAAAGGAAGTGGGGACGGCACTGCCCGGCCCTCCCGGCGGGGTGGCAAGGAAGTGCTGGGGTCGCCGAATATGAAAGTTTGGGTCGTCTCGAACGACACGAGCCAGGTGATCTACCCCCCAGCTCATGAGCGCCGATATGCAGCGATTTGGGGACGTCGAAGCGGAGGTGTCCGAAATCCGAGATAGCTGCAGAATCGGCTGAAATCGCAGCAAATTCCCTTGCACCTGCCCCTCAGAGCTCGATGATGCGCGCCTTGCTCCTGCGAGCACAGAGAACGATGTGACGCCTTCCTTCGGCTGTGTATTTGACGTAGCCAACTTCCTTAGTGGGGAAGGTTCCCTCGATGCTGGCTTCGGTGGCGTTGCTGACAGTCGTCGTGTAGAACCGATTTGAATTGATCGGTTCTTCGACGGAGATCGACATGCCACCCGGATACACGGCTTCCCAGGTGTACGGAGACCTTCCGAACGCTGACGTTGATGAGGGGTGAAGCCACCCGTTTTCGGGAGGGTTCGCTAGACCAGCCCCGCCATTGAAAAGCAGATCTCCGCCGGCTCCGTGGAAATAGCCATCGCGCAGTCTCTTGAAATTCTTCGCGGAGAAGCAGCGTGGGTTCGAGGCGGTAAAGGTGACTTTCTCGGTAATCGTCCCGTCGGCACCCTTTTCCGCGAAGAGCGAGACCTGAACCTGCACAGATTCATGGACTTTGGGATGTGCGGATACATTCCCGACCAGAACACCGCCCATCACGAGCAGTGAGGCCGCAGCTACGAGGAGAACGAGACGGGATCTAGGCACCGCTTTCCTTTCAACGAGATCCGAGGCTCCTAGAAACTTCACCCAGCGCACCACCCCGTCCTCACTGGATCGGCGCAAGATACCAGCCGGGTTCGATGGCGAAGCAAATATCCGAGCGGAGGAGCTGTGAGGCCCGACCGCCTAGTCCAGCCCAGGCGAATTGAGCTCCAGACGCCCGAACTCGGCGGCGCCTCCAAGCGTGAGGACCAAGCCGACGCGCGGAGCGCGGCTCGGACCCGGGCGCGCCTTTTGTGGTCAGGGCCAATGTTCCCGTGCCGCCTCGCCGCGACCTCGCCAGACAAGTCGCCTCGCTCAAGGATTAGAGCGTGCTCGCTTACTCCGGTGGCCTCGGCCGCCTCCAGCTTCGTCATCACTTCCCGTCGTTGGGTTGAGTGAGAGACGGTCGACGAATGCCCGTCAGGCGCGCCAGTGGAGACCGAGCCGGTCCGCTCCGCCGTCGAGCAAGCGGTCCAAACGGTGTCCGAGCATGTCGGCCAACGCGTCGGTCCTGGCCCGCAGTGGCGCCCACCAGAGGACGAGGGCCACGACAGCACCGAGGGCGGCGCCGGCAAGAACGTCGCTCGGGTAGTGAACGCCGAGGGCTACCCTGCCGACCGCGAGCACTGTAGCGGCGACCAGGGCGAAGATCCCCCAGCCACGCTTTCGCAGCAGGATCGCGACGGCGATCGCGAAGGCCGCGGTCGCATGGTCGCTGGGAAAACTTGGGTCCGGGGCGTGGGCGGCGAAGAGGTGTACGCCGTGGGGATCGGCGACGAACGGCCGCGCCCGCTCGACCAGTTCGGAGATGATCTTGGCGATCGCGAGGGCCAGTCCGGCGCTGAGTACAGCGGCCACCGTCGCGCGGCGCCAGGCAAGGCGCCTAACCCCGTGAGCGCAGAGAAAAACGACCGCCAAGGTGGCGACGAAGAGCGCCTCGGATGCTTCGACGTAGAAGAGCAGCGAATCCTCGAGCCCGTCGTGGACCGCCATGAAGTCGTTGAGGGCGTGCAGCAGCGACCAATCCATTCGTTACATCTTCTTCACAGAAGATTAAAGGCCGATGAGAAGGGTTTACTCCTTGTGCACGGCGCCAGCAGGAGCCGCCACGGGCCGATCGTCGGGATCGCCGCGAACCGGCCTCCTCCGCGGGGTGAATCGCTGGATCAGGCCCGGCTATAGACCTCGATCACTCCTCTCGAAGGACCGCGCCCAGAGGCAGACGTCGCAGCGAGCGGGCCGCCACGGCGGCGGCGAGCAAAGCGCCGGCAACGGCTGCCAGCGCGAGCATTCCCAGGAACCCCCAGGGGATTGCGAGCTGGTCTGGGGGTGGGTCGAAGACGTGCTGGAGCATCGCGATCAGCATCTCCGCCAAGAGCCAGCCGAGCAGTGCCGCCAGCGCCAGCGCTGCGCCCAGCACCGCAACCGCCTCGCTGCGCACGAAGGCAGCGATATCGCGCAGCGAGGCGCCAAGCGCTGCCATCGTCGCGAACTCGTGACGACGCTCGCTGACGACGAGGTTGACGAACAACCACATCGCCGCCGCCGCGAGGACGATCGCGAAGGCTTGCTCGAGCCTGCTGATCCCCGTCAGGTCGACGGTGGTGATCGAGCTGACGGTCTGCACCGCCTGCTGGCGGATGTTCTTGACAGAGACTCCGAAGCCCTTGGTCGCGGTCGCGACCCGGGCGGCGACGGCCGCCGGGTCTTCGGTGGTACTAGCAAAGACGACGTTGGGCCCACCCGCCCGATCGGCCGCCTGCAGGTAGGAGAGGTTGGCCACCATGAACGAGTCCCGCGGGGCCGAGGGGAACTCCTGAACGGCGCCGAGGACGTGGAAGGGGACGATGCGGAAGTTGCCGCTGCGATGGTCG
>DASYIY010000109.1:0-3779 GCA_035997045.1 Solirubrobacterales bacterium | reverse complement strand
GACGAGGCGATCCGCGCCGACACGACCGTCGAGACCCTTGCCGGCCTGCGGGCGATCGGCGGCGAGGACGCCACCCATACAGCCGGCAATGCCCCCGGCGTCAACGATGGGGCCGGCGCGATCGTCGTCGCCTCCGAAGAGTGGGCGGAAGGGGCGGGCCTCACCCCGCTGGCTCGCGTCCTTGCTTACGGCACGGTCGCCGACGACTTCCCCTACCTGGCGAAAACTCCGGCCAATGCTGCCAAGCAGGCGCTGGAGAAGATCGGCAAGAGCCCCGCGGACGTCGACCTCTGGGAGATCAACGAGGCTTTTGCCTCGGTTGCGATCAACTCGGTGCGGATGCTCGACGTCGACAAAGACAAGGTCAACGTCAACGGCGGCGCGATCGCGCTCGGTCACCCGATCGGCGCCTCCGGCGCCCGCATCGTCGGCTCGCTCGTCCACGAGCTCGGCCGGCGCGGCGGCGGCCTCGGCGTCGCCGCGATCTGCTCCGGCGGCGGCCAGGGCGACGCGATCGTGATCGAGGTCAGCGGCCAGTAGTCCGGTGAGCCGCGCCGCGGCATTCTTCGATCTCGACAAGACCCTGATGGCGGGGTCCTCGGGGATGCGGTTCGCTCGTGTCGCCTCGCGGCACGGGCTCGTCAGCCGGCGGCAACTGGCCAGCTGGGCCTTCGAGCACTTGCGCTACCGCCTGCGCGGGACCACCGACGAGCGCACCACCGAGGTGCTGAAGGTTGCCCGTGAGCTGATCGCCGGCGTGCCCGCTCGCAGCCTCGAACGGATGAACCCGGAGGTGATGGCAGCGATCCTGCCGCGGGTCTACCCGCAGATGCTGGACGAGGTCTACGGCCACCAGGACGCCGGCCGGCCGACCTTCATCGTCAGCGCCGCCGGCAGCGGCGTGGTCGAGCCACTCGCCAACATGCTCGGCATGGACGGCGGCGTCGGCACCAGCTACGAAGTCGGCGAGGACGGCGCGCTGACAGGTCGCTTCGACGGGCCCTTCGTCTACGGCAAGGGCAAGGTCGAGGCGATGCAGATCTTCGCCGCCGAGCACGACATCGATCTCGCTGCCTCTTATGCCTACTCGGACTCGATCTCAGACCTGCCTATGCTGCGCGCCGTCGGCAACCCGGTCGTGGTCAACCCCGATCCGCCGCTGGCCGAGGTCGCCCGCGACGAGGGCTGGCAGACACTGCGCTTCGAGCGCCTGGGCCGCCGCCTGGTGGCGATCGCGATCACCCTGTTGGCGACCGTCGCCGGCTTCGGCGGCTCCCGCCTCGCCGCCCGTCGCAAGCAGCCGCCCCGCCGTTTCGCCGCCCGCCGCTGAGGGGGTGTGGCGACTTTCCCGGTGTATCTGACGGGAAAGTCGCCACACCGACGAGGATGGCCGCACCTAGACTGTGTGGCGATGGCTATCGAGCCGCGGGAGAAGCCCGAGTACAAAGAGCGCGAGGTGGAGTTCTCGACGATGTCGGGGCATCCGGTCGAGCCTCTCTACGGCCCCGAGCACGCCCCGGACGATCCCGAGGCGACGATCGGCGAGCCGGGCGAGTACCCCTTCACCCGCGGGCCCTACCCCTCGATGTATCGGGGGCGGCTCTGGACGATGCGCCAGTTCGCCGGCTTCGGCACGGTCGAGGAGACCAACGAGCGCTTCCACTACCTGCTCGATCACGGTCAGACCGGGCTCTCGACCGCCTTCGACATGCCGACGCTGATGGGCTACGACTCCGACCACGAGCGCAGCCTCGGCGAGGTCGGCCGCGAGGGCGTCGCCGTCGACAGCCTCGACGACATGGAGCAGCTCTTCGACGGCATCCCGCTCGGCGGCGTCACCACCTCGATGACGATCAACGCGCCGGCGGCGATCCTGCTCGCCTTCTATGTGCTGGTCGGCGAGGAGCAGGGGGTACCCGCGGAGAAGCTCGGTGGCACGATCCAGACCGACATCCTCAAGGAGTACATCGCCCAGAAGGAGTGGTGCTTCCCGATCGAGCCGGCGATGCGCCTGGTCACCGACATGATCGAGTGGTGCACGGAGAACATGCCGCGCTGGCATCCCGTCTCGATCTCCGGCTACCACATCCGCGAGGCCGGTTCGACCGCGCAGCAGGAGCTCGCCTTCACGCTCAAGGACGGCTTCACCTACGTCGAGCGGGCGCTCGAGCGCGGCCTCGACATCGACGACTTCGCCCCCCGCCTCTCCTTCTTCTTCAACGCCCACATCGACTTCTTCGAGGAGGTCGCCAAGTACCGCGCGGCACGCCGGATCTGGGCCCGCGAGATGCGCGACACCTACGGCGCTAAGCGCGAGGAGTCGATGCGGCTGCGCTTCCACGCCCAGACCGCCGGTGTCTCGCTGACCGCTCAGCAACCGCTCAACAACGTCGTCCGCACCTCCCTGGAGGCGCTGGCGGCGGTGCTAGGCGGCACCCAGTCGCTGCACACCAACTCATTCGACGAGGCGCTGGCGCTGCCGACCGAGGAGGCCGTGAAGGTCGCCCTCCGCACCCAGCAGGTGATCGCGGTCGAGTCCGGCGTCACCAACACCGCCGACCCGCTTGGCGGCTCCTGGTTCGTCGAGAAGCTGACCGACGAGATGGAGGAGGCGGCCTACGGCTACTTCGCTCGCATCGACGAGCTGGGGGGGATGGTCGAGGCGATCCGCCGCAACTTCCCCCAGCGCGAGATCGCCGATGCCGCCTTTACCTACCAGCGCGAGCTCGACGAGCGCAAGCGGATCGTCGTCGGCGTCAACGACTTCGTCCAGGACGGCGAAGAACCGACGCCGATCCTGCGCATCGACCCGGCGCTCGAGCGCAAGCAGGTCGACCGGCTCGCCGCGACCCGCGCCCGCCGCGACGGCGCCGCGGTCGAGGGCGCCCTGGCCGAGCTCAAGCGCGCCGCCGCCACCGAGGAGAATTTGATGCCACCGATCATCGCCGCTGCCCGCGCCCGCGCGACCGAGGGGGAGATGATCGCGGCGATGCAGGAGATCTTCGGGACGTACACAGAGTCGCCGGTCTTCTAAGGTTCCCGCGCCGATGAGCACTGCAACCGCCCGCAAGATCCGCGTCGTCGTCGCCAAGCCCGGCTTGGATGGGCACGACCGCGGGGCCAAGATCATCGCCCGCGCCCTGCGCGATGCGGGGATGGAGGTGATCTACACCGGCCTGCACCAGACGCCGGAGCAGATCGCCGAGACGGTGATCCAGGAGGACGCCGACGCGGTCGGCCTCTCGATCCTCTCCGGCGCCCACATGACCCTGGTGCCACGGGTGGTGGAGCTGCTTGCCGCGCAGGACGTCGACGACGTCCTGGTCACGGTTGGGGGCACGATCCCGGCCGAGGATATACCCGAGCTGAAGAAGCTCGGCGTCGCCGCCGTCTTCACCCCCGGAGCGGGAACCGACGAGATCGTCGAGTTCATCCGCGACAACGCTTCCGAGCGCGACGACGTCTAGCGCCACGGCGGGTCGCAACAACGGCTTGCTGCTGCGCCCGCTAACCTCCCGCCGCGCCCTGTATAGATAGACTGATTGACTGGTCAGTCAACCAGTTTTGAGAACACAGCAGAACACAGCCAAGGAGGCTTGAACTTGAAGATCTGCGTCCTGGTCAAGGAGGTTCCGGACGCCGCCGTTCAGAAGCGCATCGACTCCAACACGATGCGTCTGGACCGCAGCGGCGAGAAGAACCTGAACCCCTTCGACACACATGCCATCGAGGCCGCCATGCAGATCAAGGAGGGCGGCGCGATCCCGGTCGAGGAGGTC
>DASYIY010000108.1:0-37590 GCA_035997045.1 Solirubrobacterales bacterium | reverse complement strand
AAGGCGATGACCGAGATGACTCCCGGGATGCCGAAGCGGTTGCGTAGCGTCGAGAACATCTAGATCTCTCTCCTTGTCCCGTGAGCCCCTCTGCCCGCCGCTTCCCTTAGCGGCTTCCTCGAGGCTCGGTTGTCCCTGTGGCGTTGTCCCTGTCATCCCTATTCAGAGACGACGCCAAAGACTGTAAACGGAGACTTTCATAAAGTCAAGCTAGACGTTTCTATGAGAAAGGGGCGTGTCTCAGCGCAGGCTGAAGCGCCGCGTGACGCGGGCTGTACAGCGGCTAAGAGGGCGGCTCAGTCGCCGAGATCGGCGCGCAGGGTGGCCAGCTCGGCGCGGAGCTCGGTTACTTCGCGCTCGAGGCGGGTGAGGCGGTCCTCGGCGGGGGTCAGTTCTTCCGCCGGCTCTTCGCGATCCGGCGGATCTGACTGCGGGCGCGGCTGTTCGTCGGCCCCGACCGTGGCGGCCACAGGCGGTGGCTCGATAGAAGCGCCGCCAAGCAGTTGCTCGTAGCGATCCTCCTTCTGCCCCGGCCGGCGCTCGTGGCGGGCAACCTGCCCGCGCTCGACCAAGCGATCGAGCGCATCGTGGACCGCGGCGAGGTCGGCGAAATCGTGCAGGCGCTGGCCGCGCTGCTTCAGCTCGCCCGGGGTCTGCGAACCGCGCAGCATCAGCACGGCGAGCAGAGCGACCTCGGCGTCGTCGAGACCGAAGGCATCGTTGAGCAGGTGGCGGTACTTACGGGCGCGGCTGCCAGCGCCGCTGGCGAGGCGGGTCCAGCCGCGTAAGGCGAGACGGCGCAGGGCCTCGACCACGGTCTGCTCGTCGTAGTCGACGACCGGCTCGCGGTTGGTCGCCTGGTTGCAGGCGAGGCGCAGCGAGTTGAGCGAGAGCGGGTAGACATCCGGCGTCGTGCGCTGCTTCTCGACCAAGCAGCCGAGGACGCGAATCTCAACGGCGTCGGGATCCACCGCCGCCCTCAGCCCCGGTCGGGACGGTCGGGGTAGATCTCGTCGATCGTCAACAGGGCGCGGTAAGGGGCGCCCGCCGCGGCTTCGATTCTCTCCCCCCCGCCGGCGAGGCGGTCGACGACGCCGACCACTGCGGCCACCTCCAGCCCCTGCTCGGCGATGCGCTCGATTGCGCTCACGGTCGAGCCGCCGGAGGTGACCGTGTCCTCGACCACGAGGCAGCGGGTTCCTGGCTCGACCGGCCCCTCGACCCAGCGCTGCAGGCCGTGCTGCTTGCGCTCGCCGCGAACGAAGAAGCCAACGAGGTCGCGGCCGGCCGGGACCGCGAGGGCGGCACAGGAGGGCGGGATCGCCGCGGTCGCCGGGCCGCCGACGGCGCTCGCGCCGGTCTCGGCCGCCGCGGCGGCGATCAGCTCGCCGGCGGCGAGAAACCCGGCCGGCCGCAACAGCGCGCGGCGCGCGTCGACGTAGTACTGCGCGACCGCCCCGCTGGAAAGCGTCACTTCCCCGAGCACCAGCGAGTGCTCGCGAAGCTCGGCGAGCAGGGTCCGCTTGGCTGCCTCGAGGTCGGCCACGCGGGCATCCTAGGCCGAGGCGCTAGCCGCGTGCCTCGGCGTCGCGGAATCCCTGGCGCCAGCTCGGGTAGCTGGGCTGCCAGCCGAGCTCGCGCTTGGCGTTGGCGTTGGCGGCACCGCGCAGTTCGGTCGCGCTCTTCGCCGCAGCGGAGCCGGCGATCAGGCGCGCCAACCAGACCGGCACGCGCCGCGGGCGCTTGGCGCCGATCGCCGCGGCGAAGGCCGGCACCCACTCGCGCATCGGCGCCGGCTCGTCGTCGACCACGTTGTAGATGCCGGGGGTGCCGCGCTCGACCGCGGCCACGGTCGCCGCGGCTGCGTCCTCGACCTGGACGAAGGAGAAGGTCCCGGTGCCCTTGCCGACGATCGGCAGGCGCCGCTTCAGCGCTTCCTCGGTCTGCGAGCCGTCGCGGTCGAAGTACGTGCCGGGGCCGTAGAGCCAGCCGTAGCGCAAGACGACGCCCTCGATGCCCTCGGCGGCGGTCACCTGGCGCTCGAGATCGGCAAGCGCCTCGACCGCTCCGCCGAAGGGGAAGGGTGCGCCACGGAACAGGGGCGCCCCCTCGTCCTTGACCCAGCCTCCTTCGGGCGCGTAGAAGAAGGCGACGCTCTCGGCGACGAAGCGGCGGGCGCCGGCGGCTTTCGCCGCCGCGAGGAGGTTGCGGGTGCCCTCGCTGCGCACCCGGTTGGTCGCGGCCAGGGGATCGTCCTTGGCTTTGTAGTCGAGCCGCGGTGGCAGCGAGGTCAGCTGGTGGACGACGACCTCTGGCGCCGCCACCGCGACCGCCGACTCCAGTGCCGCCGCGTCGAAGACGTCGCAGACCACCGCGCTCGCCCCCGCCTCGCGGATCTCCGCAGCGCGCTCCTCGCGACGCGTCATTCCCGTCACCTCGTGGCCGGCGGCAAGGAGCCGGCGCACCAGGGGCCTGCCCATCGTTCCGCTCGCACCCGCTACGAAGACCTTCATTGCCGCACCTCCTACCGGTGACTTGCCGCGTTCAGCCGTTCCGATACCCGCGCCAGCCAGGCCGAAGCCACTCCACCGAAGGCGAGCAGCAGGGTGTCGCTCCAGCCGCGCGCCTCGCTCTTCGCTTCGCCCGTGTCGAAGGCATGATTGACGGCGTGGAAGCCGTACCAGAGCGCTCCCAGCCAGAGGATCGGCGCCCGCCAGGCCGGGCGCACCACCGCGATGCCGACCGCGACCCCGAAGGCGAGCATGAACGCCCCGACGTCGCCGACGTAGTGCGAGTTCTCGATCCCGTAGTGGCCAATCTGGTCGAAGAAGGTGTCGGGCGCGATCAGCGCTAGCGCACCGGTGACCGCGTGCCAAGCGGCAATTACGACGAGAACCGCTTTCAGGGCTCTCTCGCTTATCACCGGCCAGCCCCCGCTAGAAGACGAAGATGCTCTCGCCGTAGTTGAGCTGTTCGTAGATCCGCGGCTGATCGGCGATGAAGGTGCGCACGCAGCCGTGACTGGCGGCGTAGGTCGGGACTTCGTGGTAACCGTGCACCGCGTAGCCGTTGTGCCAGTAGAAGGAGTAGTACATCCCCTCCGAGTTGTAGCCCGGTTCCTGGCGGTAGAAGGTGTAGTGACCGGTGACCGTCGGGGTCGAGGGCTTGCCGGTAGAGACCGGGTAGATCGCGAACGGCTTGTCGCCCTTGCTGAGCACGAGCACCTGCTTGTCGAGCGGCACCTCGGCGTGCTCGCCGGCATCGTGGTAGCGGACGCGGTAACCCCCGCGGCCGCCGAAGACGTCCTTGACCAGGCCCGCGCCGGCGCGCTCCGTGCGCGACATGCCGTTGACCTTGCGGTAGGCGAGCACCTCGCGCCCGGTGCGGCCGTCGAAGCACGAGCCACCGCCGGCGACGTAGCCCATCTTCGCCATCGCCTTCTTGAAGCCCTTGACCACGTTGTCGCACTGACCCGCGTGCAACGCGGGGAAGCTGACCCGCCAACTCTTGCGCACGGTGCTCGCGGCGCCGAGCTCCGGCGTGGCGACGTGCTTGGCCGCGGCGGCGTACTTGCCGTCCTCGCGAACGACGATCGAGGCTTTGAACGTGCCAGCGTCGCCCGGGCCCTTCTGCACGGCGACCCGTCGGCTCAGCAGCTTGTGCCCGTCGAGGTAGAAGGTCACCTCGACTTTCTGCCCGGAGACGAACGGCGCGAGCGAGCCGCTCACCGGCACCGTCCCGTAAATCGGCGCCTTGCCGCCCTTGAGGTGCCCGACCTTGATCTTCAAGGCGGCGTCGGGCGGGCCGACTTCCTTGGGCGCCGTGGTTGCCGCCGAGGCCATGGCGGGGACGGCCAAGAGGGCGAGAAGAATCAGCGCGGGAACGAGACGGCGGCTCACGGGGTCTGGATTCTTACCGATGAGGCGGTCGGGTGACGAAAGCTACTGCCCGAGCAACGCCACCGAGTTGTTCAGCATGTGCAGGAGGATCCCGGGCCAGATCGAGCCGGTCTTCTCGTAGAGCAGGGCGAGGACGAAGCCGAAGACGATCAGCGGTGGCACCGCGCTGATGCCGGTGGTCGCGTGCAGGCCGCCGAAGATCAGGCCGCTGATCAGCGCCGCGGCGAGCCGCGGGAGGCGCTCGCGCAGGCCGCCGAAGAGCATGCCGCGGAAGCAGACCTCCTCGCTGACCGGCGCTGCGACGACGATCAGCAGGACCTGCACCGGCACCGTGCCGAAGTCTTCGGCGATGTCCTTTTGGTGGGGTGCACCGAAGATCGCGATGTAGACGATCGAGAAGAGAAGGTAGGCGCCGATCCCCGCCGCCATCGACTTAAACGCCGAGGGCTTGAAGCGACGCAGCCCAAGCTGCGCCGCCGCCTCCTGCACCGTCGCGCCGCGTCCCGCGGCGATCGCAAAGGGCACGAGCAAGAAGCCGAGCGCCGTCGCGAACTGGACCAGCGCGCTCGCCGCGTCACCAAGGTCTTCCCCGCTTGGCGGCTTGGCGGCGAGCAGCACCGGGACCGAGAGCACGATTCCGGTCCCCAGCGCCAGCAGAACTCCCAGAACGGCGGCTAGCGGGCCCCATTTCGCGTAGGGGAACGCTGGCTTTGCAGATACCGTAGCATCCATGACGCCCGCAGTCTCACAGGTCTCCAGGTCCACAAAGACCCGGCTCCGCTTCCTCCGCCGCCTGGTGATCCTCATCGTCTTCCTGGTCCTGGTCGCCATAGCCCTCAGCCAGTTCACCGAGCTGAAGAGGCTGGCGACGGGAATCCTCGCCTCGACCGCGGTGCTGGCGGCGATCGTCGGCTTCGCCGCGCAGCACACGATCGGCAACATGGTCGCCGGCGTTCAGCTCGCGGTCTCGCAGCCGATCAAGATCGGCGACCGGATCTCCTTCGAAGAGGTCAACGGGCGGGTCACCGACATCACCCTCTCCTACACCTACGTCAACCCCGGCGACGGCACCACCGTCGTGATCCCCAACCAGATGCTGGTCGACGGGATCATCCACAACCTCTCGACCGAGGACACCCAGGCCTGAGCGGGCGCTGGGCCGAAGTACCCTCTGTCGCATGGCGCAGCGCAAACGTCGACGTCAGCGACGGCGCGGAGGGGTTTCGAGCAAGCTGCTCTTCGTTGGCGCGGGCCTGTTCGTCGCGGTCGCCCTGGCCGGGATCGCGATTGCCTCCTGGGTGCTCGACGTCGCCGCCGAGGCACCCTCGCTTGCGGCCTGCAAGAAGATCGACCGCAGCGGCAACTCGGCGATCTTCGCCGCCGACGGCAGCAAGCTGGGCCTGATCGACTCCGACGAAGCGCGCGCCCCGGTCTCGATCGAGCGCATCCCCAAGCAACTGCAACTGGCGACCGTGGCGATCGAGGATCAGCGCTTCTACGAACACGGCGGCATCGACCCCGAGGGGATCGCCCGCGCGGCGCTAAAGAACCTCGAGGCCGGCAAGACCGTCGAGGGCGGCTCGACGATCACCCAGCAGCTGGTCCGCAACCTCTGCATCCGCAATCCCAAGCGCAATCTCGAACGCAAGATCATCGAGGCGCAGTTGGCGCTCGAGTACGCCGAACGTCACTCGCGCAAGGAAATCCTCGACCAGTACCTCAACACCGCCTCATACGGGACGATCGAAGGCGCGACCGCGGTCGGCGTCCAAGCCGCCTCGAAGATCTACTTCTCCAAGCCGGTCTGGAAGCTGAAGCTGGAACAGGCGGCACTGCTGGCGGGCCTGCCCCAGGCCCCCTCCGAGTACAACCCGATCCTCAACCCGCGCGAAGCGCTGCAGCGCCGCAACGCGGTGCTGGCAAAGATGGCCCACCTCGGCTACGTCTCGCCGGTGCGGGCCCGCGAGGCCGAACGGCGCGGCCTCGGCCTCGACGTCTCGGGCTCCTACTTCGCCCACCGCGAGCCCTTCTTCTTCGACTACCTCGAAAACGAGCTGATCGAACGCTACGGCGTCGACACCGTGCGCAACGGCGGCCTGCGGGTCTACACGACCCTCGATCCGCGCCTGCAGGAAGTCGGACTGGAAGCGATGCGCTCCGCCCTCCCCTACTCCACCGACCCCTCCTCGGCGCTGGTCTCGATCGACCCCGGCAGCGGCGAAATCGAGGCGATGGTCTCGAGCTCGAACTACGACTCGAGCCAGTTCAACCTCGCCGCCCAGGGCCACCGCCAGCCCGGCTCGACCTTCAAGGCCTTCGTCCTGACGACGGCGCTGAAGCAGGGAATCGACCCCTACTCGACCTACTACACCTCGAAACCGCTCGACCTCAACCTGCCCAAGTGGGGTCACTGGGAAGTGCACACCGCGGACGAGGGCTACCTGGGGAGGGTCAACCTTCAACAGGCGACGGTCGCCTCCGACAACACCGTCTTCGCCCAGCTCGACCTCGACGTCGGCCCCCAGCGGGTTGCCGAAACCGCGCACTCGATGGGGATCACCAGCCCGTTGGACGGGATCCCGGCGGAGGGGATCGGCGGCCTGCGCGTCGGCGTCTCGCCGCTGGAAATGGCCGACGCCTACGCGACCCTCGCCTCCGGCGGCATCCACCACGCCCCGATCGCGATCCGCCGCGTCGAGTTCCCCGGTGGCCGCGTCGAGCGCCCCGACCGTACCGCGCCGAAGCGGGTGATCTCCGAAGCCGTCGCCTACGAGGTGACCCGGCTGCTGCACGACAACATCACCGAAGGCACCGGCACCGCCGCCTACACCGGCTGCCCCGGGCAGGCGGGCAAGACCGGCACGACCGACCGTGAGACCGACGCCTGGTTCGCCGGCTATCAGCCGAACCTGACCAGCGTGGTCTGGGTCGGCTACCCACAGTCCAACGCGATCGAAATGACCAGCGTCCACGGGATCACCGTCTTCGGCGGCACCTTCCCGGCCGAAATCTGGCACTCGCTCTACTCGGGCGCCGAAGTGCCCTGTGAGGAATTCAGCAAGCCGAAGACCCCGATCAGCTGGGCGCCCTACTACGGCCACTTCACCGACTCTCCCCCGCGCGGTCACAGCACCGGCGTCTACGGCGCCTCGGAAGAAGAATCCGAACGGGCCAGGGAACTCGGCGAAGAAGCCACAGGCGGCTACAACCCGGACGCCTACGCGCCGGGTGCCGGGCAGAAGCCGACGCCCCTGCCGCCGCCGTCGTCGTCGACCGGTGTTGGCGGCGGCGGTGCTGCCCCGGGCGAAACCGGGAGCGAATAGCTGAGCCTCGCGCCGGGAGTGGCCTACGCCCTTATATGGGCCGGCTTCCTCGCATACCTAGGGGTATTGGCGTTGGCGCCGCGGCTGGGGCGCCGGGCGATCTGGGGCGCGATCGTCCTGCTCCTCTTCGCCTTCGCCTGCCTGCCACCGCTGCTCTCCCACGACGTCTACAGCTACATCGACTACGCCCGCCTCGGAGTCGGGCACGGGCTCGATCCCTATGTCCACCCGCCGCTGGCGGCGCCGGCCGACGCGGCCTTTGCCCACGTCACCTGGCCGGACACGACCAGTGCCTACGGCCCGCTCTTCACCCTCGCCACCTACCCGCTCGCCTGGCTACCGGTGGGATTTGCCGTCTACGCACTCAAGGCGATCTCAGCGGCGGCGGTCCTGGCAACCGCGGCCCTCGTCGGCCGCCTCGCGCCGGCCCGCGGCATCGATCCCCTGCGCGCCGCCGCCTTCGTCGCCCTCAACCCCCTGGTCCTCGTCCACGTGGTCGGCGGGCCCCACAACGACGCGATCGCGGTCCTGCTGATGACGCTCGGTGTCGCCGCCGTGCTGACGGCCCGAGAGGCATCCGCCGGCGCCGCACTGATCGGGGCGATCGCGGTAAAGGCGTCGGCAGGAATAGCCGCGCCCTTCGCCCTGCTCGGAGCGGTCCGCAAGAAGCGCCTCCTCGCCGGCGCCCTCGTCGCGGCGGCACTGGCGACCGTTGTCGCGTACCTCGCGTTTAGCTGGAACTGGCTAGATGCCTTCATCCTCGCCGGAAAGAACCAGAACCGCACGAGCCACCTCGGCCTCCCGATCACCACGGCCCGCCTAACCGGCCTCGACCCAACCGCTGTCCGTGCCGCCGCCCTAACCCTCTACGCCGCCCTCATCATCTACCTGCTCGCCTGGACCTACCGAGGCAACGACTGGCTACGCGCAGCGGCCTGGGCCACCACCGGCCTACTCCTAGCCACCGCCTGGCTCCTGCCTTGGTATCTACTCTGGCCCTTCTCCCTGGCCGCCCTGTCTCGCGACCGCCTGCTTCAACTGCTGCTGCTCGCGTTGACCGCCTACCAACTCGGGGCACGCATCCCGCTGTAGCGGCTCCCCTAGCCCCCCTCGGCAGCGGCCTGCTCCTCCTCCGGGGATGGATGAATCACGCCCGTGTGAATGGACCACCCCTCCCGCCTGCCCATCACCGTCACGATCCCCACATAGATCACCTCAACCACCGTCAGCACCCCCCGCACGACGATCGCGATCAGCGAGGCAACGGCGAAGCTGTTGTCCGGCATTGCCACCTTGACCGCCCAGGCGAAGGCCGCGTCGCGAATGCCGAGCCCGGCCGGCGCTACCAAGGTGGCCAGCGCCGCCACGTAGCCAAACGCCTGCGCCGAGCCGACGACGAGGATGTCGCTGGCTGAGATCCCGCTTACCGAGCGGGCGACGCACCAGATGCCGAGCGCGATCACGCCCCAGTTGAGGGTGTAGAAGGCCATCACCGCGATCACGCCGCGCAGCGACATCACCTCGGGCAGCGGCTCCCGGCCGAAAGCACGCAGGACGCGGTTGGCAAGCGGCCCAAAGACGCGCGGGTGCAGCAGCGCGATCAGGAGCGGGATCAGGAGCAGGATCGCCCAGCGCTCCGGCTGGCCCTGCAGGTCGGGATGGCTGATCAGGAAGTAGGCGGCGACGATGATCGCCGAGGTCGCCTGCAGCGCCTGTTCGTAGACGATGCTGGCGATCGTCAGCCGGCGCGGCACCCCGACCCGCTCGGAGAGCAGCACCCGGCCAAGCACGTAGAGGACGCTGCCGGGCACGTAGCGCGCCAGCAGCGGCTGGCCCCATGCCACCTGCGCCCGTCCCGCCCCCAGCCGGTAGCCGAGGAAGCGCAGGATCAGGTCCCAGCCGACCGCGTTCAGCGAGTAGAAGATCGGCAGGATGACGAAGGCGGGGATCAACCAGAGGACGTGGAAATGCACCCCCTTGTCCTTGATCTCGGCCCACTGGTCGATCACGGTGAGGACGAGAAAGCCGAAGACGAGGATCGCGATGCCGAGTTGGATCGCCAGCCGCACGCGCTTGCTGCGCGGCGGTTTGGTCCCGATTTTCGCCCCGGCCTCGCCGATGCGATGTAGAAGGGGCTGGCTGCGGGCCACTGCGCCCCACCTTAGAGAGACAATGGGTCGATGGGCGAGTTCGAGCTGCTGGCGCGGATACGGGAGCGACTACCCGCTCCCGACCCCCGTATTCGCCTGGGCAGCGGGGATGACGCCGCGATCGCCGTGCCCGGCGGCGCCACCGCGACCTCCGTCGACGCCCTCGTCGACGGCGTCCACTTCCGCCGGGCGCTGGCCAGCCCGGCGCAGATCGGCCACAAGGCGCTGGCCACGGCGCTCTCGGACCTGGCGGCAATGGGAGCCGAAGCGGGAGAGGCCTACGTCACGATCGGCTTGCCCCCCGATCTCGACGAGGACGGCTGCATCGAGCTGCTCGACGGCCTGCTCGCGCTCGCGGCGGCAACCGGCACGACCCTCGCCGGCGGTGACGTAACCCGAGCCGGCGAGCTCTTCCTCGCGATTGCCGTGGTCGGCCACGCGCCCGGACCGGAGTCCTTCGTCAGCCGCTCCGGGGCACTACCCGGCGACGCACTGGTCCTGACCGGCGAGCTCGGTGGCGCTGCGGCCGGCCTGCTGCTGCTCGAACGCCCCGAGCTCGGCGAGGCGCTGCCGGCCACCACGATCGAGCGCCTGCGAGCTCGCCAGCTCGAACCGCAGCCGCGTCTCGGCGCCGGCCGGGCCCTGGCCGCCGCAGGGGCGACGGCAATGATCGACCTCAGCGACGGCCTCGGTGGCGACGCCGGTCACCTCGCGCAGCGCAGCGCAGCAGAGCTCCGAATCGACGCGGGCGTCCTACCGCTGGCCGACGGCGTGGCCGAGATCGCCGCGCTGGCGGCGCGCGAGCGATTCGCTCTCGCCATCGCCGGCGGCGAGGACTACGAGCTGCTGGCCAGCATCGCGCCAGGGCACCTCGACGAGGCGAAGCAAGCTGTGGGCGAAGAGGAAGGGATCGCGCTGACGCAGATCGGCGAGGTCGACGCCGGATCGGGGGTCGAGATCAGGCTGCCCGACGGCCGGCTTCTGGAGCCGGGGGGGTTCGACCAGCTCGCATGAAGCTCTCGCTGATCAGCAGCTCTCGCACGCCGCGGCGCTGCAGCATCGCGTCGGCGATCAGCGACGGCTCGGGCTTGTAATGGCCGGTCTCTACAAGGCTCTTCAGCTGTCGTGGTTGCATCCTGCGCTTCATATCGGCCTCCTACCCTAGAACCTTAGTACTTGGTACTCAGACATCTGTCGATCGGCGGCGGAGATACCCTTCTGTTCATGCCCAACGGCTCGACCCGCATCCTCCTCGTCGACGACGAGCAGTCGATCCAGACCCTGCTCAGCTACCCGTTGCGCAAGGACGGCTACCACGTCACCTCCGCCCTCGACGGCCGCGAAGCGCTGCAGCGCTTCGACGAGGCGCGCTTCGATCTGGTCATCCTCGACCTGATGTTGCCCAAGCTCGACGGGGTCGAAGTCTGCCGCCAGCTGCGCTCGCGCAGCCAGGTGCCAATCATCATGCTGACCGCCAAGGGCAGTGAGACCGACAAGGTCGCCGGGCTCGAGGTCGGTGCCGACGACTACATCACCAAGCCCTTCTCGATGCGCGAGTTCCGCAGCCGGGTCAAGGCGGCGCTGCGGCGGTCCCGCATGGCCGGCGAGCCGCCCGACGAAGAGTCGATCGACCACGGCGAGCTGAAGATCGATTTCGGCCGCCGCATGGTCACCCTGCACGACGAGGAGATCCGCGTCACCTACGTCGAGTTCGAGATCCTTGGCGCCCTCGCTCGCTCGCCCGGCCGCGTGCTCAGCCGAGAGACCCTGCTTGAGCACGTCTGGGGGGACTCCGAGTACCGCGATCCCCGCACCGTCGACGTTCACATCCGCCACCTGCGCGAGAAGCTCGAGACCGACCCGAAGGAGCCCGAGTTCCTCTTCACCGTGCGCGGCGTCGGCTACCGCTTCAGGGAGTAGCAGCCGATGCGCCGGTTCAGGCTGACCACGCTGGGCAACCGGATCACCGTGATCTCGGTCGGGATCTCAGCCGGCACCGCGATCCTGATCTACATCTACACAGTCGCGATCGGCGGCGCTGCCAGTGGCCTCGGAGCTGTCAAGGGACAGATCCTCGTCGGCGGCGCGCTTGCCGTCTTCATAGCGGGAGCCGCCGGCGTCTACTACGCACGCGCGGCGGGCGGCAACATCCGCCGCCTCCAGGACGCCGCCCGCAAGGTCGCCGACGGCAATTTCGAAACCCCCATCCCGATCACCTCGGCCGGCCAGCTCGGCGAGCTCGCCCGCACCTTCAACGAGATGCAGCGCCGCCTCGCCGAGCTCGACAGCGCCCGCAAGCAGTTCATCGCCAATGCCTCGCACGAGCTGCGCACGCCGATCTTCAGCCTCGGCGGCTTCGTCGAGCTGCTCGAGGAAGAGGACCCGAGCCCGGAGGAGCGGGCCGAGTTCGTGCACACGATGCGTGAGCAGATCACCCGCCTGACCAAGCTCACTGCCGACCTGCTCGACCTCTCCCAACTCGACGCCGGCGCGGTCGCGATGAAGAGCAGCAACGTCGACCTCGGCTCGCTTGCGCGCGAAGTGACGCGCGAGTTCGGGCCCCGGGCCGACCATCACGACTCGCGGCTGGAGTTGCGGACTCCGGACCTGCCGGTGATCGCCAGCGCCGACCCCGACCGGGTGCGCCAGGTGATCCGTATCCTGCTCGACAACGCCCTCACCCACACTCCCGAGGGCACCAAGGTGACCGTGACCACTTACTCCGTCAACCGCCGCGCCGAGCTGACCGTCTCCGACGACGGCCCCGGCATTCCCCGGCGTGCTCACAGCCGCATCTTCGAGCGCTTCTATACGGGCGACTCCGCCGGCGGTTCGGGGCTCGGGCTGGCGATCGCCCGCGAGCTGGCGCAGCGCATGGAGGGCCGCGTCGCGATCGCCTCGAGCAAGCGCTTCACCGCCTTTACCCTCGACCTGCCGCGGGCGCGCGCCGAGACAGCGAAGTCGCCAGCGGCGCTGTCTCCCAGGGCCGCGGCATGAGGCGGCGAGGCCTCTGGGCCACCGCCGCGCTGGCGCTGGCGCTGGCGCTGGCCGGCTGTGGCAGCTCCGGAGGAGATGGCGGCAACTCCGCCTCGCAGCCCAGCTCGAGCGCGACCGAAAAGGCGCCACGCGTAATCGTCGAGACGGCGGAACACGGTTTCGACGCAGCCAAGGTCTACCGCGAGGCATCGCCGGGAGTGGTGACGATCCGGTCGATCTTTGGCAACGGTGGCGGCGCTGCCGAGGGTTCCGGCTTCGTTCTAGACACCAGCGGCCGCATCGTTACCAACGCCCACGTCGTCACCGACGAATCAAGCGGCACTCGCAAGCCGGCCAAGGAAGTCTTCATCGAGTTTCCCGACCGCAACGTCGTACCGGCGAAGATCGTCGGCTTCGACCCCTTCGCCGATGTCGCCCTGCTCGAAGTCAAGCCCGACGGTTTCGCGCTGCATCCGCTGCAGCTCGGCAACGACCACGACCTCGTAGTCGGTCAGCCGGTGGCGGCCATCGGCAGCCCCTTCGGCGAGCAGCAGTCGCTCTCGGTCGGGGTCGTCTCGGCAACCGACCGTTCGGTCGAATCGCTGACCAAGTTCCAGATCGAGGGGGCGATCCAGACCGACGCCTCGATCAACCCCGGCAACTCGGGCGGGCCCCTGCTCGACGCCGGCGCACGGGTCCTCGGCATCAACGAGCAGATCGAGACCGACTCGGGCTCAAATTCCGGCGTCGGCTTCGCCGTGCCGATCTCGGCGATCAAGCGCTCGATCGCCCAGCTCGAGCAGAAGGGCGAAGCCGAGTACGCCTACATCGGCGTCACCACCCAGCCGCTCTACCCGCAACTGGCCCGCAAGCTCGGGCTCGACACCGACTACGGCGGGCTGCTGGCCGAAGTCGTCCCCGGCGGCCCGGCCGACAAGGCGGGCCTGCGCGGCGGCGACGGCAACCTTCGCTTCCAGGCCGGCACTTACGAAACCGGCGGCGATGTGATCCTCTCGATCGAAGGTCACAAGATCGTCACGCCCGACGATCTTGCCCGCGCCATCTCGCTCCACGAACCGGGCGACAAGGTGACGCTGGAGATCCTTCGTGACGGCAAGCACGAGGAAATCCAGGTCACCCTGGGAAAGCGTCCACGCGGCTAAAGGACGAGTGACCGCCGGGCGATGTAGAACTCCCCGATGCTCCAGGAAATCTCCCTAGGCCAGAAGTCCCTCTCCGACTACACCCACATCGCGGGCAAGGAGACGGTCGAACGCATTCGCGAGCTGGCCGAGCCGATGAAGGGCCACCGCGTCCTGCACGTCAGCGCCACCGCCTTCGGCGGCGGCGTCTCGGAGATCCTCTACACGATCGTGCCGCTGATGCGCGACATCGGCATCGACGCCCACTGGCACGTGATCTTCGGCAAAGAGGAGTTCTACAACGCGACCAAGCTGCTCCATAACTCCCTGCAGGGCGCCGAGGAGACGCTGAGCGACGAGGAATGGTCTCTGTTCGACGAGATCAACGCGATCAACGCCGAGGGCCTGCAGGGCGAGTGGGACACGATCATCGTCCACGACCCGCAGCCGATCGGCCTGCGCCGCGGCGCTCAGGCGAAGAGCCGCAACTGGATCTGGCGCTGCCACATCGACCTCTCCGAGCCCAACCCGGCGCCGATCGCCCGCCTGCAGCCGATGATCGAAGAGTACGACGCGACGGTCTGGCATCTGCCGACCTACGTGCCGAAGGGGGTCGCCGCCCACGACGGGGTGCGCATCATCCCGCCCGCGATCGACCCGCTCTCGCCGAAGAACATGGCCTTCTCGCCCGACGACGCCGCCTTCGTCTGCAAACAGTTCGGCATCGACGTCGACCGCCCGCTGCTCACCCAGGTCTCCCGCTTCGACCCATGGAAGGACCCGATGGGCGTGATCGACGCCTACCGCGAGGTGACCAAGCAGGTTCCCGAGGCGCAGCTCGCCCTGGTCGGCTCGATGGCGACCGACGACCCGGAGGGCTGGGAGTTCTTCCAGCACACCTTCGAGTACGCCGAGGGCGACCCCGATATCAAGATCCTCAACAACCTCAACAACGTCGGCGCGATCGAGGTCAACGCCTTCCAGTCGCAGTCCGACGTCTGCCTGCAGAAGTCGATCCGCGAGGGCTTCGGCCTGACCGTGACCGAGGCACTCTGGAAGGGGCGGCCGACGATCGGCGGCAACGTCGGCGGCATCCCGCTGCAGATCGCGGACGGCGAGACCGGCTTCCTGGTCGACTCCTCCGAGCAGTGCGCGCAGCGCTGCCTCGAGATCCTCGCCGACCCGGAGCTGGGCAAGCGGCTCGGGCGCGCCGGCAAGGAACACGCTCGCAAGGAGTTCCTCTCGCCGCGCCTGCTGCGCGACTGGGTCGAGCTGCTCTCCGAGCTCGACACATAGAGCGGTAGGCACCGGGGTAGTCTGGGCGAGTGGCAGACAGCTCGGACCCACTGATCATCGTCTCGAACCGCGGCCCGGCGCAGTTCGAGCTGGACGAGCAGGGAAAACGCACGGTGCGGCGAGGCGGCGGCGGCCTGGTCACCGCCCTCTCCGGCCTCGTCTCCCACCGCAACGCGCTCTGGATCGCCTCGGCGATGACCGACGAGGACGTCGTCGTCTCCGAAGAGAGCGGCGGCCCGGCCGAGCTCTCGATCGACGGCATCGACTATCGCGTGCTGCTGGTCGACAGCGACGCCGAAGCCTACGACCGCTTCTACAACGTGATCGCCAACCCGATCCTCTGGTTCATCCAGCACTACCTCTGGGACCTCTCCAACGCTCCCGACATCCGCCAGGAGGAGCTCGACGCCTGGGACCTCGGCTACCAGGCGGTCAACCGCGACATCGCCAACGCGGTGCTGGGCCAGATCGAGGGTCGCGAGCGGCCGCTGGTGATGCTGCACGATTACCACCTCTACACCGCGCCGGGGATGATCCGCGCCGAGCGGCCCGACGCCTTCCTCCACCACTTCGTCCACATCCCCTGGTCCCAGCCCGACAGCTGGCGGATCCTGCCCAACCGGATCCGCGAGGCGCTCTTCCGCGGCATGCTCGCCAACGACATCATCGGCTTCCACACCGGCAGCTACTGCATCAACTTCCTGCGCTGCTGCGACGAACTGCTCGAGGCGGACGTCGATTACGAACTCGGCCTGGTCCGCCACGCCGGCGGTCAGACCCTGACCCGCGCCTATCCGCTCTCGATCGACGCCGAACGGCTGCGACGGGCGGCCGAGTCACCGGAGGTCGCGGCGGCCGAGCGCGAGGTGCTGGAGCGACGGCGCAAGCACCTGATCATCCGCGTCGACCGCGCCGACCTCTCCAAGAACGTGCTGCGCGGCTTCACCGCCTTCGACGTCTTCCTCACCCAGCACCCCGAGTTCCGCGAACAGGTCACCTTCATCGCCCACCTGCAGCCCTCGCGCGAGGACGTGGTCGAGTACGCCGAGTACATGGAGCGGATCAACGCCCTGGTCGCGGTCGTCAACCACCGCCACGGCACCACCGACTGGATGCCGATCGACCTCAAGGTCTACGAGAACTTCCCCGAGGCGGTGGCCCGCTACAAGCACTTCGACCTGCTGATGGTCAACTCGCTCTTCGACGGGATGAACCTCGTCGCCAAGGAGGCACCGGCGGTCAATACCCGCGATGGCGTCCTGATGCTCTCCGAGAACACCGGCTCCCACGAGGAGCTCGCCGACTGCGCCCTCTCGGTCAACCCCTTCGACATCCAGGAGCAGGCGGACGCGATCTACCGGGCGCTGACTATGGACCCGGAGGAGCGGCGGGTGCGGGCGCAGCGGCTGAAGGAGCTGGTCTTCTCGCGGAATCCTGGGGACTGGGTCGATGACCAGCTGGCGGATATCGCGGAGTTGCGCGAGAGCGTGGCGTAGGAGGGTCGGGTGGGGGAGAACTCGGTGAGCTGAGGCCTTAGCTAGGGATGAGTCTCCGGATTCGCTGGTCCCAGGCTGGCGCTGTGCTCCTTGTTGGAGCTTTGGTGCTTCTTGCGTTGCAGCTTGCACCAAGCTTGCTGAAGCCTCCCGAGCCTCCGCCCGTTCCTGCTGACGTGGGCCTGCCGCAGGTAGAAGCCGCATCGGTCGAGGTCACTGCGCCAAGGCCAGCACCGACGTCGGCGGGGCCGAAGCGGGGCCATCCTCATCCGAAGCGAGCTCACCACGCCCACCGTCAGCCCAAGCGCAAGAACAAGCGCCCCGTTGCGACCCCGCCGCCCGCACCACCACCCCTCCCCGAAGCTCCAGAAAAAGCGGCCTCATCTGCACCCCCGCCGGCGCCGCCACCCACGCCGGAAGCTCCTCCGCGGCCCGCTCCGCCAGTTGCGCCCGCACCTGCTGCGGTCGACGACGGATCGGCGGAGTTCGCTCCCCACTGAGAGCGAGCGCCGAGTGCCGCTCCCCGCGGCTTGTACTTTTCGGCGATCCAATCTCTGCCTGCCCCTGCGGCACCACCGAAAAAGTTGAGCGGGGAGTGGTACCCGGCGCTCGCCCCCCGGTCGCTATAGTCCCTCGCCGCTTTGGCAGCACCACGCGAATACGAGCTGGTCTTGATGCTGGACCCCGGCCCCGATGAGGCCGGTCGCGACGTGCTGGCGCAGGACGTTCGCACCCGGATCGAGGCCAAAGGCACCCTGAAGCACGAGAACAAATGGGGCCTGCGCAAGATGGCTTACGAGATCGACAAGCGCAACGAGGCCGACTATCGCTGGTTCCGCTTCGAGGCGTCCAACGAGCTGCTCGACGATCTCGGCCACAGTCTGAGGATCGCCGACGGCGTGCTGCGCTTCCGCATCTTCAAAGTGGATCCAGACTCGCCGGTGATGATTCCCCCTGCCGTTGCCGCTCCGGTGCACGGCGCTTCTCGCGACCGCGACCGCGACCGTGGTCCACAGGGCGGTCGCCCCGCCACGGTTCCCGCCGCCACGGACGACGACGCCGCTCCCGAGGCCGTCGACGAGCCGGTTGTCGAGCCCGCTGTCGACGAGCCAGCCGCAGCCGAGTAGCCCTCGCCGGGCCCGAAACGGGTCCATAGGTCACGTTCTAGGCCCAATCGGGCCCGTATTTGTGCGGAGATTGCGGCCCAAGGGGGGAGAGTTGCGCCGCCCGCGCTCTTAGACTGAAATCCAGACAACGATTCAGAGGAGTTGAGAGCTGTGGCAGCGTCAAACGTGAACGTGGTGGTCGTCACCGGAAACCTGACTCGCGATCCGGAGCTCCGCAGCACGCCGGGCGGGACCTCGGTCTGCAAGCTGCGCGTCGCGGTCAACAGCCGCCGCAAGGACGGTCAGACAGGCGAATGGATCGACAAGCCCAACTACTTCGATGTGACCGTGTGGGGCGCGCAGGGGGAGAATTGCGCCAACTACCTCTCCAAGGGCCGGCCGGTGGCGATCGAAGGTCGCCTCGATTGGCGCGAGTGGGAGAAAGACGGCGTCAAACGCCAGAGCGTCGAGATCATCGCCAACTCGGTTCAGTTCCTCGGCTCCCGCGACGGCTCGGGTGGCGGTGAAGGCGGCCAGGGCGGCGGCTTCAGCCCCAGCAGCGACGTGCCCGCCGACGCCTCCGATTTCGCCGGTGCAGCTGCCAGCGGCGGTGGCGACGACGACATCCCGTTCTAGGCTCGACCATAGGGTCGGCGGGCTCAAACCGCCACATGTGTAGGATTCCGAGCCCGCATGGCCAGGACTAACGACGCAACAGCATCAGCGCCCAGGCGCGGTCGCCGAGACGACCGCGCCCGTCCGCGTAAATACACGCGGATCAACTCCGAGGAAGTCGACTACAAGGACCTCAACCTCCTGCGTCGCTTCCTCTCGGACAAGGGCAAGACCCGCGGACGGCGCGTCACCGGGCTCTCTCGCAAGCACCAGCGCCAGCTCTCAGTGGCGGTGAAGCGCGCGCGGGAGATCGCCCTCCTGCCGTACGTCGGAGAGCGTTGATGGCGCAGGCGATCCTGCTCGAGGACGTCGAGGAGCTCGGCCAGCGCGGCGACCCAGTTGACGTCTCCCCCGGCTACCTGCGCAACTTCCTGATTCCCCGCAAGCTTGCCGCCAAGGCAACGCCAGGCGCGCTCGAGGCTGCGCAGGTGCGCCGCGCCGCTGCCGAGAAAGCCGAGAAAGCTCGCGCCGAGCGCGAAGAGCAGGCTGCCTCACTGCTTTCCAAGACAGTGCTGACGATCTACCAGCGGGCCGGCGAGGATGGCAAGCTGTTCGGCTCGGTTGGCGCCAAGGAGATCGTCGAGGCGATCCGCGACGCCCGCGACCTGCGCATCGACCGTCGCAAGGTCCGCCTCGAGCAGCCGATCCGCGAGATCGGCACCCACATGGTTGAGATCGAGCTTGCCGACGGCGCCGTCGCCTCGGTGAAGACGATCGTCACCGAGGAACGCTGACCCACCCGCGTTAGGCTGCGGGCCATGGGGTCGCCACGCCTGCCCACCCGCCTGACCCGTCGCGCCGCCGCGCGAGCCCGAATCGGCTGGGGGCGTTCGGAGCGGGCCACAGCCGGCCTCGCCGCAGTCGCTCTGGGTGGAGCCGGGGTCGTCCTCGCAGGACAGTTCGGCCGCATGCTGCAGCGCCGCGCCCATCAGGAGAGCGACGGTGAGGGCTTGGTCGAGGTCGCGCCGGCCGCCGCCCTGGACACGGTCGGCGTCGCCGTCAGCGGCTACGCCGAGGCGCCGCGCACCGAAACGGTCCTCTTCAACCTGCTCGCCGGCTTCCTCTCCTCGTTTGCGATCGTGCGGATCTCAACCTGGGGGATCCGCGACGAGTGGTGGCCCTTCCGCAACGTCAGCGTCGGCGGCCGGCACATCCACCACTTCGTCCCCGGCATCCTGATCGCCTTCGCCTCGGGCACGACGGCGCTGCTGACCGACGACGAGGCGCTGGAAGAGAAGCTGGCGGTGACGACCGGCGTCGGCATGGGCCTGACTTTCGACGAGGCGGCGCTGCTGCTCGACCTGCGCGACGTCTACTGGACCCGCCAGGGACTGCTCAGCGTCCAGCTCAGCCTCGGCGCCACCGCGATCCTCAGCATCGCGATCCTCACCCAGCGCATGCTGCGGCGAGGGGAGCGGCGCCAGGAGGCCGAGGGTCTGATTCCCACGGCCGTCGCCCTCGACGAGCCGCCGCGCTAGGGCAAAGAAAGGGCGGCCACTGGCCGCCCTTTCTCCCCCTTTTCGTCCTGAAATGCAGTGCTTCGTTAGCCCTTCGGGGTGCAGGTGCGGGTGAAGGTACCCGTCAACTTCGTGCCATCGGCGAAGGAGGAGGTTGCCTTGGCGTCGAGGTGACCGTCCGGGCAGGTGGCAAAGAGGAACGGCGTGTTCTTGTAGCCGCGGTCGAAGGTCAGTGAGAATTCCTTGACCGAGCCATAGCCGCCGGCGATCTTCGGGATCGTGGCGATCGACTTGGTGCCGTAACGGCCGTTGTGGACTTTCGAGATCTTCACCGTCGTCACGACCGCCGCCGAGATCGGCGAGCTGAGGTAAGCGTGGATGAAGATCGTCGTCTTGCCCCCGCTGACGCCGCCGTTGAAGGCGACCAATTTACTTTTGGCGACGAAGGGCGCCTGTTCGGGGAATTCGACGTCGACGTTGGTGATGCCGCTGCCGATGATCGCCTTCTTGCAAATCGCTTCCGCGGCCGCGGTGTCCTGCGCCTGCAGTTTGCCCGAGGTGCAGGTGGGCAATCCCTTGACGTCGATCGAACCGGCCTTGTCGGTTTCGACGACGACTTCTTTCAGCGCCGGCGCGTGTTTGCCGTCGATCGTTTCGATCTTGCCGCTGACGTTGAGTGTGATCGGAGCCGGCTTGCCCTTCTTCGGCAGTGCCTTCGGACTGAAGCCTCCGTTCAGGGTCAACTTCAGGTTCCCGGCCTGAACGATCGTGGGCTTCTCCGCTGTGGCGATTCCGGCCACCGCGACGGCGAGTGCCGCCCCTATGGCAATGATTGAAATCAGACGCTTGCGCATGTGCTCTATCTCTCTCCTTTGCGGCCTGGCCGTTTCAGCCCCGGCCATCGAAAGCCTTGGTCAATCCCTCCAATGCCCAAATTACCAGCCTCGCAATCTAGATAAACCCCGGCATTCACAGAAAAGAGCGGCTTAACAAGGTGCGGCGCTAGCCCTCGAGCATCGAAAGCCGGGTCCGCTCGCGCTCTTTGGCGGCCCCGTCGGGACCGAGGAAGGGAAGCGTGATCCAGAACATCAGGTCCGGCAGGCGACCCGGCAGGCGCGCGGCGGCGCCGTGCAGGATCTCGCTGTAGAGGAGCTCGTTGATGCCGCCGGCGAGCGAGAGCGAGGTGATCCCGGGCAGCTCGACCGAGGTCTCGGCTCGGCCGGCGTCGAGGAAGCCGGTGAACTGGCGCAGGGCCGCGTCGCGGCGGGCGAGCGCCTTCGGGCCGGCCGCCAGGACCTCGACGATCGCGAAGCGGGCCTCGTCTGGATGCTCGGCCAGGTGTTTGAGTAGCTCGCCTAGCCCGGCCGAGACGCGCTCCGCCCAGGGCGCGCCGGGCTTGGTCTCGAAGCCCCTCGCCGTGTCGCCGAGGAGGTTGCCGAGGAGCACGTCGTAGGTGGCGAGGAAGCAGTCCTCCTTGCTAGAGAAGAGTTCGTAGAACGTCTTCCTCGAAACGCCGGCGACGCCGATCACGTCGACCACGCGGGTCTCGGGGTAACCGCGCTCGGAGACGACCTCGATCATCGCCTGCAGGATGCGGGTGCGCTGGGAATCCGTCACGGCCTCCCGCGGCAACCCGTGCCGGCCCCTTGGCAGCCGCTCGCTCAGCCTAGCCGTGCGTCTACCTGAAGCCACGCAGCAACTGTAGTGCAGAACCAGGCGGGTCGCGAATTCTGTACCGCGGCGTCTCCAAACAAAGGACAACAACGGGACGCCGCCAACCAATACAATTCCGGCAGTGACCAGGGGGGGCACACGGTTGATCGCAGTTCTCGCCGCCACGGCTCTCGTGGCCTTGCTGCTCGCTGCCTGCGGCAGCTCGGGATCCAGCGACTCGAACTCGACCGGCAGCTCGACCGCGACCGAACCGAGCGCCTCGGACAACGGCTCGGGGGGCGGCACCGAAGGGGAGAACGACGCCGGCGAAGCGCAGCAGAAAAAGAGCAGCTCGGGCGGCGGCTCCGGCAAGGGCTCGAGTTCGGCCGGCTTCACCGCGGCGGAAGTGGAAACGCCGCTGAAGGTCTCGGGCGGCGGCTCGGAACAGTTCCGCACCAAGGGCGGCGACAACAGCATCCAGGAATTCGGCGAAGAGAGCGGCGAATCGGAACTTCAGGAAGCGGCGGAAACGGTTCACGGCTTCTTCGTAGCCCGCGCCACCGGCGACTGGGAGAAAGCCTGTACCTACCTGTCGAAGTCGATGTCCGAACAGCTCGAACAGCTCGCCGCGAGCTCGACCGAACTCAAGAACAAGGGCTGCGCTTCCTTTCTCGAGGCCTTTACCAGCCGGCTATCGGCCGCCAAATGGCGGGAAACCACAGTGGTGGACGCCGGCAGCCTGCGACAGGAAGGCGAACAGGCCTTCCTGATCTACTTCGGCTCCGGCAACACTGCGTACGCGATGCCGTTGGCCGTGGAAGACGGCCAGTTCAAGGTAGGCGCCCTCTCAGGCGACGCACTCGGCTAGATCGCTCTAGTCGCGCCAGACGATCTGCTCGCGGCCGGGGCCCACGCCGACGAGCTGGATCGGGACGCCGACGAAGTCGGCGATGTAATCGAGGTAGGCGCGGGCTTGGGGCGGCAGGTCTGCCTCTTTGCGGCAGCCGGTGATGTCCTCGTCGAAGCCCGGCAGCTCCTCGTACTCGGGGGTGGCCGAGTGCAGAATCGACTGGTGGTAGGGGAAGCTGTCGAGCAGGGCGCCCTCGCGCGAGCGGTAGCGGACCGCGACCCGCAGCGTCTCGAGGCCGCTGAGCACGTCGAGCTTGGTGATCGCCAGTGAGCTCATCCGGTTGAGCCTGACCGCGTAGCGAAGGGCGACCAGGTCGATCCAGCCACAGCGACGCTCGCGGCCGGTGGTGGTGCCGTACTCGTGGCCCTTCTCAAGCATGTGGCGGCCGGTCTCGTCGGTCAGCTCGGTCGGGAAGGGACCGGCGCCGACCCGGGTCGCGTAGGCCTTGGCGACGCCCCAGACCTCCTCGATGTCGGTCGGGCCGATGCCGGCGCCGACGCAGGCCGCGCCGGCAATCGGGTTCGACGAGGTGACGAAGGGATAGGTGCCGTGGTCGAGGTCGAGCAGGGTCGCCTGGGCGCCCTCGAAGATCACCGTCTTGCCGGCGTCGAGCGTGTCCCAGCAAAGGCGCGCCGTGTCAGCGATGTGGGGCTCGAGCCGGTGACCGTAGTTGACGTGTTCCTCGGTCATCGTGTGCAGGTCGATGCGGGGGTCCGGGGCGTCCTCGATCGCCTGTTCGACGCTCTCCCTGTCGCCCTCCCCCGCCTCCTTGCGCAGCTTGCGCCGCTGCACCGAGAGCTCACGCAGGGCCTGCTGCTTGGGCTCCAGCGCGGTGCGGATCTTGGCCCGCAGGATCTTCTCGTCAAGCAGGTCCTGGACGCGGATGCCGAGGCGCAGGGCCTTGTCGGCGTAACAGGGGCCGATGCCGCGGCGGGTGGTGCCGAGCGAGAGCTTGCCCAGCTTCAACTCGCCCGCCGTATCGAGCAGCACGTGGTAAGGCATGATCAGGTGGGCGTTGGCGGAGATCTTCAGGTTGTTCATGTCGACGCCACGGCGCCGCAGGCCGTCGATCTCGCCGAGCAGGATGCGCGGGTCGAGCACGACGCCGTTGCCGATCACGCAGGCCTTGTCGGGATAGAGGATCCCGGAGGGGATCAGGTGGAACTTGAACTCCTCGCCTTCGCGGACGATCGTGTGGCCGGCGTTGTTGCCGCCCTGGAAGCGGACGATCGCGTCGGCGCGCTCGGCAAGCAGGTCGGTGACCTTGCCCTTGCCCTCGTCGCCCCACTGGGCGCCAACTATCACCAGCCCTGGCATAACCCGGGCATTGTGCCTTGTCGGTCGGCTAAGCGACCTTGCCGTAGCGCCGATCGCTGCCGAAGAGGGGCACCTCGTCGCAGATCTGGCTGAGGCGAGAGACCGTGCGGCTGCCGATCTGGTCCTCCAGCTCCTCATGCGGAAGGTTGGTCGTGACCAGGACCGAGCGCTGCGCCTCGTAGCGCTCGTTGATCAGCGCGTAGAGCTGCTCGAGCACCCAGTCGCTGCGCTTCTCGGCGCCGAGGTCGTCGATGTGGAGCAGGTCGACCGAGGTGAGGCGCTCGAAGAAAGCCAGGTAGGAGTCGCCGCCCGGCTCGGAGTCGTAAGTGCGGCGGATGCGGGCCAGCAGCTTCGGCAGCGAGTAGATCGCGACCGAGCAGCCGGCCTCCAGCGCCGCCTTAGAGACCAGCATCGCCAGCGTCGTCTTGCCGGTGCCGGTGTCGCCGAAGAGCCAGAGCCCGCGGCCGGCGTCGAGGCGAGCATCGAGCTCATCGGCGTAGGCGCGCACTTCCTTCACCGCGGCCTTGGTCTCGAAGTCGCGCGCCATGTCGGAGACCGGCGGGCGGTCGAAGGAGACGCCGCGGTAGCGCGGCGGGATCACCGAGGCGACGCCGCGCACCCGACCGCGCTTGAGCCGCTGCGCCCGGCACTCGCATTCGCGCGCGACGTCCTCGGGGCCGAGGATCCAGCCCGAGCCGTCGCAGACGCCGAGTGGGCAGGACTGCTCGCGGAACGGTTCGCTGCGGGGAATCGCCGGCATCAGAACTCAGGCCCCACCGGGGCGGCATCCTCGAGCGGCGGGCCTTCGCCGGCCGGCTGTTCGATCGGCCGTTCCTGGCCGGCGTAGTCGGCGAACTTGGGGAAGCGGTCGAGGAAGACCAGCTTCGGGGTGCCGATCGGGCCGTTCCTATGCTTGGCGATGATCAGGTCGGCGAGACCGTCCGGCTCATCGTCGGGATCGCGGTAGTAGTCCTCGCGAAAGAGGAAGGCGACGAGATCGGCATCCTGCTCGAGGTTTCCCGATTCGCGCAGATCGGAGAGCATCGGCTTCGGCGGGCTGCGCTGCTCGGGTGCGCGCGAGAGCTGCGAGATCGCCAGCACCGGCACCTCGAGCTCACGGGCGAGGATCTTCAGCCCGCGGCTGATCTGCCCCACCTGCTCGACCCGGTTGGCGCGAGGATCGTCGGTGCGCATCAGCTGTAGGTAGTCGACGATGATCAGGCCGAGTCCCCCCCGGTCCTGTTCCTGGGCGTGCAGCCGCCGCGCCTTCGCCCGCAGGTCGAGCACGCCGAGGTCGGAGGAGTCGTCGAACCACAGCGGCGCCTCCTCCAGCTCATTGCAGGCCCGCACCACCTTCGGCCAGTCTTTCTGCGCCACCTGCCCCTTGCGCAGCTTGTCGCCCGAGATCCGCGCCCGGCAGGCGATGAAGCGCTGAGCAAGCTCGACCTCCGACATCTCCAAAGAGAAGAAAGCAACCGGCAGATTCCGCTTCACAGCAACGTTTTCGGCGATGTTGGCGACGATCGCGCTCTTCCCCATCGCCGGCCTCGCTGCAACGATGATCAGGTTGCCGGGCTGGAAGCCGCCGGTGATTGAGTCGATATCGCGGAAGCCGGAGGGGGTGCCGGTCAGCTCGAGCTCGCCGGTGGAGAGCTTCTCGAGCCGGTCGACCTCGTCGTGGAGGATCTCGGAGAGAAGTTTGAAGTCGCTGGCCTGCTCTTTGTGGGCGACGTCGAAGAGCAACTTCTCGGCCCGCTCGGAGAGCTCGCGCGGTTCGCCGTCGCGCTCGTGCACCCAGCCCTGGATCTCCTGCCCGGCGCCGAGCAGGCGGCGCAGCAGCGAGTTCTGCTGGACGATCTCGGCGTAGTGCTTGGCGTTGCCGGCAGCTGGCACCTTCGCCGCCAGCTCGGAGACGTAGTGCTTGCCCCCCGCCTCCTCGATCTGGTTGCGCTGGGTCAGCGACTCGCTGACGCTGAGCTCGTCGACCGGCTTGGAGGCAGCGTAGAGATCGTGAATGCAGCTGAAGATCGCCCCGTGCTTCTCGAGGTAGAAGTCGGCGGCGTTCAGCTTCACCTCGTCGATCACCCGAGTCAGCGTCGGCTCGGCGACCAGCATCGCCCCCAGCACCGATTCCTCGGCCTCGATGTTCTGCGGCGGGACGTGGGCTGTGGGAGCGGAGGCCATCGACTTAGTTAAGGGGCCGGGACGGCGGAACCGACCCGAGGCTCCAGCAAATCAGACGGCCGGCGTCGGCTCAGCGGCGTCCGTGCAAATTGAGGGAAAGAATTCGCAGAGCGAGTCGGCTCAGCTTGCTGCCCGCTATCCCGGCTACTCGCCGGACGCGAATCAGTGGGCCTTCTTGGACGAAGCCGAGGGGGATCAGCGCTCCGGGTCAGGACTACGCCTGAATTCGCACCGCCGCGCACCGCAGCAATCGAGCACTGCGGCAACCTGCGGTCGAGCAGCTCCGCGCCTCGCCTGAGCCCTGCCTGATTACCCTCACGCGAGCGAGGTGCTGGCTTGGGCTAGCCGGCGATGCCAGGAATTCAGGGTGTGAGTCGATCGGGATGTGTCGATAAAGAGCAGCAGCGATGCTCGGGCTCTTGTTCGCTCCTCATGCTCCGTGTCCGACGCAATTCGGTGAAGTCCGATGGTGCACGTACCGAATCGCGCAGGACGAAGACACCGTTGACAACCGGCACGGCGGCGACCGCGCCCTTGGTGTGGACGAGCGCCGTGCGTGCGTCGTCGGGGGCTATGCCGACGAGCAGACGCGTTGGCATACCGTCGTGGGCCTGTCCTATCGGCGTGAAGGAAATGGTTCCGAAGCCCTGCTTGATGACCTGCTCGGTTCTCGCGCAGATCGTCGCGATCCCTGGGGTCCCGGGAACCTCGGAGACGATGCATAGATAGCCAACACCAGGAACAAGCCAGTAGCTGCCCGGCAGGACTACTGGGATTCGCTGCGCGAACACCGGATTCATGGCCGCTTCGGTGACTATTCCGAGACGGCGGGCGCGCGCTGGAAGTCCCTCTGGTCGGGTGCGCAACAGAGCGAACCTGTGACGCTGGATGCGCGAGAGACGCTTGACCACGTGCGGCGCAGGTTGCGTGCTACTGGGGCGGGACTCGGTCTTGTCGGGAGTTGCTGAACCGCACGAAGTCAGACCAATGCCCAACACCAAAACAACGAGTGAGCTGGCGCAGACACGCCAGCTCACGGTCGTCATAGTCATCACGGCCTCATCACGGCCGTCGAATCAAAACAGCCTGTCTGCAATCAGAACGCGGCCCCGTGGGCTACGGTGTTGGATGGGGACCAGCCAATGATCCGTGGGGTGCGGAAGGCGGAAGATCCGGTGTCCCATTGCGCGATTACGCCTGGAGCGGAGGTGCACGCTCCGTACGGTATTTCGTTGTAACCAACGCAGACGCCAGTGCTGTCGCCGTAGCCCTGAACTACTTGGAAGGTGCGGGCAGCGCCAAAGCAGGTTTGACTGCTGTTGACGATTTGGCCACCACAGAAACTAGATGCTGAAGCCGAGGCCGACGCTAGCGCGAGCATAACCAACAGCGTCGCGAGGCTGGCAGTAAGCAACGCGAGGCGCTGCGCAGAGTTTCGAGTCATGAAATCGTTACCCTCTCCTTGCGATAGCCCCGCCCAGCGAGGCCGCTTTTTAGTTGCGAACGCAGCGTACCAATTACGTTATAAGTTTGATTATCGCTGATTTTCTTGAGCGAGTGGCTCTCCAGTTGAAGAACGCCGTCCGCGTCGAGGAGGCGGCCGTCCTGCAGGGCTTCCTGGCCGACTAACCCCTGACCCGCTGTTTCTTGCAGTCGGGGACGCGGTCTGCCCGCCGCTGGCACGGCTCATCGTCGCGGCGGCGGCCCGTCGCGGCCTCGACCAGAGGGGCGAGCGGTGATCGAATAGAAGAAGGGGCCAAGGACGGTAGAAGCCTGCCGCCGTCACATCGGGCACAACCAGACCATTCACGCTGGCTCAAGCGTCACCCTCGCTTCATTCTGCACTTCACCTATCCACAGCTCCTGGCTGAACCTCGTCAAGCGCTGGTTCGCCGATCGATCAGGAAACCCCCGGCGGAACTCCCGAACAGCTTCTCGGCCGCCGCCAGTCCTATTCGCTCTGTTCGAAGAAGTGCTGGTACGTCGTCGAGGCGCCGGAGCGGCCCACCGGGTTGAAGGGCGCCTGCTGGATGCAACCGGGAGCGCCTATCGCAGCGGAATCTGTCTGTTCGGCGTAGGCGTATTTCTTCAGACGTTCGTAGAAGTCTTTCGAACGTTTTTCGTTTTCTTCCGGTGTCCTCTTGGCTTCTTCGCTGCGAGCTTTGAAGGTCGGATTGCTGGCTACTTCGGGGCTGAGCGTGGCACTTGCTCCGCTACCGCAGCCGTTGGTTTCGAAACTGGGTAGGCCGGTAGCAAGGCTCTTGGCGGCGAGTGGCTTCGGGTAGGCATTAGTACGACTGACGGTGGTATGGCTGGGGAAAGTCGCCAGCGATTCGGGGTTGAACGGACCCATTGCGCGTAGGTAGTGGACCTGAACACCCGCGGCGTTAGTGGGCGATCTGGCCTGTGAGATAGCTGCGACGTTTGCGATCGTTGCCGTCAACTCATGCTTGTAAAGACCGAGACCCGTAAGGATCGGATTAACGTTGCGCAGGAAGGGATCGACCGCCCGCAGTAGCGGCGGGAACTGGTCGCGGAAGAGCTTGCGTAGTGCCGGGAAGCCGGTCGGGGCGCGGGCGATCACCGGTTCGAGCCCTTCGAAGAGGCCCTTGGCCTGGGGCGCGAACTTGGAGAGCGCGATCAGGGTCGGCGAGAGCTGTTCGGCCACCGGCACCAGCTGCTTCATCACCGGATCGGCGTCGACCGAGAAGGTTTTGAGCCGGTCGAGGGTCAGCCTCGACTCGTCCTGGAAGGTTGGGAAGGCGCGGAAAAGCGCTTCGATCTGACGGTCGCGAGCGGCGGTGGTGCTGAAGACGGCATTGGAGTTTTCGATCAGGCCGGCCAGCTCTCCCTGGCGGCCCCGCAGGGCGCGCAGCGAAGTGGCGCCGTTGCGGAAGAGTTGCTTGACCGCGAGCCGCTGGCTGTCGAGCTGGCGGAAGAGGTGGTCGAACTGGGTGAAGGCCGGTTCGAGCTCGCCAAAGGCGTAGGAGAGATCGGCGCCACGGCCGGCGATCGCCACCGAGGCTTCCTGCTGCCAGGTCTGGAAAGCGGCACGGGTGCGGGCATCGAAGGTGCGGAAGATCTCGTCGAGCTGGACCGATTCGGCGATCTGGGCCTTGGGCAGGGTGCCGCCATCGGCCAGCTGCGGCCCGTTGCGATCTCCCGGGGTGAGTTCGATGTAGGTCTCGCCGAGCAGCGTCTTGGTTCGCAGGATCGCCCGGGTGTCGCTCGGAATCGGGCCGTACTTGTCATTGATGTCGACCTTGGCCAGCGCCTGTTCGCCATCGGGCGAGAGGACGATGTCCTGCACCTTGCCGATCGAGACGCCGGAGATCCGCACGTCGGATTGCTGGGCGAGCTGGGTCGCCTCGTTGAAGGGGATGTTGACCTCGTAGGGCTTGGCCTTGAACGGGGTCGGCCCGCCGAAGGTGATCCAGAGGAAGAGCAAGATGCCGAAGCAGGAGAGGGCGAAGCCAGCGATGACCAGGAGCTGCGTGGTGCTGGGGGCGCGCTTGCTCATTCTGTCCCGGGACCGCAGCCCGAACCGGTTATGCCGGGTTGGGGCGGAATTGCGGGCAGTTCAGCCCTACGAGGGAGATTTACGCCTTGAAGCAGCGTGTGCAGGTACGGCTTTTCTGCCGATATTCCGTAGGCGAGATTGCTGCCGTTGCAGGAGAGCATGATCAAACTCCGCCCGACTACCCCGGAGGGGTCTTCGAGATTGAAGGTGGCATTGGTGTCGTGATTGAGCCAAGGCAGGTAGAAGAGGAAGCTCTGCTTCGAGCCCTTCGGCTTGTAGGCAAGCTCGTTGAGGAAGCTATTGAAGGCGCCGAGCGCGTTGCCGAAGCTGCGCACCGAGGTGCTGAAGTCAGCCGCGCCCTGTGTGGCGTGGGTCAGAGTCGGGCGAGTCTGGCGGGTGAACGGGCGGATCTGCGTGCGGATCGGTTCCGTCGTCTGTTCGAAGAACTTCTCATTGGCGCGAAGCGCCGGACCCAGCGCCTGTGCCTGCGGGATCAGGCCGAGTAGAGCCGGCTTGGCGGTGGTGGAGAACTTGTTGACGCTGGCGAAGGCGGATTCGCCAGCGCTGAGCGCGCTCGGCAGCTCGATCAGGGTCTGCTGGATCGACTGCTGCTGGTTGGCGAAATTGCCCAGTGCCGCCTTCGAGGAGGTGACGAAGCGTTCGATCTCGGAGTCGTGGCTGCCCAGTTCGGTGGTCAGCAGGCCGAAATCGTGGATCACCCGGGCGAGCGCGACGCGGCGTTTTGCGACCGCACGGTTGAGGTCGGCGACGTAGTGGGAGAAGGGCTGCAGGCGCCGGAATATCCCTGAGACCTGGTGCCCGCGGCCGCCGATGCCCTGGGCGCCGCCGGCGACGAGGAGCTGGATGTACTGGCGGGTGTCGGCGTCGAGCGTGGAGAGGAAGGCGTCGAGGTTCTGGTTCGGTTCGGTGCGCGAGAGCGGGAAGTTGTAGCCGGCCTCGATGTGCCCCTTGGCCGTGCCGGGATCGACCTCGACCACCATGTCGTTGAGGTTGGTTTTCGGCCGCAGCAGCAGGCTGGCGTCGGGGTGGATCAGGTCGAGGTACTTGGGCTCGATATCCATGCCGACGACGGCGTGGCCGTCTTCGAGATCGACCGAGGTGACCTTGCCGATCTGGATCCCAGCGACGTCGACGGCCTGGCCCTGGCCGGGCGTGACCGCCTGGGCGGTGGTGAAGTCACCCGAGACGTGGACGAATTCTTCGCCGACCAGCGGCAGCCAGGAAGGCAGCGAGGCCTTCTGCTGGGTGAAGATCCAGAGCGTCATCACGATCCCGAGCATGACCAGCACGGCAATCGCGATCGTGTCCTTGCTGCGCCCCCGTGACTGGCGGGTGAGCGAGTTGCTGAAGCGCCGCCAGCGGCTTGCTCTCGGAGTCTCAGTCATGGCGTCACCGATGGGCTGGCGGGGCCGACCTGGCCCAGCCCCGCGTTGATGTCGGGAACAGGGTTGCTGTCACAGCGCACTTCTGGCTTCTTCGGCGGCTTCCCGGCCAACTGGGGCTGGGTGCCGAGCGGCGGCGCGATCGTGTGAGCGTAATCGCGCTTGTCCGTGCTCAGGTTTCCGTTCGGGTTCTCCTGTTCGACGAGGATGTTGCCGCCGCCAGGCTGCACGCGCAGGAAGGTTCCGTTGCCATCGAAGTTCGCCCCCCAGCCGGAGAAATCGGCCAGGGTGTAGAGGAACTCGCGATAGTTCGGGCCGCCGGTGCTGAACTGGTCGTTGATCGTCTGATTGAAGGTCGGGGTGAGGACCTTGCTCGAGCAGAGGCTGATCCGGTTGAGCTGCGGCAGCGCCACCGCCTTGCCGGCCTGGGCGGCGCCGGCGAGGCCCGGGGTGCCTTCACGCAGCAGCCTCGCGGTGCCACCGGCCTCCTTGCCGGAGAGCAGCGGCTTGGCCTGTTCGATCCAGGGCCGGCCGGCCGCGATCCAGGCGGGCAGTTCGGCGACGGAGGGGCGCAGCTCGATCGCCCAGGCGCGCAGCGGAGGCAGCGTGCGGTTGAGGCTGACCAGCGAGCTGTGGAAGGTCTTCAAGGTGGGCGCCAGGTGCTGGATCGTCGCCGAGAGGTTGGCCGACTGCGAGGCGAGGGCGCCGGTGAAGACGTCGAAGTTGACGATCAGGCCCTTGAGGTCCTCCTCGTGCCTCGAGAGGGCGCCGAAGGCGCGGCCGGCGCCGGCGACGAGCTTGGAGAGGTCGTGGGGCTGGGTGCCGAGCAGCGCGTTGGTGACCTGGGCGCTGTACTTGCCGGCGTCGCCGCCGTAGTGGAAGGCACCGTTGAGGGCCGCGGCACCGCTCTTGCCCTGCACTTCCGGCAGCTGCGTCTCGTCTTCGGCGGCGGTCGGCTTGTGCGTCAGCGCCGTG
Source organism: Solirubrobacterales bacterium (assembly GCA_035997045.1). GTDB lineage: Bacteria > Actinomycetota > Thermoleophilia > Solirubrobacterales > 70-9 > VRUE01. Next base: position 6,111 of record DASYIY010000108.1, on the reverse strand, counting down.
CCGTAGCTCTCCAGCAGATGGCTGAGGTCGGCCCGCACCGGCGCCTGCAGCGCCGTCAGCACCTGATCGATCTGGACCCAGGTGGAGGTGTGGCTGACCGGAATCGTGTCGCCGCTGCTCATGTTCGGCGCACTGGGGCTGCCAGGGGAAAGATCGACGAAGAAGTTGCCCTCGAGGAAGATCCGCGGCCGGATCGCGGCGAAGGCGTCGTCATGGATCGGCTGGCCTTTGCCTTCGACGGTGAAGGTGACCGTGGTGGCGTCGCCGTCGCGTTCGGTCGAGATCACGCGGCCGACGTCTACCCCGGCGATCCGGACCGGCGAGTTGGTCGAGATGTTGACCCCGTTCGAGAAGGTCGCCTTGAGCTCATAGCCATAACTGGTGAAAGGCACGTGGCCGGTGAAGGCCAGGTAGGGCCCTATGGTGAAAACGAGCAGGAAGACGATCGCTATCGCCGCATTGCTGGGGCGCCATTTGAAGCGACTGTTGGTCGCCCCCGCTCTAGTGTCGCGCTCCGGAAGGCGGCCCATTACTTTTCTTCCCCCAGCTGCTTTTCCGACTGTTCGGCGGTTCTAATGCCGTCGTTCTGCGGCGTGTTGCCAATTCTCGTCACGCCCATTTCGTAATGCTCGTTGCCGGCTTCACACTCTTTCGGCTGGCCGGGCGCGGCGGTATTCGGGTAGGGGTTCGAGTGCAGGTGGTTGAGCGGATCGGTGCCGCCGCCGTTGGCCGGCGCCGAGGCAGGGCCTGACTCGGCGTTGGGGCCTTCGGCCGGCTCGAAGGTAATCGCGTTGAACCAGCCGCCAAGGCCGTTGTTTTCGCTGGTAGCAGCAAGGTTGCGGAAGGCAAGGCTGAGGTAATTGCAGGTGGTCTGGGCGGGGGCGATGAACCTGATCGCCGGCGCCAGCAGTTCGTTGGTGTTGATCAGCAGGTCGAGGCCGTTGAAGACGCCGGGGGACTGCTGCAGGGCGAGCAGAGCGTCGGCGGTCGGCGGCAGCTGGGCGTAGAGGGTGGGTGAGGAGTTGAGCACGGGGACGCCGGTGCGCAGGGCGGCGGCGATCGTCGGCGAGGTTTCGCCGAGGGCCTTCGCGCCCGGTCTTAGCGCGGTGAAGAAGCGTTCGGAATCGTGCAGGAAGGGGCGCAGCGCCGGTAGGTCTTCGGTTGCCGCATCGAGCGTTTCCGGCCCCTTGGCGATCGTTTCCTGGATGTAAGGCCGGCTGACCTGGGCAAAGGCGGCGAAGGTGCGGTCGAGGGCGACGAAGTTGCTGGCGTTCTGCGCGGCAACCGGTGCCACGGTGGCGGAGAGGCTCTCCAGGGCGCGCCAGAATTCGCCGAAGCCGGTGCTCGGCGAGACCAGGTTCGCCAGGGCCGGCTGGCCGCTTTCGACCAGCTGGCGCAGGGCGACGAAGGCGTTGTTGAGCTGCGGGCCGCGGCCGGCCAGGCCGTTGCCGAAGCCGGCCAGGTTGCGCTGAATCGCGGTCCTGGTCTTTTCATCGAACATGTCGAAGAACTGGTCGATGTCGACCGGTTCGGGCCGGGCGGCGGAGACCGGGATCGTTTCGCCGGCGGCGAAGCCCTTGTTCGAATCGCCGGGGACGATCTGCACGTACTTGAGGCCGAGGGGCGATTTGGGCCGGATGATCAAGGTCGAGTTGACCGGCAGCGGCTGCACGTTCTTGTCGAGGCTGAGGCTGAGTTCGGCGGCAACCTGACCGTGGCCGGTCTGCACCGGCACGACCGACTTGACCACGCCGACGCGGGCGCCGCCGATCCGCACCTCGTTGCCCTTGACCAGGGCGTTGGCGTTGGGCACCCGGGCCTTGAGGTTGTAGGTGGAGACGAAGGGCAGGCCGTTGTTGGCGTTGTAGGCGAGGAAGACGGCGACGATCACGACCAGCACCGTGACCGCGCCGACGATCACCGGGCTGCTCGCGACTCCCTGTATGCCGCCGCGGTTTCTCATGGGCCCAAGAGGTAGTCGAGGAGGGCACGCTGGCGCGGCGGCGGCAGTGCCGTCTTGGCGCCTAGGCGGCGGCCTTCGCTGAGTTCCGGGGTTTCTGGCGCGGTCGGCGCGGTCGGCGCGACGGTCGGCGCCTGTTCACCGGGACGGGCCGCGGTGCCACCGGCCCGCGCCGCCGCTTCTTCTTCGAAGAGGTGGTTCAAATCGACGCTGCTGATCGACGATTCGGAGGCAAATGGGCCGGTGAACTTGGCCGAGCAACCACTGGCTTCGGTTTCGTATTCGAGGCAGTTCGTCAGCGTCGTCAGCAGGCGCGTGTAATGACCGTACTTGTCGAAGCCGTTGTTGGCCGCCGTGGTGTCGTAGATCAGGTCGACGAGGCCGTCGAAGCCCCTCGTTTCCCTCGTGCTTTCGAAGAATTCCGCCAGTTGCGTTGTCGGAGTGGCACCGGTTTGAGCCAGGTCGCGGGCCTTGATCACGAGCGGATCGACCCGCTGGAAGGTGGGACCGGACTTTTCGCCGTTGACGCCGAGCGACTTCAGCGAGACGGTCGAGGCGGCCGAGAAGGGGGTCAGCAGGCGGGTCGCTTCGGTGAACGACGGCGCCGCCTTGCCGAGCGCGGCGAAGGTCGGTGTGGCCGCATCGGAGAAGCCCTGCAGGCTGTGCATCGTCGTCCGGAACTCGCGCAGGAAGGCGGGGAACTTCTGCAGCGAGGCTTCCAGATCCGCGCCCCGTTCGGCGCTGGCCTGGGCTGCCGCACCGGCATTGGTGAAGAAGCCGGCGACGTGGGCGCGTTCGCGCGAGAGCGGCTCGAGGATCTGCTCGGAGTCGGCGGCGAGCTGGGTCAACTGGTCGCGCTGGCCGTTGAGGATGCCGAGCAGGCGGTCGATGTCGCGCAGCGCCGGGTTCGCCCGCTTGACCGCCGCTTCGATGTCGGCGCCACGACCGGCCAGGCCGGCGCCGAGTTCGTTGAAGATCAGGCGGAAGCGCTGGGCGTAGGGAAGTTTGTTGATGTCGTTGATCAGGTCGGGGTCGACGCTGGTGCTGTTGTTGCCGAGCGGCAGCAGGTACTGACCGGCGCCCGGCTGGCCGGAGGGGACCTGCTTCAGGGCCGGCGCCGGCGGTGAGCCCGGAGCGCGCGGCACCGTCGGCCGGCAGTCGACGAACTTCTCGCCGATCAGCGACTGCGGTCGGATCAGACAGCTGGCGTCGCTGCGGAAGTCCTGGAAGCCGGGGTCGGTGATCGCCAGCACGATCACTGCCTTGCCGGAGACCGACTTTTCCTTGCCGTTTTTGTCGTAGGCATCGATTTCGCCCGGCAGGGTGACCCCGACCGATTCGATTTCGCCGACGTTGGCGCCGGCGACCCGGACCTGCTCGCCCTTGACCATGAAGCCGCCGTTGTCGAAGATCGCCCGCACGACGTAGCCATTGCCGCCGCCGCCTCCTCCGGAGATGAGGACGACCGCGAGGACGACCACGGCGACGACCACGGCTATTGCGAGTGCTTTCCTCATGGGCCAGGTGGGGAGTCGGCCGGGTTGCAGTCGGAGGTGGTCACGCCGGAGCCGCCGTGCGGCGGTTCGACGAAGGGGTTGGAGCCGTCGGCGGCGTTTGGAGCCGCGCCGCCGGGACAGCGACGCTTGACCCCGGCCGATTCGCCGAACGCGCCGTACTGTTCGCTCGGCGCGATCGGTTCGAGGCTGCGGTTGCCGCCGTTGAATTTGAACAGGTTGAGGTTGGCGAAGCCGGCACGGACGTAGTGGCCGTTGCCGTCATATGGGGCGCTGGCCTGGCCCAGCTTGGCGAAGCCGTTGAAAAGGTCGGGCGAGTAAGCGCGAATGAAGTTGAGGTTGGGCTGGAAGCCCGCGATCGCGCCTTCGGCGTGGGGGAATGCCCGCGACGCCCGCTGTTCGACGGCCGGCAGCACGCCCAGCAATTCCGCCGTGTCGTTGGCGAAGCCCGGGCGCCGGGCGGCAAGGCGAAGGTTCCTGAAAACCGGGACCGCTTTCGAGAGCACTGGGCGGAATTCAGCAAGGAAGGGAGCGAGTTCCTTGGTCGCCGTCTTCGAGGTGTCGATCAGCGGTTCGACGTCGTCGAGGGCGGCGCGCAGGTTGACGAAGGTCGTGTTGGCCTGGCGGAGGGTCGGCGGCAGCAGCTGCAGGCTCTGGTCGAGGGCGGTGTTCTGGCTGGCGATCGCGCCGAAGGCGGCGTTGGCGTTGGCGATCGCGCTGGAGAGCTCGGCGCCGCGTTCGGAGACGGCCGTGCCCAGCCGGCTCGAGCTGACCAGGAAGCGGGCGAAGAGCTTTTCGTCGGCGTTCAGCTCACCGGCGAAGGCGCCGGCGCGGTTGAGGCCGACGCCGAGGTATTTGAAGGTCCGATTGGCGTCTTCGCCACGACCGGCGTAGACGCCGGCGTTGCCCTTGATGAACTGGGCGAGGCCGCGCCGCACCGGCGCCGGGAAGGTGTTGAAGAGCTGGTCGATGTCGATCGGGGTGGTGGTCGAGGAGAGGCCGAGCGTGGCGTCGTTGTCCAGCGCCGGGTTGCTGTTCGGCCCGGGGCTGATCGAGACGTAATGGTTGGCGACGCCGGAGAGCGAGGTCGCCCGGATCGTCGCCGTCGTCCCCTCGTGCAGTTCCTGGCTGACGCTGACGACCACCTTGGCGAGGTTGTCGTCAGTCAGCTCGATGCTTTCGACCGAGCCGACCGGCTGGCCGCCGATCAGCACCTGGTTGTCGGGAACCAGCTGGCTGGCGTTCTGGAAGAGCAGGTTGTACTTGTGTTCGCTGCCACCGCTGAAGATGACTACGGCGAGGGCAATCACCGCGATCGCGAGAACCGCGATTACCGCGATCCGCACAGGGGTGACCCCCCGGCTTTGTGCCGAACCTTTTTCCTCGCCTGAGGTGTTAGCAGCCACAGATCGTCGCCTGCGGTTCCCCGGCCTCCGATTCCGGCGGAACGGCCGCAGAATCGTATCCGAGCGACCCGCTGCTACGCACGGGCCAAGCGGTGACTTAACTGGAATTCAACGCGCTACTCTGGACCTGCGGTGCGGTTAAGGGACCGGGAGGCGCTTGGCCAAATCGAAGAGGAGCGGAAATGCCAGCGCGCAAACGTCTGACCTTTGTTGTTGCAGTGGCTGTAGGTGTGGCCGTCATCGCCGTTGCCGCGGCCGGCGCCGAGCAATCGCCGGTGCTGAACGCGCCCGACGGCAACACCCAGAGCATCGCGGTCAAGTTCACCCCGCAGAAGCTCTCGAAGAAGACGGCCGAACCGGTAACGCTCGACGTGACCACGGCGACGACCACGACCAACCCCGCCGCCAACAAAGGGGCACCGATCCCCGCTGTAGAGGCGGTCGTCGACTTCCCCAAAGGCGCGAAGATCTTCAGCAAGGGCTACCCCACCTGCGACGCCGGGCTGCTCCAAAACACTTCGACCGAAGCCGCGCTCGAAGCCTGCAAAAAGGCTCAGATCGGCGGCGGCGAAGGCACGGCCGATCTGGTGGTCGGCGAACGGATCTTCCCGGTGACGACGACGATCACCGCCTTCAACGGCGTTCCGGTCGGCGGCAAGCCGGTAATCCTGCTCCACACCTACAGCCAGTCGCCGATCCAGACCACCCTGGTGCTGGTCGGCGCGGTGAGCAACCTCAACAAAGAAGGCTTCGGGCCGCGCCTCGACGTCACCATCCCGCTGATCGCCGGCGGCCAGGGCGCGATCACCGGCTTCCACGTGAAGATCTTCAAGAAGTTCCGCTACAAGGGCAAGCTGCGGAGCTACATCAGCGCAACCTGCGCGACGAAGAAGCTCAAGGCGCGCGGCAAATTCGTCTTCAAGGACGGCGAATCGCTGACCCCGGAACTGACCGGGAAGTGCAGCCAGAAGCCGGAAAAGAAGAAGTAGCGCCGACGCTCAGACGTTGAGTCGCGGCAGGCTCCGCTCCAGCCAGCGCGGCAGCCACCAGACCCGGTCGCCGATCAGCAGCATCAGCGCCGGCAGCAGGACGATGCGGACCACGGTGGCGTCGAGGATCACCGCGACGGTCAGCCCCACGCCGAGTTGGCTGACCGTCGCGATCGGCGTGCCGGCGAAGGCGATGAAGACCGCCAGCATGATCACGGCGGCGCCGGTGATCACCCGCGCCG
>DASYIY010000107.1:0-29012 GCA_035997045.1 Solirubrobacterales bacterium | reverse complement strand
GCCTCTCCTCGGACCCCATCGGTTCCGAAGAGCTTGCGCCCTGTGGTCATCGACTGGCTCCTAACGCTTGGAGAACTGCGGCCGCTTGCGCGCCTTCTTCAGGCCGGCCTTCTTGCGCTCCTTGGCCCGCGCGTCGCGGGTGAGGAAACCGCGGCGCTTGAGCTCGCCGCGCAACTCGGGATCGATCTCGGTCAGCGCCCGGGCGATCCCGTGGCGCACCGCGCCGGCCTGGCCGCTGATGCCACCGCCGTGGACGCGGACGCGGACATCGACGTTGCCCTCGTAGCCGGTGATCGTCAACGGCTGCAGCGCCATCGTCTGGTGCAGGGGACGGGGGAAGAACTCCGCCAGCTCGCGCTTGTTGATCTGCACCTTGCCGCTGCCCGGCAAGAGGGTCACGCGGGCGATCGAAGTCTTGCGCTTGCCGGTGGCGAGATAGCGGGCGTCGCCCTCGAGCTTGGCCGGCGCGCGGCTGGCAGCGCTCGGCTCCTCCTCGGCGTCGCCGACCAGCGCCGCCTCGCGCTGGCGCCGCTCCTCCTCCTCGGCCTCCTTGCGGGCCTGCTCCTCAGCGCTAAGCGGCCGCTCCGGGGTCTCCACCGCAATCGGCTCAAGGTCAGCACCAGGAATGACGTCCTTCTTCTTCTCGTCTGCCTTGGGCTTCTCAGCAGCGGGCTCGGGCTCCTCGGCGGCTGGAGCCTCCTCCGCTACGGGCTCCTCAGCGGTCTCAGGCTGCTCCTCGGCAACGGGCTCCTCAGCGGCATCTCCATCGGCCGCGGGCGACTCATCAACCGGCTGCTCCTCCGCAACAGGCTCCTCGGCGGCGTCTCCTTCGGCCGCGGGCTCCTCAGCTACGGCCTCAGACGCCTCATCCGCGGGTGGCGTGGGGGTGGGCTCCTCGCCCGCAGCTTGCGAGGACGAGGAGTCCTCCCCCGCGACAGGACCCGCGGCCTCGGCCTCTGAGCCCTCGTCCGGGTTGTCCTGCGCGTCTCTCGTCTCGTCGTCGATCAAGTCTTTATCTCCATGGGTTTGGGCTGCTGAGCGGCATGCGGATGCTCGGGACCCGCATAGACCTTCAGCTTGGTCAGCTGCTGGCGGGCGAGCCGGTTGCGGGGAAGCATTCCCTTGACCGCCTTGCGGATGACCTCCTCGGGCCGGCGATCGAGCATCTCGGCCAGGGTGCGGGACTTGATCCCGCCCGGGTAGCCGCTGTGGCGCCAGTAGCGCTTCTGGTTCAGCTTGTCGCCGGTGACGTGGATTTTCTCCGCATTGATGACGACGATGAAGTCGCCGGTATCGATGTGCGGCGTGTACTCGGGCTTGCGCTTGCCGCGCAGAGCGTCGGCGATCCGGGTCGCGAGACGGCCCAGGGTCTGCCCCTCGGCGTCGACGACATACCAGTCACGCTGGCGGTCGGAGGGCTTGGCGACATAGGTCTTCATCAGAGAAAAGCCGCGGGGAGATCCCAGCGGCCACGGCATGATAGCCGCCACGCCAACTTGGCGTACACGGCCGCATCGGTGGCTATACTGCCGCGCCAACACTGCCGAATCCCAGCCGCACATGTGGGTGGGAGCGGAGGAACCGCAGGAACCTTTGCAGGTTCCAGGGGCGAATCGGCCGAAAAGGTCGTAGCGCATCTCTTTCAGCGCGAGCCCGACAGCTAACTCCGCAGGCGAACGAAAGAGAGGGCACGTGGCAAGCAAGAGCGCCAGGCCTTGGTTGGCGGGAATTCATATGACGATCGCAGCGGCGGCCCTGCTGCTGATTTTGGCTGCCCCAGCCGCGGCCAGCACGGGCGGAGCCTTCACCGCCGCGGGCGGTCCGCCGCCACCCGGGAGCCCCACCGGCACCCCGGCGGCCGAAGCCCCGAGCGCCGGCGCGATCAGCCTCGTCTCCGCCCAGGCGACGCCGCGCAAATCGTTCTTCTACGGCTTCCACTATCCCAGCGTCCGCTTCGCGATCGCCAGCACCCAAGCGCAGAACGACCTCCAGGTCGACGTCGTCAACGCCGCCGGAGAAGTCGCCCGCAGCTTCTTCCGCAACGACGTCGAATCGAACGTCGAAGTGCGGATCCGCTGGGATGGAATGACCGGCGAAGGCCGGCCGGCCCGCAACGGCCGCTACAGCTTCCGCATCGAGCCGCAGGGTGCCGTGCCGCCACAGCCAGCCGCCCGGGCCTCGACCTCAAGCGAACCGCTCAACCTCGGCTTCGCGCTCTACGGCTACGCCTTCCCGATCCTCGGCGCCCACGAATTCGCGATGGGCGCCGGTCGCTTCGGCGCACCCCGCGCCGGCCACACCCACCAGGGGCAGGACACGATGGCCGCCTGCGGCACGCCGCTGGTCGCCGCCCGCGGCGGCACTGTCCAGTACTCGGGCTACCAGTCGGCGGCCGGCAACTACGTCGTGATCGACGGCAAGGGAACCGGGTTCGACTTCATGTACGCGCACCTGGCCGAACCCTCGCCGCTGCAGACGGGCGAACCGGTCCGCACCGGCCAGCCGATCGGGATCGTCGGCGACACCGGCGACGCCACCGCCTGCCACCTCCACTTCGAGATCTGGACGGCGCCCGGCTGGTATGAGGGCGGCAGCCCGATCGACCCGCTGCCCTACCTCGAAAAATGGGACCGCTACAGCTGATTCGCCGCTAGGCGCCGAGGAAGCGCCGCAAGCTGCGGCGCGCGGCGGGAAGTCGGCGGCCGGCCTCGAGCTCGCGGATCGCGACCTCGGCGGTCATCGCCGCGAGCAGCTGGGAGGCGGCGGCGGCGTCGGGCCAGCCCATCGCCTTGAAGCTGGGCACGGCCGAGGCGGCGAACCCCTCGTGGCGGGCCGACATCGAGGCGGCAAGGTCCGGGTCCGAACGCGCCTCCAGCGCCAGCGCCTTCACGGCGCGATCCTCGAGGCAGGTGTCGAGGTAGGCCTCGGCGGCGCGAACGATCCGATCCGATCCGGCCGGCAACCCCTCGGTCGCCGCCGCCACCGCCTCCTGCACGCGGGCGTGAAAGCGAGCGTGAAGCGCGTCGACAAACTCCTCCCGGGTGTCGAAGTGCACGTAGAAGGTGCCCTTCGCCACACCGGCCTCCGCTACCACGCGGTTGACGCTGAGACCGGCGAGGCCGTGCTGTTCGGCGATCGCGACGCCGGCGTCGAGCAGCGCCTCGCGCGTGCGGGCACCTGCCGTTGTCACCGCTTGCGATGGCACCCGCACGAGGCTACCCGACCGGGTGGTCACCGAACATGACCGACCGGTCAGTCATCTGTTAGGCTCGCCGCGATGGCGCTCTTGGAGACCAGGACCGGACCGATCGCCTACGACGAACGAGGCGATGGCAGCCCGGTCGTCCTGCTCAGCAGCGGCGCCCACGATCGTCACGACTTCGACCAGCTTCGCGACCTGCTTCCCGCCCGTTTCCGCTCGATCGCCGCTGACTGGCCCGCGCACGGCGAATCGCCGGCGGGCGAGGGCGCGGCGACCGCGATGCGCTTCGCCGACGTCGCCGAGGAGCTGGTCGAGCGGCTCGCACCCGGCGGCGCCATCGTCGTCGGTAACTCGATCGGCGGCTTTGCGGCGGGCAGGCTGGCGATCCGCAGGCCCGAGCTGGTCCGCGGCCTCGTCCTCGTCGACAGCGGCGGCTTCCTCGGCCGCGGCCCCCAGGTACGCGTCTTTTGCTCGCTGATGGCGCGGCCGCGCTTCCTCCGTGCGATCTATCCCTGGTTCGCCAACCGCTACATGCGCCCGGGCAGCGACGCGGATCGCCGCGTCAGGGACACCGGCATCGCCACCACCCGCCAGGACCCCGGGCTGCGCGCCGTGAGCGAGCTCTGGGGCAGCTTTGCCTCGCCCGAGCACGACCTCCGCGCCGCGGCGAGCTCGATCGCCGCACCGACCATGGTCGCCTGGGGCAAGCGCGATCCGGTGATCCCGATCAAGGTCGGCCGCAAGGTAGCGGCGACGATCCCGGGCGCGCAGCTCGAGGTCTTCGACACGGGCCACTCGCCGCAGGTCAGCGACCCGCAGGGGTTCGTCGCCAAGCTGGTGCCGTTTGCCGATGCCGCGTTTGACGAGGGACCGGCAGAGGCCGTCGCTTGAGCTCTGGCGCAAGGTCGTAGACGTCCTGCACGCCGAGTTCCGCTGCCTCGTCCTCGACCTGCCGCTGGGCTCCCACCGCACGACGATGAACGCCGATGCCGACCTCTCCCCCGCGGGAGTTGCCGGCCTGATCGCCGCCGCGGCCGAGCGCCTCGATCTGGATGAAGCGACGCTAATAGGCAACGACTCCGGCGGGGCCTACTCCCAGATCGCCCTTGCCCAGCACGGCGAGCGCCTCGGCGGACGGGTCACCCGCCTCGTCCTCACCTCCTGCGAGACCCCATATGACGAGTGGCCGCCGCAGCCGTTCGACGGCCTGCCGGCCGCGGCGCGCGACCCGCAGGCGCTGGGCCAGCTGCTCGCCGCGCTCGAGAACCCGGCGGTACGGACGATCCCGGTCGCCTACGGCCTCTTGGCCAAGCACCCGCTCGAGCGGAAGGCGTCCGACTCCTACGCCCTGCCGGCGAGCCGCGACGAAGGCGTGCTGCGCGATGTAGCCAAGGCGATGGCGTCGGCCTCTACCGCTCCGGTCCGCGTGGCGGGAGAGCATCTGATCGCGAACAGCGAGCTGCCGATGCTGCTGATCTGGTCAAGCGAGGACGAGGTCTTTCCCCTCGCCCACGCCGAGCGCTACGCGAGCGCCCTGCGCAACGGCAACCTGGTGCAGCTCGACGACTCCTTCAGCTTCACCCCCGAGGACCAGCCGGCAGCGGTGGCGGCGGCGATCGGGTCGTTCGCGGCTTAGCCGATCTCTGCACGAGAAACAGGGCGACTGCGACCGGCACGGTCGCCGGCAACTCGTCGACGGCGAAGAAGAGCAGGTCGAAGGCGAGGGCGAGGACGGCGACCAGCGCTGCGGCCCAGAGCTGGCGCGACCGGGTCCGCGCCAGCAGGCAGCCGACAAGGGCGGCGATGAAGAGGTCGCCGAAACCCATCTGGGCCGAGCCGAAATGCACCGCCTGCAAGCGCGGCAGCTCACCGCCGGGCGACGCCGTGCTGAGCACCGCGTTCGGGCCCTGGAGGAGGTCCGAGGCGACGAACCAGGTATCGAGCGCCGCCATCGCGTAAATCCCGAGGCGCAACCAAAGAGCCGGCACGATGGAGACGAGCAGCCAGCCGAGAGCGATGCAGGCAAGCCCGGAGAGCGCCGTCGCCGCGGTCTCGCCGGTGAGCGAGCCGTGGGCAGCCCAGGCGATGCCGAAGAGCGGCAGCACCGCCAGGGCCCAGACCGGCTGGGAGCCGCGCACCAGCAATCCGAGAGCAACCGCGGCCAGTGGCGGTACAGCCACGAGCGCCAGATAGGAGAGCGCGGTAGCCGAACCCGAATCGAGTTCGATCGCAGCGACCACGACGATGATCGAGAGCGCCGGGATCAGTGCCCACCAGCGACTGCGAAGGCCGTCCAGCCAGGGGAACGGGCGCTGCGCAGGCAGAGCTACCAGCGCCGCCTGGACCAGGCCGAGGATCGAGATCGAGACAGCGAAGGACGGCATCCGAGCACCGTCCTAGCCGCGGCTTACTCCCACTCGATCGTCGCCGGGGGCTTCGAGGAGATGTCTAGCGCGACGCGGTTCACGTCGGCGATCTCGTTGATGATCCGGTTGGAGACCCGCTCCAGCAGGTCGTAGGGAAGACGAGCCCAGTCGGCGGTCATCGCATCGTCTGAGGTCACGGCGCGGATCACGATCGGGTAGGCGTAGGTGCGGCCGTCGCCCTGCACCCCGACCGAGCGCACGACCGGCAACACGCAGAAGGACTGCCAGAGCTGGCGGTAGAGGTCTGCCGCGCGGATCTCCTCCTGCAGGATCGCGTCGGCGGCACGGAGGATGTCCAGCCGCTCCTTGTTGACCTCGCCGCCGACGATGCGGATCCCCAGGCCCGGCCCGGGGAACGGCTGGCGCCAGACCATCCGCTCCGGCAGGCCGAGCTCTGCCCCGACGGCGCGAACCTCGTCCTTGAACAGCATCCGCAACGGCTCGACCAGCTCGAATTCGAGGTCGTCGGGCAGACCGCCGACGTTGTGGTGGGACTTGATCGTCGCTGCGCCCTCGCTGCCGCCGGACTCGATCACGTCGGAGTAGAGCGTGCCCTGGACCAGGTAGGCGGCGTCCTCGAGCTTCTCCGCCTCCTCCTCGAAGACGCGGATGAACTCCTCGCCGATGATCTTGCGCTTGCGCTCGGGCTCGTCGTGGCCGGCCAGCTTGTCGAGGAAGCGCTGCTCGGCCTCGACGTGGACCAGCGGGATGCCGAACTGCTCGAAAGCGGCAACGACCTGCTCGGCCTCGTTCAACCGCATCAGGCCGTGGTCGACGAAGACGCAGGTCAGCTGCTCGCCGATCGCCTTGTGCACGAGCAGCGCCGCAACCGAGGAGTCGACGCCGCCGGAGAGGCCGCAGATAACCCTGCCCTCCCCCACCTGGGCGCGGATCTTTGCGACCTGCTCTTCGATCACCGACTGCGGCGACCACTGCTCCGTGCAGCCGGCGACGTCGCGCAGGAAGCGGGTGAGGATCTCGGTCCCGTAGGGCGTGTGCACGACCTCGGGGTGGAACTGGATGCCGAAGAGGCCGCGGTCGGGGTACTCGCAGGCAGCGACTGGCGAGCCGGGGCTGGAGGCGAGCGCGGTGAACCCCTGCGGCGGCGCGAAGACCGCGTCGCGGTGGCTCATCCAGCAGTGCTGCTCCTCCGGTAGGCCGGCGAGAAGCTTGCCGCCCCCATCCGTGAGGGTGAGATCGGTGCGCCCGAACTCGCCCGACTCCGCCGCCTCGACCCTCCCCCCCAGCGCCTGGACCATCGCCTGCATCCCGTAACAGATGCCCAGCACGGGGATCTCGAGGTCGAGCAGCTCCGTGGGAAAAGCCGGAGCCCCAATCTCATAGACAGAGGCAGGCCCGCCGGAGAGCACCAGTCCCTTCGGGGCCCTCTCGCGGATCGCCTCGATCCCAGTTGTCGCAGGCAGCAGCTCGGCGAAAACCCCGCATTCGCGGATTCGCCGAGCTATCAGCTGCGAGTACTGGCCCCCGAAGTCGAGGACCAGCACCTCCTCCGAAGCCTGGGCCGGCGCTGTCGAGGCGCCGGCCTCAGTCGTCGGCGACTCCAACACCGGCCGAAACCGTTGCGCGCCCGTTGGAGCCCATCCCCACCGACTGCTCGTTCTGCAGCTTCTTGCCCTCGCTCATCAGGGCCGGTGCGACCATCACCTCGGCCCGCTGGAAGGAGCGGATGTCCTCGTAGCCACAGGTGGCCATCGAGGTCTTCAGCGCCCCCATCAGGTTGAAGGTGCCGTCATTCTCCTGGGCCGGGCCGAGGAGGATTTCCTCCAGCGTCCCGTCCTGCTTGGTGGTGACCCGGGTGCCGCGCGGCAGCGAGGGATGGAAGGTCGCCATCCCCCAGTGGAAGCCGCGGCCGGGCGCCTCCTTGGCGCGGGCCAGCGGCGAGCCGACCATCACCGAGTCGGCGCCGCAGGCGATCGCCTTGGAGACATCGCCGCCGGTGCGCATGCCGCCGTCGGCGATCACGTTGACGTACTCGCCGGTCTCCAGCATGTGCTGCGAGCGGGCGGCCGCAACATCGGCGATCGCCGTCGCCTGCGGTACGCCGATCCCGAGCACGCCGCGGGTGGTGCAGGCGGCACCGGGCCCGACGCCGACCAGGACGCCGACGGCGCCGGTCCGCATCAGGTGCAGCCCGGTCGAGTAAGAGGCACAGCCGCCGACTACGGTCGGCACCGGCACCTCGGCGATGAACTCCTTCAGGTTGAGCGGCTCGACCGTGGTCGAGACGTGTTCGGCCGAGATCACCGTGCCCTGGATGACGAGGATGTCGATCCCGGCCTCGACCGCGACCTCGTAGTGCTCGCGCACTTTCTGCGGCGTCAGCGAGCCGCAGGCAACCGCGCCGCGCTCCTTGATTTCGGCGATCCGCTTGCCGATCAGCTCCGACTTGACCGGCTCGGCGTAGATCTCCTGCATGATCCGGGTCGCCTCGTGCTTGGGCGCAGCGGCGACCATCTCGAGCTTTTCCTCGGCGTTCTCGAAGCGGGTCCAGATCCCCTCGAGGTTGAGCACCCCGAGCCCACCGAGCTCGTTGACCAGCACGGCGGTGTCGGGACTGACCACGCCATCCATCGCCGACGCCACCAGTGGCAGCTCGAAGCGATAGGGGCCCAGGTTCCAGCTGATGTCAATGTCGTCGGGATCGCGGGTGCGGCGCGACGGGACGATTGCGATGTCGTCGAATCCGTAAGCGCGCCGCCCCTTCTTGCCTCGACCGATGTCGATCTCCAAGTTAAGTCCTCCAGGGTGGCGTTGAGGACCCAGCCTACACTTCGGCGGGGACCTCCAAATCCTGGACGTGGACCTCGCCGAGGAGGCGCTCGACCTGGTTGCGGTCGACCGCGCCGGCGCCGAAGTGCTGGGTCGACTCGGCGCCGCAAGCGACGCCGTAGGCGAGGCACTCGTCGGCCGGGCGGCCGTCGTAGCGAGCGGCGACGTAGCCGGCCAGGAAGGCATCGCCCGAACCGACGGTCGAGACCGGCTCCAGCGACTCGGTCCGCACCTCGAGGAAGCGCCGCTCCGCCGCTTCGCCGACGACCGCGACGCAGCCGTCGGGCCGCGTGATCGCCGCCTCGCCGGCGCCGAGGCGGATCAACTCGGAGAGGCCGTGGACGAGGTCGTCGCGATCGGCGAACTCCTGGCCGACCAGCTCCTCGGCCTCGCGCTCGTTGGGGGTGACGACCGAGGGCCCGGCGCGGAGTCCGGCCCGCATCGCGTCGCCCTCGACGTCGAGCACGACCGGTACCCCGCGTTCGCCGAGGTCCTTGACCAGGCGCGCGTAGAGGTCGTCGCCGGCGCCGCGCGGCAGGCTGCCGGCGAGAACGCAGAGCTTGGCCCCGTCAGCGAGGTAGCCGAGGCGGGCAACGAAGCGCTCGACCTCCTCGGGACTGACCGCCGGGCCGCGCTCGTTGATCTCCGTCTGCTCGCCCGAGGTCGGGTCGATCACGGCGAGGTTGATCCGCGTCTCGGCGGCGATCCGGGTGAAGTCGGTCAGCACCGCCTCTTCGCGCAGCTGCTCGAGCAGGCGGCTGCCGGTCGGGCCGCCGGCGAAGCCGGTGGCGATCACGGGGCGACCGAGCAGCTTCAGCGCCCGCGCCACGTTGATCCCCTTGCCCCCAGACACGGTGCGGCTCTCGACCGCGCGGTGACGGTGGCCGAGACGGAAGTTGGGGACCGCGACAGTGCGATCTATCGCGGCGTTGAGAGTGACGGTGAGGATCATCGTGAGAAGCGCCTCAGCAGAATCGCTCCAATCAGTATCACGCAAAGGGCGATCGCGATAGGGATCCAGTCGGAGTCGAGGAAGCTGCGCACACGGTCGACGAGGCTCGCGCCCGGCAAGGCGCGGGCCGCCCGCAAGGGCACCTTGGCGGCGCGCAGGCCGTCAACGAAGACGGTCGCCGTGCCGAGCGCCGCGCCGCGGCGGATCGGCCCCTCGACCTCGCCTGGCGCACGCACCGTGACCGTTAGCCGCTGGTCGGGGCGAACCCCCACGGCGACGCTGCGCGGAGCGCGGAGCGGCAGCTCGCCGCCGGCGTAGCGGATCGAGGGATGGGCGAGCGCCGCCCCGGCCCGGATTGGCAGCCGCTGTTTGTACTGGGAGAAGCCGTAATCGAGCAGGTCGATGTTGTCGGCGAAGCGGTCTTCGTCGGTGGGCGCACCGATCGCCACCGAGATCAGTTCGACGCCCTTGCGCCGGCCCGAGCCGACGAGGACGTAGAGGGCGCCGAAGGTGTGGCCGGTCTTGACCCCGGTCACCCAGGGCGCCATCCCCAGCAGCTCGTTGATCGTCGAGATCCGCCGCCGCGGCCTGACGCTGCCCAGCACCGCGCTGCGCGAGTCGGCGATCTTGGCGAAGGCGGGGATGCGCAGCAGGTGCTGGGTCAGCGTGGCGAGGTCGCGGGCGCTGGAGTAGTTGCCGCGCTGGTCGAGGCCGATCGGGTTGGCGTAGTGGGTATCGGCCAGCCCCAGGGCCGCGGCATAGCGGTTCATCTGGGCGACGAAGCGAGCCTCCGAGCCCGCGGCGGCGCGGGCGAGGTCATAGGCAGCGTCGTTGCCGCTGCGCAGGATCAGGCCGTAGAGCAGGTCGCGCACGCTGATCCGCTGCCCCGGCCGCAGGCCGAGCAGCGACTCACCGTATTCGGCCTGGTAGGGAGCCGCACGAACGATGCGATCGAGCGACAGCTCGTGCAGGACGACGTAGGCGGTCATCAGCTTGGTCGTGCTGGCGATCGGCAGGTGGCGCGCGCCGGCGTGGGAGACCAGCACATCGCCCGTGCGAGCGTCGATCAGCGCCCAGGCCCGGGCCTTGATAGGCGGTCCCTTGGCCAGGGCGGCGGCCGGCGCTGCTACCGCGAAGACCAGCAGCACCGTCGCCAGGATCGCGCCCCTGCGGCGCGACCTCACCGGAGCTTGAGCTGCTCGCCCGCGATCAGGATCTGCGGGTCGACTTCGGGGTTGAGAACTTCGATGCGGTGCACGGTCACCCCGTTGTGGTGAGCGATCGAGATCAACGTGTCGCCGCTCTTGACTTCGTAGGTCGCCGGGATGTCTTCCCGCTTTTGCTTCCGTGCGTGACGGGCCGCCTTGCTGTTGTGGCCGTGCCCACCGGAGTCGTTCGAGCCGCCCCCACCGAGAGCCCCGCCGACGATCGCGATCGCGACGACGAGGGCGACCACGAGAGTGGCCACCGCAAAGACCCGGGCGGGAGCTGATGAGCGCTTGTTCATAGGACGTGACGGGCGATCGGATGGGCGCCGAGGATCGTATATACGCTCAGCGGCGTTTCATGCGGTCGAAATGTCCCAGACCGCAGCGCGCAGGTTCTCCGCCGCGGCCGCCGGGTCCTGCGCCGCGGCGATGCCCCGTGAGGCAGCGACCAGGGCGGCGCCGGGACCCGGGCCAAAGGCCGCTCCCAGCATCTCCGGCCGGCCGCCCTGGGCGCCGACGCCGGGGATGAGAAAGACGGAGCGCGGCATCAGCGAGCGCAGGCGACCGATGTGCTCGGGCTCGGTGGCGCCGACCACGGCGCCCATGCCGCTCAGGCCGCCCGCCCCCAGGAGGCGGTCCGAGAGCCCGTCGACCAGGGCTGCGATCCGCTCGTGCAGGGGCTGCTCGGGACTCGGCTGGTCCTGGATGTCGGCCGCGCCCGGGTTGCTGGTGCGAACCAGGGCGAAGATTCCGGCGCCGGCTGCTTGCGCCGCCGCAACCAGGGGCTCGAGGGCATCGGCGCCGAGCAGCGGGTTGGCGGTGAAGGCGTCGGCGCCGAGCCCGGCAACCGGACCCCAGGGCGTCGGCGTCTCGCCGACCAGGGCCTGGGCGTAGGCAGCCGCCGTGACCGGCACGTCGCCCCGCTTGCCGTCGGCGACGACCAACAGCCCGGCCTCACGGGCCGCCGCGCAGACCTCGGCGAGAGCCGCCCAGCCGGGCGCCCCGAGCCGCTCGAAGCAGGCGAGCTGCGGCTTGACCGCCACGCAGGCCGGCCCGGCACGCTCGATCAGCGAGCGGCAGTGAACGACCACAGCCCCGGCCGCATGCTCGGCGACCGAGGCTGTGGGAACGTCCGTCCCGCCCCGCGCGAGCTTCGACGGATCGGGGTCGAGACCGAGGCAGACCTGGCTGCGGCGCTCTTCGACGAGCGCCGCCAGCCGATCTGCGAAAGGGACCTGGCTCAGCCTTTGACCTTGGTCTTCAGCGCCGAACCGGCGGAGAAGCGCGGCACCTTGCCGCCCGGGATCGTGATCCGCTCGCCGGTGCGGGGGTTGACGCCCTGGCGCGGACCGCGCTCGGCGACGTGGAATTTGCCAAAGCCGGTGAAGCTGACTTCGCCACCGCCGCTCAGCGTGTCGGTGATCGCGTCGAGCACCGCGTCGACAGCGTCGCTGGCGGCTTTCTTGCTGCCAAGCCTGTCGTCGCCTGCAAGTTGATCCAGAAACTCAGCCTTTGTCACGTCGAAGCTCCTCCGTCATGGGTGGTTGAAATCGGGGCGCAATCTAACAGTGGGCACGGCCGTAAAGCCGCATGGGACTCAGGATCCGGCGACCGTCATCGCCCCTATCAGCAGCGAGGGCGTGCTGACCGAGCCGCCAAAGGGGACCCAGCGCGCGTCCGCGCCGGCCGCCTCAACTGCCTTGAGCATCGAGACGAGGTCGCTGGCGATCGTGAACTCGCGCAGCGGCTCGGCCAGCTCGCCGCCGCGGATCGCCCGCCCGGAGGCGCCGACCGAGAAGTCGCCGGAGACCGGGTTGACCCCCGAGTGCAGGCCGGCGACGTCGGTGACGAAGACGCCCTCGCCCGCCTCGCGCAGCAGCTCGTCGAAACCGAGCGTGCCCGCGGCGACGATCAGGTTGGAGGTCGAGACCGAGGGCTGCGAACGATAGCCACCGCGCCCGGCGTTGCCGGTGCTGGCGGCCTCGCCACGGCGCGCCGTGTAGGTGTCGAAGAGGTAGGTGCGCAGGGTGCCGCCCTCGATCAGGGCGGTGCGTCGACAGGGCACGCCCTCGCCGTCGAAGGGCGAGGAGGCCGACCCCTCCGGGTCGAGCCCGTCGTCGTGGAGGACGAGGGCCTCGCCGGCGACCTCGGCACCCAGCCGATCGGCGAACGGCGAGCGCCCGCGCTGCACCGCCCCGGCGCTGAGGCCGCCGCCGATCAGGCCGATGAAGCTGGCGGCGACGGTCGGGTCGAGGATCACCGGGCAGGAGCGCGACTCGGGCTTGCCGGCGCCGATCATCGCCGTCGCCCGCTCGGCGCCTTCGCGGCCGATCGCCGCTGGGTCTATCTGCCCGGGGCCGCGACCGAGGTCGAAACCGAGACCGGTCTCGCGGCCGTCGTCGCCCTCGGCCAGCACCTGCACGTAGCCGTAGCAACTGGAGCGCTCGAACTCGCCGCCGATCCCGGTCGAAGAGGCGATCGCCACCCGCTCGGCCGAGTCGGCGTAGACGGCCTGCTCGACCGCCGCGACCCGGCGGTCGGCATCGAGGGCGGCCCGCTCGATCGCCAGGGTCAGCCCGGCAATGCGATCCGCCGGCCACTCGGAGACCGAGGGATCGCTGAGCTGCAGGTCGGTCAGAGTTCCCCCCGCCGCCGCCGGCCCGGCGAACTCGTCCTCGTCGGCGATCCGCGCCGCCTCGGCCGCACGGGCGGAGATCGCGGCGATGCCGGCCTCGGAGAGATCGGTGCCGAAGGCGTAGCCGACCTGGTGCCCGACCCAGGCGCGCACGCCGATCCCCCGCTGGGTCGCCGCGGACAGGCTCTCGATCTCGCCGCCGTGGGCGCGGATCTCCCGCCCCGCGTCCTCGGACGCGAAGGCCTCGGCATCGGTGGCGCCCGCCGCCAGCGCCCGCTCGACGGCCTGCCGCGCCGGCTCGATCAAACCTCTGTCCCCCCGACCGTCATCGCGCCGATCCGGACGTGGCCCTGACCGGTGCCGACCGGCACTCGCTGGCCCGCCTTGCCGCAGACGCCGGTCTTCATCTCGAAGTCGTTGCCGACCGCGTCGATCGCCATCAGCGCCTGCAGGCAGTTGCCGATCAGGGTGGCGCCACGACAGGGACGAGTGACCTTGCCACCCTCGATCAGATAGCCCTCCGAGACGCCGAAGACGAAGTCGCCGGTCGCCGGGTCGACCTGGCCACCGGCAAAGGACTTGGCGTAGAAACCGCGCCCGACCGCGGCGATCATCGCCTCCGGCTCGGTCTCGCCGGGGGCGATGTAGGTGTTGGTCATCCGCGGCACCGGCAGATGGCGGAAGCTCTCGCGGCGGCCGTTGCCGGTCGAGGCGACGCCGTCGCGCCGCGCCGTCAGCCCGTCGTAGAGAAAGGCGGCGAGGCGGCCCTCCTCGATCACCATCGTCTTCTGCGTCGGCGCGCCCTCGTCGTCGATCGCGTCGCTGCCCCACTCGTTCGGCATGCGCCCGTCGTCGTAGGCGGTGAGGAGTGGCTGGGCGACTTGCTCGCCGAGCTTGCCGACGTAGACGCTGGCGCCCTTCTGGATGTGGTCGGCCTCGAGCCCGTGCCCGGTCATCTCGTGGAAGAGGACGCCGCCGAAGCCGCCGCCGACCACCACCGGCATCGAGCCGGCCGGAGCCGGGCCGGCGTCGAGCAGGATCAGCGCCTTGCGGGCCGCCTCGGCGGCAATCTCGTCGGGGTCGTTGTCGAAGAGCTCGAAGCCGCGGTGACCGCCCAGGGTCTCGGCGCCGGTCTCGACCGAGCCGCCGCGGCGGGCGACGGCCTGGGCGCCGATCCGCGTCCGGGTGCGGTCGTCGCTGGAGATCAGGCCCTCCGAGTTAGCGACGGTGACCTCGCGGCGGACCTCGGCGTAGGAGGCCATGAACTGGGCGATCTCGGGGCCGGCCCCGCGGCCGCGCTCGTCCAGCTCGCGCAGCAGGGCGGCCTTGCGCGCGGCCGGCACCGTCTCCGGCCGCTGCTCGATCGGGTGCGGGGTGCCGGCGACCGCCTCGAGCGGACGCGGCTCGGCCCGCCCGGCGCTCAGCGCCGCCGCCGCTTCGTCGGCCGCCCGCTCCATATCGGCCGGGTCGAGCCCGTCGACGTGGGAGAAGTAGGTGGTGCCGGCGCTGAGCACCCGCACCCCGGCGCCCTCGGCGGCACCGGACTGCACCGCTTCGACCCGCGACTCGTCGATCGCCATCGTCAGGCCGGCGTTGCGTTCGGCGAAGACCTCGGCGAACTCGCCACCGTTGGCAAGCGCCCGCGCCAGCACGCGCTCGGCGATCTCCGGCTCGATCGCCCCGCTCACGGCTTCGGCCGCTTCCCGGCGACCTCGATCAGCCTGCCCGCGGCAACGAAGAGCTCGGCGCCGACGCGCGAGTCGCCCGCGTGATCGCCGGCGCGACCCTCGGCGTAGTAGAGGCGGGCGAAGGGCTGGCGCGAGACCCGGCGACGGCGCATGTAGGCGGCGGCCTCGTCGGCGTAGCCGGAGACGCGGTCGAGCAGCACCCGGTGTGGCTTAGGCGGCATCGAGCCCCCGTCCGTCGCCGCCCGCGGCAAGGTCGCGCAAGACCGAGCGCATATCGAAGAACATCAGCGAGGCCAGCGCGAAGCGCTCGCTGACCGCCACGGCCGCGAGGCCCGCATGGCGCAGGGCGAAGACCTCGCCCTGCTCGGTGGCGATGTGAACCTGCTCGACCGGCTCCCCCCCCGCCCGATCGGCGATCTCGAGCAGAGCCGCCGCGTCTTCGCGCCAACGATTCGGGGAATCGCTGGCGGCGAGCACGGCGCCATCGGAGCCGAGGATCGCCCCGCCGCGCAGGTCGGGCGACATCTCGGCCAGGTATGTCAGCGCCGACGCGGCGGCGTCGGCCGCCGGGGCCTCTTCCACACCGCTCGTCTCAACGTCGGGCATCTCGGCCAAAATAGCGACCCGTGTCCCTGGCCCGAGCTTCCTGGATCGTCGTCGTCTCGATCTGCGCGATCGCCGTAGTCCTCTTCGCAATCAGCGGCTACACCGGTTACTCGATCACGGTGGGCGCGGTCGGGCTCGCTGCCGCAGTCAACTTGTTGCCCAGTCCCTAGCCCGCGCGGAAGGGACCCGACCGGGCGCGCTCGGGATCGCGCAACGACGTCTCCGGCTCGACGTGGATCAGCACCTCGGCCCGGGTGATGTCGGCCTCGATCGAGTCACGCATCGCGTGGGCCAGCTCGTGTGCGCGCTCGAGGCTGGTCCCGGAGCGGTACTGGACGTGGAGGTCGATGTAGCGGCGGGCCCCGGCCCGGCGGGCTCGCAGCTTGTGGTAGCCGGCGACCTCGGGGGTGCGGGCGGAGGCGATCGCCGCCTCGATCCGGTCCATCTCCTCGTCGGGCAGGGCTTCGTCGACCAGCACGCCGGAGGAACGCCTGATGATCCTGACTCCGGCGACGACGATCGCCGCCGCGACCGCGAGCGCCGTGATCGAGTCGAAGGCGGAGTTGCCCGTGACCTTGACCAGGACGAGGCCGACAACCACGCCGGCCGAGGTCAGCGCGTCGGTGCGCAGATGGGCCGCGTCGCCTTCGAGCGCGGGGGAATCGTAGGCCTTGGCCTGGCGCGAGAGGACCGCCGAGACGACGAGGTTCGCCAGCACCGAGAAGCCCATCACCGCGATCCCGACCCCGATCGTTTCCACCTGGGAGCCGACGACGAGCCGGTGGGTCGCCTCGTAGACGATGATCGCCGCCCCGAGCAGGATCAGCAGGCCCTCGATCGTCGCCGCCAGGCTCTCGACCTTCTCGTGGCCGTAGGGGTGGTCGGCGTCGGCGGGCTCGTCGGCCTTGCGCACCGAGACGAAAGCGACGACCGAGGCGACGAGGTCGATCAGCGAGTGGACCGCCTCGGTGAGGATCGCGATCGAGCCGGTGATCGCTCCGGCGGCCAGCTTGATCGCGATCAGCAGCGCGTTGGAGGCGATCGAGAGCGCCGCCGCACCGCTCTTGGTGCGGATCATCTCGCCCTGGACGTCGCTTCGCCGGCGCCCAGGTGAGCGGCCAGCAGCCGCGCGGCGCGGCCACGGTGGCTGATCCCGTTCTTCTCCGCCTGGCTCAGCTCCGACATCGTGCGCGGGTCTGCGGCGCCGGTGTCGTCGGGGACGAAGGCGGGGTCGTAGCCGAAGCCGCCCTCGCCTCGCGCCTCCTCGATCAGACGACCCTCGCAGCGGGCCTCGAAGACGCGCTCGGCACCGTCGGCCTCGACCAAGGCCAAGGCGCAGTGATAGGCGGCGCGGCGGTCGTCGCCGGCTGCGGCGACCTCGCGCAGCAGCTTCGCCAGGTTCTCCTCGTCGCTCGCCCCTTCGCCGCCGTAGCGAGCCGAGTGAATTCCCGGTCGCCCGCCCAGCCCCATCGCCTCGATCCCGGAGTCGTCGCCGATCGCCGCCTCGCCAGTAGCCGCATGCGCCGTCCGGGCCTTCTCCAGGGCGATCTCGGCAAAGGAGTCGCCCTCCTCCGGCGGCAGCTCGACCCCGGCGGGCAAAGGCCCGAGCTCGAAAGCGGGCAGCAGTTCGCCCATCTCGCGCAGCTTGTGCTTGTTGGCGGTGGCGAAGATCAATCGACGCACCCGTCAGGACTACCCGCCGGCCACCTTTTCCTGCACTCCGCGCAGCCGGGAGATCCCCATCTCAGCGAGGCCGAGAAGCTCGTCGAGCGAGGCCCGTGAGAGCGGCGTGCGCTCGGCCGTCGCCTGCACCTCGACCAGGCCGCCGTCGCTGGTCATGACCACGTTGGCGTCGACCTCGGCGGTCGAGTCCTCGGAGTAGTCGAGGTCGCAGAGGGCGCGGCCGTCGACCATGCCGACGCTGACCGCGGCAACCGAGCCGTTCAGCGGCATCGTCTCGATCTCGCCGTTGTCGAGCAGTTTCTGGAGGGCCAGGCGCAGAGCTACATAGCCACCGGTGATCGCCGCGCAGCGAGTACCGCCATCGGCCTGCAGCACGTCGCAGTCGACGTAGACGCTGCGTTCGCCGAGCGCCCTGAAATCGACCACGACCCGCAGCGAGCGACCGATCAGGCGCTGGATCTCGACCCCGCGGCCGTCCTGCTTGCCCTTGGCGATGTCGCGTGCCTTGCGGTCGCCGGTCGAGGCGGGCAGCATCGCGTACTCGGCGGTCACCCAGCCTTTGCCGCGGCCCTGCATCCAGCGCGGCACCGTGGAGTTGACCGAGGCCGTGCAGATGACCCTCGTCCTCCCCAGGGTGATCAGCGCCGAGCCGTCGGCGGTCTCGACAAAACCGGGATCGATCGCCACCGGCCGGATGTCGGCTGGCGCGCGGTCGTAGCTACGGGAGGCTGGCATGGTCCGCGAGTCTAAGTCAGAGGCACCGCATGACAACCCCCGCAAATGCGGAAGGGCCGCGACAAACGCGACCCTCCCTGCCCACTGGGGGTAGCCCTTTGACACTCGGGGGGACAAGCCCGGCGCCTCGCGAGCCTGGCGAGAGCATAGGCGCATAACGCCTGAACAGTCAAGAAATTCCTTTTGGTAGAACGTTCAGTCCGCGCTGGCTGAAGTGGACGTCGAAGGCAAATGCCTCGTCGCCGCCGTCGCGCTCGATCAAGGCGAATGAGGTCGCGTCGACGTAGCTCCAGCGCTTGTCCTCGTGCCGTTCGAGGATCTCCCAAGCCCGTTCCTCGGTGGGCCGGTCGAGGTGAACGAGGTCGATCGCACCGCCGCTGCGAAACCGCCGCCCCCACTCGATCGCCTCGCCCCGACCGACCCGGACCATCAGCGCGGTGTAGGTCTCGGCAAAGACGTAGTTCGAGGTGAAGAGCGCGACGCCCTCGGAGATCAAGCCGGCAAGCGCCGTTCGCGCCCGCTCGTGCTCGGCCTCCGAGGAGTTGCGCAGCGCGACGAAGGCGCTGGTGTCGATGAACACCGACTTCATGGGCCGTATAGGTCGCGGTCCAAGCTGCTGACGCTGGTCCCCTTGCGCCCCTTGCCGGGTGCCTCGTCGACGAGGTAGCTCAGCAGGGGATCGACAGCGGGATCGACGCCGCGTGCCCGCTCGGCGTCGATCAGCTCGCGAACGACGGCGGCGATGCTGCCCGCCGCGCCCGCACGCTGCTTCAGCCAGCGGTACTGGCCCTCATCTAGATATAGCTGGGTTCGATGCCTCATGCTGTAATACAGCGTACGCCTCGCTCCGGACGGAATTCGCCCCAGGGGAACCTGCATGGGATCGACCAGCGGGCCCAGCGCCAGTGTCGGAGCGGCCCGCACGGGCCGCTCCACCTCCACCCTCATTTGAAGGCCACCTTGTCGACCGCCTCCTTGATCTTGTTGACGATCACGTCGGCGAGCTCGGTCCCCTGTTTGCCGTTGAAACCTTTCATCGCAGCCACCATCCCCACCATCAGCAGCGAGACGAGCAGGATCAGACCGACGTACTCGACCGTCCCCTGGCCCTCCTCGTCGCCGATCAGGTCGCGGATCGCCCGCAACCTGCGCTCGACGGCTGCGTGGAGATAGCCCATTGCCATGTAGAACATCGAAGCCTCCTTTCGCGGTTGGAGGCCAATGCTCAAGCGGCCGGACGCGCCGATCTAGACCTGAGTGCAACGAGTCAGTGACGCTTGAGCCACCGAACGCTCGCTCTGCCCTCCCGGGCCGCTTTCACCGCCGCCGGGCGCCGCGGATACCCTCAGCCGCATGCGCGTGCTGGTCGTCACCAACTTCGCGCCCGACGCCGCCGCCCCGCAGCGCGGGCGCTGGATCCGCGACCAGGTGGAAGCGATGCGGCAGCGCGGCGCCGAGATCGAGGTCTTCGACTTCCCGCCGGGCAAGGGCGAGTACGTCCCGGCCACCCGGCGCCTGCGGCGGTTGCTGCGGCGAGAGCATTTCGACCTCGTGCACGCCCACTACGGCCTGCCGGGCTGGTGCGCGCGCCTCGCCGGGGCGCGACCGCTGCTGGTCAGCTTCCACGGCACCGACGTCCGCCACTGGCTCGTCGGGTCGCTTTCGCGCCGGCTGGCCTGGCGGGCCGACCTCATCGCCGCCGTCTCGCGCGCCCTCTTCGCGCCCGAAGCGGGGCGGCCCGGGCTCCCCCCGGTGCCGGGCTCGGCGGTGCTTCCCTGCGGACCCGACCTCGGCCGCTTCCGGCGCCTGCCAAGGGCCGAGGCACGCCGCGAGCTCGGCCTCGACCCGACGGGCCGCTTCCTGCTCTTCCCGGCCAACCCCGGCCGTCCCGAGAAGCGCCACGACCGCGCCGCCGAGCTGGCGCGAGCCTGCGACGCCGAGCTGCTGACCGGCGGCTCGATCGAGCCCGAGCGGATGCCGCTCTGGA
Organism: Solirubrobacterales bacterium; assembly: GCA_035997045.1. Classification (GTDB taxonomy): domain Bacteria; phylum Actinomycetota; class Thermoleophilia; order Solirubrobacterales; family 70-9; genus VRUE01. The sequence goes on along the minus strand of DASYIY010000107.1, from coordinate 9,100 downwards.
TCAACGCCGCCAACGCCGTCCTCGTCACCTCCGACTACGAGGGCTTCGGCCTCGCCGCGGTCGAGGCGCTCGCCTGCGACGTGCCGGTCCTCTCCACCCCGGTCGGCATCGCGCCCTATGCCCTCGGCGGCATTGCGGGCGCCCTTTGCGCCCCCTTTGACCTGAAGGCCTGGACGGCCGCCGCGCGGCCGCTGCTGGAGTCGCCCGACCCCCGCGTCGAGGGCGCCCCCCGCGCCGCGACGCTCTCGGCGGCGCGGATGGCAGAGCGAACGCTGGAGGCCTACCGTGCTGTCCTCGCCAGCGCGTAATAGATTGGGCCGATGAGCGAGCCGGCAGGCCAGTCCAGCGGCGAAGATCTCAGCGCCCAGGTCGAGATGGCCAAGAAGCGGCTGGAGGAGGCCGCGGCCGCGGCCAGCACCGCCGAGAAGCGGGTGGCAGCCGAGATCGAGGCGCTGGAGACCGACCTCGAGAAGGAGCGCGCCCGCGCCTCCGAGGCACTCCAGGCGCTGCGGCTGGCCCACGAGGAGGAGCTGCGCCGCGAGCGCGAGGCCAAGGACCGGGTGGTCGCCGAGGCGGAGGGTCGCCTGGCCGAGATAGAGACTCAGACCGAGGCAGCCGAAAAACGAATCGAAGAGGCGGAGAAGCACGCCGCGGCAGCCGAGGCTTCGATCGACGACGAGCGGGCGCGGGCCCGCGAGGCGGCGGCGGCCTGGCTTCGCGGCCAGGCCGAGGCGATCCGTCGAGAGGCGGGGCAGCGATAGCTGCCAGCGCCGAGTTCGACGTCGCCGTCGTGGGCGGCGGCGCTGCCGGCCTGTGGACCGCCTTGCAGGCAGCGGAGCAGGGCGGCGACGTCTGCCTCGTTTCGCGCACGCCGCTCTCGCAGAGCGCCAGCTTCTGGGCGCAAGGAGGCCTCGCCGCGGCGCTCGAGGCCGGCGACTCCCCCGCCCAGCACGCGACCGACACGATCGCCGCCGGGCGCGGGCTCTGCCGCCCCTCGGCGGTCCAGGTCCTGGTCGACGAGGCGCCCGCCGCGGTGGCCGAGCTGCGCTCGCGCGGGGTCGTCTTCGACCTCGAGCCCGGCGGCGAGCTCTCGCTCGGCCTCGAGGGCGGTCATACCCGCCGCCGCATCGTCCACTCCGGCGGCAGCGCGACCGGCCACGAGATCACCTCCAAGCTCGCCGCGATGGTCGCCGCCGAGCCGCGGATCGAGGTCCGCGAGCGGGCCTCGATGACGGCGCTGTGGAGCGACGGCGAGCGCTGCCACGGGCTGCTCGCCGACAACGGCCCTATCGCCGCCCCGGCCACCGTCCTAGCGACCGGCGGCGCGGCGGCCCTTTGGCGGCGGACGAGCAATCCGCGCGGGGCGATCGGGGCCGGGCCGACGATGGCGATGGCCGCCGGCGCCGAGCTCGCCGACCTCGAGTTCTGCCAGTTCCACCCCACCGCCCTGGCCCTTCCCGGCACCCGCTTCGACGGGCTGCTGATCACCGAGGCGGTGCGCGGCGAGGGCGCGGCCCTGCTCGACGCTGCCGGCCGGCGCTTCACCGACGAGCTGGCGCCGCGCGACGCGGTCACGGCGGCGATCCTGGACCGGCTCGAGGCCGATCGCACCGTCGCGGTCAAGCTCGACCTGCGGGACCTCGACCCGGCCCGCTTCCCCAACGTCTTCGCCTCGCTGGTCGAGGCCGGGCTCGACCCGAGCGCCGAGCCGGTCCCGGTCGCCCCCGCCTCTCACTACATGATGGGCGGGGTCGCGGTGGACCTCGACGGCCACTCCTCGCTGCCCGGCCTGTTCGCCGTCGGCGAGTGCTCTTGCACCGGACTCCACGGCGCCAACCGGCTCGCCTCGAACTCGCTCAGCGAGTGCTTCGTCTTCGGCGGCCGCGCCGCGACGGCGGCGTTGAGGGAGACCGCCGCGCCCAGCCGCCCCGAACCCGCCGGCCGGCGCTTCGAGCCGCCCGCCGAGGCGACCCGGGACGCCGTCTGGAACCTCGCCGGCCCGATGCGCCGGCCCGAGCAGCTGGAGCAGCTGCTCGCCAACCCCTACCCCCTGGCGGCGGCGATCGCCGCCTGCGCCCTGGAGCGCCAGGAGTCGCGCGGCGGCCACCTGCGCGCCGACTTCCCGGCCCTCGATCCGGAGCTCGACGGCGTCCACCTCGTCTTCGGTGCCAGCGGCCAGGTCCACCGCGAAACCTGGCGCTGACTCGGTAGCGTCAACCCATGCTGCTCGGGGTCGACGTAGGCGGGACCTTCACCGACGCCGTCCTTATAGATGGCGAGCGGATCCACACGGCGAAGCTGCCGACCACGCCCGAGGACCAGTCGCTGGCGGTAATCGCGACGGTCGAGGCGGTACTGGAGCGAGCCGGCGCGAGCGCCGCCGAGATCGAGGTCTTCGCCCACGGGATGACGGTCGGCACCAACGCCCTGCTGGAGGAACGCGGCGCGCGCACCGCGCTGGTGGCCACGCGCGGCTTCGCCGACCTGCTCGAGATCGGTCGCCAGGACCGACCTCATCTCTACCGCCTCTGCGCGCCGAAGCCGACGCCACTGATCGATGCGGAGCTGCGTTTCGAGGCCGATGAGCGGATCGGCCCGGACGGGATCGTCGAGCCTCTCGCCGAGGGAGAGCCGGAGCGCCTCGCCGGGCTGCTGCGCGAGTGCGGCGCCGAGTCGGTGGCGATCTGCCTGCTCTTCTCCTACCTCGACCCCAGTCATGAGCAGCGAATCGCCGCGTACCTGCGCCGCGAGCTTCCCGAGCTGCACGTCTCCGCCTCGCACGAGGTCCTGCCCCGCTTCCGCGAGTACGAGCGCTGCTCGACCACGGCGATCGACGCCTACCTCTCGCCGCTGCTCGGCCGCTACCTGGGCCGGCTCGGCGAGACCGCGGCGGCGGCGGATCTGCCACAGCCGCTGGTGATGCAGTCCTCGGGCGGAGTCGCGAGCGCCGAGGAGGCCGGCAGAGCCGGTGCCTGGAGCGTCCTCTCCGGTCCCGCCGGTGGCGCCGTCGGGGCCGGCCTGATCGCCCGTGCATCGGCCGGCGGCGACGCCCTCGGCTTCGACATGGGCGGAACCTCCTGCGACGTCTGCGTGATCGAGGACGGCGCGGTGCGGCGCACCGACTCGCGCACGATCGGCGGCCGGCCGATCCAGTTGCCGATGGTCGACGTCCACACCGTCGGCGCCGGCGGCGGCTCGATCGGCTGGCGCGACAGCGGCGGCGCGCTTCGCGTCGGCCCTCGCTCGGCCGGCGCCGACCCCGGTCCGGCCTGTTACCGACGCGGCGGCAGCGAGCCGACCGTCACCGACGCCAACCTGCTGCTCGGCCGCCTCGCCGCCGGTTCGGAGCTTGCCGGCGGGGTGCCGCTCGACGTGGACGCGGCCAGGGCCGCGGTCGGGGGGCTCGCCGCCGAACTCGGCCTCGGCGAGCTGCAGACCGCCGAAGGAATCGTCCGCGTCGCCAATCAGGAGATGGTTCGCGCCCTGCGCGTGGTCACGGTCGAGCGCGGCGTCGATCCACGCCGCTTCGCCCTGCTCCCCTTCGGCGGGGCCGGGCCGATGCACGCCGCCGAGATCGCCATCGACCTCGACATCGGGCGCATCCTCTGCCCGCGTGCCGGTGGCGTGCTCTCGGCCCTGGGCCTCTGCGCTTCCGACCGCCGCCGCGACACCGCCCGCACGGTGATGCTCAACGGCACCGAGCTGAGTACCGAGCGCATCGGCGCCGAGGTCGACGGACTGCTCGATACGCTCGGCGGAGAGGGGGCCGGCGAGGCCGAAGCCGTCTATGAAATGCGCTACGCCGGCCAGGCCTTCGAGCTTCCCGTCGAGGGCTCGGTCCGGCCCGACCCCGACGATCTGCGCGAGCGCTTCGCCACCGCCCACGAGGAGCGCTACGGGTACCGCGACCCCGACGGCGAGGTCGTCCTCGTCCACATTCGCCTCGCCACCGTCGCCCCCGGGCCGCGGCCGGAGCCGCGCGCCGCGGAGACCGGTGCACTGACGGAGTCCGAGCGCCCGGTCCACTTCGCCGGCGAGTGGCATGACACACGCGTGCTGCGCGGCGAGCCTCCAGCTGGAGCCAAAGCTCAGGGACCCGCCGTGTTCGAGCTCCCGGAGGCGACCTTCTTGCTGCCGCCCGGCTGGCGCGCCGAGGTCGACAGCAGCGGCACCGTCGGCGCCAGCAGCGAGGCGGTGTAACGCGTTGTCCGCCCTATGCACGGACAAAACGTTGCACCTCGATCTGGGGAGCGAACGTTGGATCCCGTAACCCTGCAGGTGACGATCGGCGGACTGCGCGCCGCCTGTGACGAGATGGGCGCGGCGCTGATCCGCTCGGCCTACTCGGCCAACATCAAGGAGCGCCACGATTGCTCGACCGCCCTCTTCGACGCGAACGGCGAGCTGGTGATGCAGGCCGAGCACATCCCGGTCCACCTCGGCTCGATGCCGGACGCGGTCGCCGCGGTCCTCGACCTGGAGCAGCGTCCGGGAAGCTCGTGGATCCTCAACGACCCCTACCGGGGCGGCACGCACCTGCCCGACATCACCCTGATCTCCCCCGTCTTCATCGAGGGGGTGTCGATCGGCTTCGCCGCCTGTCGCGCCCACCACGCCGACGTCGGCGGCCCGACTCCGGGCAGCATGCCGGCCGACTCGACCACGCTCGAGCAGGAGGGTGTGGTGATCCCGCCGACCCGCGTCGACCCCAGCACCCTGAGCGAGCTCGCCTCGCGGATGCGCTTCCCCCACCAGCGCCTCGCCGACCTGCGCGCCCAAGGAGCCGCCAACCGGACGGGCGCCCTGCGGCTCGTCGAGCTGGCCGAGCGGCACGGCCTCGAGCAGCTACGCGCCGGCATGGCGGAGATCCTCGCCTACGCCGAGCGCCGCACCCGCGCCGCGCTGTCCGAGCTCCCCGACGGCACCTACGCCGCCGAAGACGTGCTCGAGGACGACGCCGGCGGCACGCCGCGCGACGTCACCCTGCGGCTCGAGGCGACTATCAGCGGCGATCGCCTCAGCCTCGATTTCAGCGGCACCGACCCGCAGGTCGATGGCAACCTCAACTGCCCGCTCTCGGTGACGAAGTCGGCGGCGTTCTTCGCGGTGCGGGTGCTGACCGATCCCGACGCGCCGCCCTCGGCCGGCGCCCACCGCCCGATCGAGGTCCTCGCACCGCAGGGCTGCCTGCTCAACGTCCGCCCGCCTGCCGCGGTCGCCGCCGGCAACGTCGAGACCTCCAGCCGCGTCGCCGACCTCGTCATCGCCGCCCTCGCCGGCGCCCGGCCGGTGCCCGCCCAGGGCCAGGGGACGATGAACAACCTGACCCTCGCGGGCGAGGGCTTCACCTACTACGAGACGCTCGGCGGTGGCCAGGGCGCCTGCCCCGACGGCGACGGCCCCAGCGCGATCCACGTGGCGATGTCGAACACGCTCAACACGCCGGTCGAGGCGCTGGAGAGCGAGTTCCCTCTGCGCGTCCGCGAGCTCTCGCTGCGCCGCGGCAGCGGCGGCGACGGCAAGCACCGCGGTGGCGAGGGGATCGTGCGCGAGATCGAAGCCCTGGTGCCGATGAGCTACTCGCTGATCGGCGAGCGGCGGCGCCACCCGCCTCGCGGCCGCGAGGGCGGCGGCGACGGAACGACGGGCCGCAACCTGCACAACGACGATCCGTTGCCGGGCAAGGCCGAGGGCAAACTGAACGCCGGCGACTCGATCCGGGTCGAAACCCCAGGAGGCGGTGGGCACGAAAGTCCGTGACCTTCATCACATATTTGGAGATCGCGCCCTACTCGTCTAGAATGCCGAATCCGGGCGGGCTTCTCATCCTGGAATGGGGTCTGAATGTTCCCCCTCCCAGTCTTTCGGTTCAACCAACCTTCTAAAGGTACGACTCCAAATGCCAATCGCTTTCAAGGAATGGGCTGTAACGGTCCGCGCGCTCGCCGAGGGCGAGCAACTACTGACTCTCCGCAAGGGCGGGATCCGCGAGGAGAACAAGAACTTCGAGCTCGAGCACGAGCGCTTCTTCCTCTACCCCACCTTCGACCACCAGCAGAACAACCTGGTGCGCGAGTCGCATCACCCCGAGCTTGGCCGCGCGCTCGAGGAGGGCGTCTGGCCCGATGAGGAACCGCCCCCCGCCGCGCTGATCCAGGACGGCGGCATCTCGCAGCCCGAACGGGTCCGCCTGCGCGCCTGGGCCGAGGTCACCGACCACATCACGGTCACCGACCCTCGCGCCGTCGACGGCCTTTCCCCCTATTACGTCTGGACTCCGGACTACGCCGAGAAGCGGCTCAACTGGAAGCGTCGCCACCCCCTCCACGTGCTGCTGCTGCGGGTCCACCGCATCCCGCGACCGGTCACGGTCCGCGTCCGCGAGGAGTACCACGGCTGCCGCTCCTGGGTCGAGGTCGACCGCGAACTCCCCTTCGAGGGAACCCCGGTTATGGCCGACGAAGAGTTCGACCGCGCTCGCGCCGAGATCCTCAGCGTCTGCGGCGCCGCCGAGCCCGCCCTGGTCTAGGCAGCCCAGTAGCCTCGGCCGGTGCCTTGGGTCGAGACGCAGTCGCTTAGCTTTACGGCGCGCCATGACAGTGGCGACGCCACTTTCGCCGAGCGGATTCTCGACCGGATGGAGGAACTGCGGCTGCGGCTCGAGGATCGTTTCGAGCGGGTGCCCGGCGAGATCACGGTCGTCGTTCACACCAACCCGGCCTGGCTGGCGATGGCCCACCCGTTCCTGCCCGCGGCGCGCTGGTCGGCGGCACCGGCGGGGCGCCGCTACCTGGCGGGCTGGGCGATGGCGACCGAGCTGCACGTGCTCAACGACCCCCACATGGAGCGCCGCGCCGCCGGCGATGACTCCCGCGAGGCGCTGCGCGGCACCGCCGAGCGCCTTTACGCGCAGCTCGTCGTCGCCGCCAACAACCCTGAGCTCCCCCCTTCCTGGACGCCGCGCCGCTTCGCCCGCTACCTGCGCTGGGCCTGGCTGGTCGAAGGCGGTGCGCAGTACTTCTCGCGCCAGGTCGGGCTCTACCGGGCGGCGGTGATCCGCCGCCTGCGCGAGAGCTCGCGGCCCTCATTCCCACCCTCGCGCCGCGACGCGGTCATCCTCGGTGGCACGATCTTCGACCTGCTCGAGTTCGAGCGCGGCCCGGAGGCTTGCCAGCGCCTCGCCCTCCAGCTCCTCCCCGGCGGCTCCACTCCCACCCTGGAAGCCGCCTTCGAAGCGCGGATCGGCGAGGTCGAGGCGGCCTGGCGGGACTATCTGCGCGAGATCAACCGGCCGAGCCTCGACTAGCTCTCGCCCGGCGTCCCCTTGAGGACTTCGCGGGCCTCCTCGACGACCCCCTCGGGAACGAGCACGTTGTGCGGCCCGGCAGCGAGGAAGTCAGGGTTGTCGAAGCCGGGCGCGCGCTTGAGCATGCTCGGAATGCCGTGCTCGGTGAGCAGGCCCTGGATCATCTCCGCCTCCATCTGATTTTGGCCGTAGGCAACCTTGACCAGCTTGCTGCCGCTACTCGACGATGAGCTCGGCATCGGCGATCTTCAGATCTTTAAGCCAGTAGCCCTTGACCTCGGGCGCGTCGGCGTCCTGCAGCGAGACGATCAGGTAGATCGCGTCGGGCCAGTTGACCGCCTGGTTGACGTCGGTCTGCGAGGGATAGGCGGGGCTCTTGGTGTGGGAGTGATAAATCGCCAGCAGCTCCTTGCCGTCGTCTTCGATCGCCTTCAGCGCGTTGTACTGGCCCTGCGGGTCCATCTCGAAGCGCAGCGGGCTCGCCGCCGAGTTGACGACCGGCAACACCACGCTCGCCTCTCCCCCCGCCCCACCGACCATCCCGCAGCACTCGTTCGGCAGGTCCTCCTGCGCGTGGGCGACCATCTCGTCGATCAGACTCTTTGCGATCCGCATCTGAGACTGGGGACGACCTACCACCAAACGGTGGAATCGAGGTTCTCGATCTCCTCGATCGGCTTGGTGTAGACGCCGGAGGAGAGGTACTTCCAGCCGTCGTCGGGAATCAGGAAGACGACGTTGCCGCCGTCGAGCTCGCCGGCAATGCGGGCGGCGATCGCGGCGATCGCGCCGGAGGAGACGCCGGCGAAGATTCCCTCCTCGTCGAGCAGGCGCTTGGTCCAGACGATCGCGTCGCGGTTGGAGACCATGATCTTGCGGTCGAGGATCGAGATATCGATGATCGGCGGGATGAAGCCGTCGTTGAGTGAGCGCAGGCCGTCGACCATCTCGCCCTGCATCGGCTCGGCGGCGACGATCAGCGTCTCGGGGTTTTCCTCCTTGAGCCGGCGACCGTTGCCCATCAGGGTGCCGCCGGTGCCGAGGCCGCCGACGAAGGCGGTCACCTCGTCGAGCTCTTCGAGGATCTCCGGCGCCGTGCCCTCGTAGTGGGCGCGCGGGTTGGCCTCGTTGCCGTACTGGTAGGGCATGTAGTACCGCGAGTCCTGGGCCATCTCCAGCGCCACCTCGACGGCGCCGTTGGAACCCTTGGCTCCCTCCGAGTAGACGATCTCCGCCCCGTACATCGAGAGCAGCTGGCTGCGCTCCTCGGTGACGTTGTCGGGCATCACCACCTTCAGCTTGTAGCCCTTGCGGCGGCAGATCATCCCCAGCGCGATGCCGGTGTTGCCCGAGGTCGGCTCGAGGATCGTCTGGCCCGGTTCGATCAGGCCCTCGGCCTCGGCCGACTCGATCATCGACTTGGCGACGCGGTCCTTGACCGAGCCAGTCGGGTTGTGCCCCTCGAGCTTGGCGTAGATGCGGACGTCGGGGTTGGGAGAGAGGCGAGGAAGCTCGACCAGCGGCGTATTGCCGATCGACTCGACGATGTTGCCGAACCGCCCCCCGCAAGGTCTGTTTAGAAGTTGATCTGCCATCGAGCCCGTTCCCCTTACTTCAGAAAGTGTAGCGTCGAAATCCGGTCGGCCGGATTAACGAGGAGGGCCAGCGGGCGTTATGTTTGCTCGGGTCCAGCAATCTTTGGATCGGAGGCAGGTTTGATCAGCAAGACCCGGCTAACCGCATTCGCCGCGGTTCTCCTCGTAGGTGTCGTCTCCCTGGTGATAGCGGGTTGCG
>DASYIY010000106.1:0-32679 GCA_035997045.1 Solirubrobacterales bacterium | reverse complement strand
GCATTGAGGGTGGGTACCCCAACGCCGCTATAGTCCCTCGCCGCTTTGGCAGCCCCGCGCGAATATGAGCTGGTCTTGATGCTGGACCCCGGCCCCGATGAGGCCGGTCGCGACGTGCTGGCGCAGGACGTCCGCAGCCGGATTGAGGCCAAAGGGACGCTGAAGCACGAGAACAATTGGGGGCTGCGCAAGATGGCCTACGAGATCGACAAGCGCAACGAGGCCGACTATCGCTGGTTCCGCTTCGAGGCGTCCAACGAGTTGCTCGACGATCTCGGCCACAGCCTGAGGATCGCCGACGGCGTGCTGCGCTTCCGCATCTTCAAAGTCGATGTCGACGCACCGGTGCTGGTACCGCCCGCCGTTGCGGCTCCGGTTCAGGGCGCTTCCCGTGACCGCGATCGCGGTCCCCAGGGTGCTCGGCCCGCCACGGTTCCGGCCGAGGCAGACGAAGACGACGCCGGCGACGACTCGCCCGCCGAGGTCGTTGAGGTCACCGAGGTCGTTGAGGTGGTCGACACCGTTGAGACCGCTGACGCCGTTGAGACCGTTGACGCGCCCAGCGTCGACGAGCCCGCCGCCGCCGAGTAGACACCGCCCGGGCCGCAAATCGGCCCCGATGTCGCGTTCTAGGCCAATCGGCCGCGTATTTGTGCGGAGATTGCGGCCCAAGGGGGAAGAGTCGCGCCGCCGGCGCTCTTAGACTGGAATCCAGACAACGATTCAGAGGAGTTGAGAGCTGTGGCAGCGTCAAACGTGAACGTGGTGGTCGTCACCGGAAACCTGACTCGCGATCCGGAGCTGCGCAGCACGCCGGGCGGGACCTCGGTCTGCAAGCTGCGCGTCGCGGTCAACAGCCGCCGCAAGGACGGCCAGTCGGGCGAATGGATCGACAAGCCCAACTACTTCGATGTGACCGTGTGGGGGGCGCAGGGCGAGAACTGCGCCAACTACCTCTCCAAGGGCCGGCCGGTAGCGATCGAAGGTCGCCTCGACTGGCGCGAGTGGGAGAAAGACGGCGTCAAACGCCAGAGCGTCGAGATCATCGCCAACTCGGTCCAGTTCCTCGGCTCGCGGGACGGCTCGGGCGGTGAGGGCGGCCAGGGCGGCGGCTTCAGCCCCAGCAGCGACGTACCCGCCGACTCCTCGGACTTCGCCGGTGCAGCTGCCGGCGGTGGCGACGACGACATCCCGTTCTAGGCGCGAGAGATAAGGGGCCTCAGGCCTGAGGCCCCTTATCTGTAGGATTCCCAACCCGCATGGCTAGAGCTAACGACGCAGGAGCATCGACACCGAGGCGCGGTCGCCGCGACGACCGCACGCGTCCGCGTAAATACACGCGGATCAACTCCGAGGCCGTCGACTACAAGGACCTCAACCTCCTGCGCCGCTTCCTCTCCGACAAGGGGAAGACCCGCGGACGGCGCGTCACGGGCCTCTCTCGCAAGCACCAGCGCCAGCTTTCGGTGGCGGTGAAGCGAGCGAGGGAGATCGCCCTCCTGCCTTACGTAGGCGAGCGTTGATGGCGCAGGCGATCCTGCTCGAGGACGTCGAGGAGCTCGGCCGGCGCGGCGATCCAGTCGACGTCTCCCCCGGCTACCTGCGCAACTTCCTGATTCCCCGCAAGCTGGCCGCCAAGGCAACTCCCGGTGCGCTCGAGGCGGCGCAGGAGCGTCGCGCCGCTGCGGAGAAGGCTGAAAAAGTCCGCGCCGAGCGCGAAGAGCAGGCCGCCTCGCTGCTCTCCAAGACCGTGCTGACGATCTACCAGCGGGCCGGCGAGGATGGCAAGCTGTTCGGCTCCGTCGGAGCCAAGGAGATCGTCGAGGCGATCCGCGACGCCCGTGACCTGCGCATCGATCGGCGCAAGGTCCGCCTCGAGCAGCCGATCCGCGAGATCGGCACCCACATGGTTGAGATCGAGCTCGCCGACGGCGCCGTCGCCTCGGTGAAGACGATCGTCACCGAGGAACGCTGAGCCACCGGCGTTAGGCTGCGGGCCATGGGTTCGCCCCGCCTGCCCACCCGCCTCACCCGCCGCGCCAGAGCGCGAACCCACTTCGGCTGGGCGCGTTCGGAGCGAGCCACCGTAGGACTCGCCGCTGTGGCCCTGGGAGGAGCGGGAGTGGTCCTCGCCGGCCAGTTCGGCCGCATGCTGCAGCGCCGCGCCAAGCAGGATGCCGACGGCGAGAACCTGGTCGAGGTCGCGCCGGCCGCCGCGCTGGACACCGTCAGCGTCGCCGTCAGCGGCTACGCCGAGGCGCCCCGCACCGAAACGGTCCTCTTCAACCTGCTCGCCGGCTTCCTCGCCTCCTTCGCGCTGGTGCGGATCTCAACCTGGGGGATCCGCGACGAGTGGTGGCCCTTCCGCAACGTCAGCGTCGGCGGTCGCCACATCCACCACTTCGTCCCCGGCATCCTGATCGCCTTCGCCTCGGGGACGACGGCACTGCTGACCGACGACGAGGCACTGGAAGAGAAGCTCGCGGTGACCACCGGCGTCGGTATGGGACTGACCTTTGACGAGGCCGCCCTGCTGCTCGACCTGCGCGACGTCTACTGGACCCGCCAGGGTCTGCTCAGCGTCCAGCTCAGCCTCGGTGCCACGGCGATTCTCAGCATCGCGATCCTCACCCAGCGCATGCTGCGCCGCGGAGAGCGGCGCCAGGAGGCCGAGGGGCTGATCCCGTCGGCAGGCCCCCTTGATGAGCCACGGCACTAAGAAAGGGCTTCTTCAGCCCTTCGGAGTGCAGGTCCGGACCACGCCGCCGGATGCCTCCACTCCGTCACTGAACTTCGCGGTGCCCTGGGCGAGGATCTTTCCGTCCGGGCACTGGAGCAGCAGGTAGTTCTGCTTTTTGCCTTTGTAGGTAAACGTGCGACCCAGCTTGAGACTGAAGCTGATCGCCGAGCCGTAGCCGCCGGCAATCTTGGGAACCGTAGCGATCGACTTGAGGCCGAAGCGGCCCTTATGGATCGTCGAGACTTTGACCGTCGTGACCACCGCCGCCGAGACCGGCGAAGAGAGGTAAGCGTGGAGGAAGATCGTCGTCTTGCCGCCCGAGACGCCACCGTTGAAGGCAACCAGCTTGCTGTGCGCGATAAACGGCGGCGATTCAGGGAATTCGACTTCGATGTCGGTCTTGCCTTCACCGACGATCGCTGTCGGGCAGGCGGCTACGGCGTGAGGGGTGTCCTGCGCCTGCAGTTTGCCCGAGGTGCAGACGGGCAGGCCCCTGGAGTTGATCGCGCCGTTCTTGTCAGCTTCAAGGATGAATTCCGTAAGGGCAGGAGGGTGAGTCTTGTCCTTGGTCTCGATTTTGCCGCTGACATTGAGTGTAATTCCGACCCGCTTTGCCTTGGGCAGCGCTTTGGGACTGAAGCCACCGTTGAAGGTGAGGATCAGGTTGCCCACTTTGATCACAGTTGGCTTTTCGGCCGCTGCCGCGATTCCGGCAACGGCGATAGCCGCCGCCGCGGCCAAGGCGAGTACCAAGGTAAAACCCCTCTGCATGATCTGAAGTCTAGTTGCTAATCCATATTTTTGTTGCAACAGGCAAAAGAAAGGGCGGCCAGTGGCCGCCCTTTCTTCCCCTTTTCGTCCTAGAAACGAGAGTGCTTCGTTAGCCCTTCGGCGTGCAGGAGCGGACGAAGCTGCCGACCAACGTTGTTCCATCAGCGAACTTGGAGGTCGCTTTGGCGTTGAGGTGACCGTCGGGGCAGTTGGCGAACAGGAACGGTGTGTTCTTGTAACCACGGTCGAAGGTCAGAGAGAATTCCTTGACCGAGCCGTAGCCGCCGGCGATCTTCGGGATCGTCGCAACCGACTTGGTGCCGTAACGGCCGTTGTGAATCTTCGAGATTTTCACGGTCGTGACCACGGCCGCTGAGATCGGCGAGCTGAGGTAAGCGTGGATGAAGATCGTCGTCTTCCCACCGCTGACTCCACCGTTGAAGGCGACCAATTTACTTTTGGCGACGAAGGGCGCCTGTTCGGGGAATTCGACATCGACATTGGTGATGCCGCTGCCGATGATCGCCTTCTTGCAGATCGCTTCCGCGGCCGTCGTGTCCTGCGCTTGCAGTTTGCCCGAGGTGCAGGTGGGCAGGCCCTTGACGTCGATCGTGCCGTTCTTGTCGGTTTCGATGATGGCTTCCTGCAGCGCCGGGGCGTGTTTGCCATCGATCGTCTGGATCTTGCCGCTGACGTTGAGTGTGATCGGCGCCGGCTTGCCGCTCTTCGGCAGCGCCTTCGGGGAAAAGCCCCCGTTAAGGGTCAACTTCAGGTTTCCCGCCTGGACAATGGTGGGCTTATCCGCTGTTGCCATTCCTGCCACTGCGACGGCGAGTGCCGCCCCTATGGCGATGATTGAAATCAGACGCTTGCGCATGTGCTCTATCTCTCTCCTTTGCGGCCTGGCCGTCTCAGCCCCGGCCATCGAAAGCCTTGGTGTATCCCTCCAATGCCCAAATTACCAGCCCCTCAATCTAGATAAACCCCGGCATTCACAGAAAAGAGCGGCTTAACAGCGGCGGCGCTAGCCCTCGAGCATCGAAAGTCGGGTCCGCTCGCGCTCTTTTGCCGCCCCGTCCGGGCCGAGGAAAGGCAGGGTGATCCAGAACATCAGGTCCGGCAGCCGGCCGGGCAGCCGCGCTGTCGCGCCGTGGAGGATCTCGCTGTAGAGGAGCTCGTTGATCCCGCCGGCAAGCGAGAGCGAGGTGATCCCCGGCAGCTCGACTGAGGTCTCGGCCCGCCCCGCGTCGAGAAACCCGGTGAACTGGCGCAGCGCCGCATCGCGGCGGGCGAGCGCCTTCGGACCCGCCGCGAGCACCTCGACGATCGCGAATCGCGCCTCGTCGGGATGCTCGGCCAGAGTTTTGAGCAGCTCACCAAGGCCCGCCGAGACGCGCTCTGCCCACGGCGCCCCGGGCTTGGTCTCAAATCCCCTCGCGGTGTCGCCGAGCAGGTTGCCCAGGAGCACGTCGTAAGTGGCGAGAAAGCAGTCTTCCTTGCTGGAGAAGAGTTCGTAGAACGTCTTTCTCGATACGCCGGCGGCGCCGATCACGTCGACCACGCGGGTCTCGGGATAGCCGCGCTCGGAGACGACCTCAATCATCGCCTGGAGGATGCGGGCGCGCTGGGAATCCGTCACGGCCTCCCGCGGCAACCCGTGCCGGCCCCGTGGCAGCCGCTCGCTCAGCCTAGCCGTGCGTCTACCTGAAGCCACTCCGAGACTGTAGTGCAGAAGCGACTCGACCGCGAGTTTTCTGTACCCCGGCGTCTCCAAGCGGTGGTGCCCATCCGAATACGGCCAACCAATACAATCCTTATCAGTGACCAGGGGGGGCACACGGTCGATCGCAGTTCTCGCCGCCACGGCTCTCGTGGCCCTGCTGCTCGCTGCCTGCGGAAGCTCCGACTCGGGATCGACCGAATCCAGCTCAACCGACGGCTCGACCACAACCGAAACGAGCGCCCAAAGCGGTGGCCCTCAGGGCAAAGCCCAAGAACAACAGGGCGGCTCGCAGCAGCAGAACGATGGTGGCGCGAGCGACGGCGGATCGCAGGGACAGCAAGGCGGCTCGAAGGACGGCACAACCGGCTTCACCGCCAAGGAAGTCGAAACGCCGCTCAAGGTTTCAGGCGGTGGCTCGACGCAGTTCACCGTCAAGGGCGGCGACAACAGCATCTCGGAATTCGGCGCCGAGAGCGGCGAATCTGAACTCGAAGAAGCGGCGGAAACGGTCCACAGCTTCTTCGTGGCTCGCGCCACCGGCGACTGGGAAGGCGCTTGCGCCGCCCTGTCGAAGGCGGTGATCGAACAGCTCGAACAGCTCGCCACGAGCTCGACCAGCATCAAGGACAAGGGATGTGCCTCTTTTCTGCAGGCATTCACCAGCAAGCTTTCGGCCTCGGAATGGCAGGAAGCCACGACGGTTGACGCCGGCAGCCTGCGGCAAGAAGGCGAACAGGCCTTCCTGATCTATTACGGACCCGGCAAAGCGGTCTACGCGATGCCACTGAGCGTGGAAAACGGCCAGTTCAAGGTCGGCGCGCTCAGCGGCGACGCGCTCGGCTGAGACGCTTCAGTCGCGCCAGACGATCTGCTCGCGACCCGGTCCGACCCCGACCAGGCTGATCGGCACCCCGACGAAGTCGGCGATGTAGTCGAGGTAGGCGCGCGCGCGCGGCGGCAGCTCGGCCTCGCTGCGGCAGCCGGTGATGTCCTCGTCGAAGCCCGGCAGCTCCTCGTACTCCGGGGTCGCCGAGTGCAGGATCGACTGGTGGTAGGGAAAGCTGTCGAGCAGGGCGCCCTCGCGGGAGCGGTAGCGGACCGCGACCCGCAGCGTCTCGAGGCCGCTGAGCACGTCGAGCTTGGTGATCGCCAGCGAGCTCATCCGGTTGAGCCTGACCGCGTAGCGCAGGGCGACCAGGTCCATCCAGCCGCAGCGGCGCTCACGGCCGGTGGTGGTGCCGTACTCGTGGCCCTTCTCGAGCATGTGGCGGCCGGTGTCGTCGCTGAGCTCGGTCGGGAAGGGACCGGCGCCGACCCGGGTCGCGTAGGCCTTGGCAACGCCCCAGACCTCCTCGATGTCGGTCGGGCCGATGCCGGCGCCGACGCAGGCCGCGCCGGCGATCGGGTTCGATGAGGTGACGAAAGGATAGGTGCCGTGGTCGAGATCGAGCAGGGTCGCCTGGGCGCCCTCGAAGATCACCGTCTTGCCGGCGTCGAGCGTGTCCCAGCAGAGCCGCGCCGTGTCGGCGATGTGGGGCTCGAGCCGGTGGCCGTAGTTGACGTGTTCCTCGGTCATCGTGTGCAGGTCGATGCGCGGATCCGGGGCGTCCTCGATCGCCTGCTCGACCGCCTCCCGGTCGCCCTCCCCCGCCTCCTTGCGCAGCTTGCGCCGCTGCACCGAGAGCTCGCGCAGCGCCTGCTGCTTGGGCTCCAGCGCGGTGCGGATCTTGGCCCGCAGGATCTTCTCGTCGAGCAGGTCCTGGACGCGGATGCCGAGGCGCAGCGCCTTGTCGGCGTAACAGGGGCCGATGCCGCGACGGGTGGTGCCGAGCGAGAGCTTGCCCAGTTTCAACTCGCCGGCCGTGTCGAGCAGCACGTGGTAGGGCATGATCAGGTGAGCATTGGCGGAGATCTTCAGGTTGTTCATGTCGACGCCGCGGCGTCGCAACCCGTCGATCTCGCCGAGCAGGATGCGCGGATCGAGCACGACGCCGTTGCCGATCACGCAGGCCTTGTCCGGATAGAGGATCCCGGAGGGGATCAGGTGGAACTTGAACTCCTCGCCGTCGCGGACGATCGTGTGGCCGGCGTTGTTACCGCCCTGGAAGCGCACGATCGCGTCGGCGCGCTCGGCAAGCAGGTCGGTGACCTTGCCCTTGCCCTCGTCGCCCCACTGGGCGCCAACTATCACTAGCCCTGGCATGACCGGGGCATTGTGCCTTGTCGGTCGGCTAGGCGACCTTGCCGTAGCGCCGATCGCTGCCGAAAAGCGGCACCTCGTCGCAGATTTGGCTCAATCGCGAGACCGTGCGACTGCCGATCTGGTCCTCCAGCTCCTCGTGGGGGAGGTTGGTCGTGACCAGCACCGAGCGCTGCGCCTCGTAGCGCTCGTTGATCAGGGCGTAGAGCTGCTCCAGCACCCAGTCGCTGCGCTTCTCGGCGCCGAGGTCGTCGATATGGAGCAGATCGACCGAGGTCAGCCGCTCGAAGAAGGCAAGGTAGGAATCGCCGCCCGGCTCGGAGTCGTAGGTGCGGCGGATGCGGGCGAGCAGCTTCGGCAGCGAGTAGATCGCGACCGAGCAGCCGGCCTCCAGCGCCGCCTTGGAGACCAGCATCGCCAGAGTCGTCTTGCCGGTGCCGGTGTCGCCGAACAGCCAGAGGCCACGGCCGGCGTCGAGGTTGGCCTCGAGCTCGTCGACGTAACCGTGCACCGCTTTGACCGCGGCCTTGGTCTCGAAATCACGCGCCATGTCGGAGACCGGCGGGCGGTCGAAGGAGACGCCGCGGTAGCGCGGCGGGATCACCGAGGCGACGCCGCGCACGCGGCCGCGCTTGAGCCGCTGGGCACGGCACTCGCATTCGCGGGCGACGTCCTCGGGGCCGAGGATCCAGCCGGAGCCGTCGCAGACGCCGAGTGGGCAGGCCTGTTCGCGGAAGGGCTCGCTGCGGGGGATCGCCGGCATCAGAACTCAGGCCCCACGGGAGCGGCGTCTTCCAGCGGCGGCCCTTCGCCGGCCGGCTGTTCGATCGGCCGTTCTTGGCCGGCGAAGTCGGCGAACTTGGGGAAGCGATCGAGGAAGACCAGCTTCGGGGTGCCGATCGGGCCGTTCCTGTGCTTGGCGATGATCAGGTCGGCAAGGCCGTCCGGCTCGTCCTCGGGATCGCGGTAGTAGTCCTCGCGGAAGAGGAAGGCGACCAGATCGGCGTCCTGCTCGAGGTTTCCCGATTCGCGCAGATCGGAGAGCATCGGCTTCGGCGGGCTGCGCTGCTCGGGCGCGCGGGAGAGCTGGGAGATCGCCAGCACCGGCACCTCGAGCTCGCGGGCGAGGATCTTCAGCCCACGGCTGATCTGGCCGACCTGCTCGACGCGGTTGGCGCGCGGGTCGTCGGTTCGCATCAGCTGCAGGTAGTCGACGATGATCAGGCCGAGGCCGCCCCTGTCCTGTTCCTGAGCGTGCAGACGCCGCGCCTTCGCCCGCAGGTCGAGGACGCCGAGATCGGATGAGTCGTCGAACCAAAGCGGCGCCTCCTCGAGCTCGTTGCAGGCACGGACGACCTTGGGCCAGTCTTTCGACGCCACCTGTCCCTTGCGCAGCTTGTCGCCCGAGATCCGCGCCCGGCAGGCGATGAAGCGCTGTGCAAGCTCGACCTCCGACATCTCCAGCGAGAAGAAAGCGACCGGCAGATTCCGCTTCACAGCGACGTTTTCGGCGATGTTGGCGACGATGGCGCTCTTCCCCATCGCCGGCCGGGCGGCGACGATGATCAGGTTGCCGGGCTGGAAGCCGCCGGTGATCGCGTCGATGTCGCGGAAGCCGGAGGGAGTGCCGGTGAGCTCCAGCTCGCCGGTTGAGAGCTTCTCGAGCCGGTCGACCTCGTCGTGGAGGATCTCGGAGAGCAGTTTGAAGTCGCTGGCCTGCTCCTTGTGGGCGACGTCGAAGAGCAGCTTCTCGGCCCGCTCGGAGAGCTCGCGCGGTTCGCCGTCGCGCTCGTGCACCCAGCCCTGGATCTCCTGCCCGGCGCCGAGCAGCCGGCGCAGCAGCGAGTTCTGCTGGACGATCTCGGCGTAGTGCTTGGCGTTGCCGGCGGCGGGCACCTTCGCCGCCAGCTCGGAGACGTAGTGCTTGCCCCCCGCCTCCTCGATCTGGTTGCGCTGGGTCAGCGACTCGCTGACGCTGAGCTCGTCGACCGGCTTGGAGGCCGCGTAGAGATCGTGGATGCAGCTGAAGATCGCGCCGTGCTTCTCGAGGTAGAAGTCGGTGGCGTTCAGCTTCACCTCGTCGATCACCCGAGTCAGCGTCGGCTCGGCAACCAGCATCGCCCCCAGCACCGATTCCTCAGCCTCGATGTTCTGCGGCGGGACGTGGGCTGTGGGAGCGGAGGCCATCGATCTCAGTGTGCGCCCCGGAGCGGCGGCATAACCGAGGCCAAAGCAACGTAGCTGAGCGGACGATCCTCAGCCGTAGGCAATACCGGCCTTTGCGGAAAATTGCACCCGAGGAAGGATGCTCGTCGCGGGACGAGGCCAGCGTCTATTTGCTCTGTTCGAAGAACTGCTGGTAGGTCGTGTCAGCGCCCGAACGGCCCACCGGATTAAACGGGGCCTGCTGGATGCAGCCGGGGGCGCCGATCGCGGCTGAATCGGTCTGTCCTGCGTAGGCGAATTTCTTCAGGTTTTCGAAGAACGCTTTCGAGCGTTTTTCGTTTTCCGCTGCGATTTCCGCCGGGGTGGCGGCCGGTTTGTTGAAGACCTTGGTGCGTTCCGTGCGGGCTTTGAACGCCGGGACGTTGGGCGTTTCCGGATCGAGCACGGCGCTTGCCCCCGAGCCACAGCCAGTGGTGTTGAAGCTAGGCAGGCCGGAAGCAAGGCTCTTGGCGGCAAGTGGCTGTGCGTAAGCGTTGGTCCGACTGGCCGTGGTGGGGCCCGGGAAGGTCGCCAGGGATTCCGGGCTGAACGGACCCATCGCGCGGATGAAGTGGCCGTGTTCGCCGGCTTTGTTTTCGGTGGTCAGTTTGGCGTTGGCAGCCGCGGCGACGTTGGCCATCGTCGCGGTTAGCTCGTGCTTGTAGAGGTCGAGGCCGGTGAGCAGCGGGTTGACATTGCGCAGGAAGGGGTCAACTGCTCGCAGCAGTGGCGGGAATTCGTCGCGGAAGAGCTTGCGCAGCGCCGGAAAGCCCTTTGGGGCGCGGGCGATCACCGGTTCGAGGCCTTCGAAGAGGCCCTTGGCTTCGGGGGCGAACTTGGAGAGCGCGATCAGGGTCGGCGAGAGCTGTTCGGCCACCGGCACCAGCTGCTTCATCACCGGGTCGGCGTCGACGGCGAATGTTTTGAGCCGGTCGAGGGTCAGCCTTGACTCGTCCTGGAAGGTGGGGAAGGCGCGGAAGAGCGCTTCGATCTGACGGTCGCGAGCGGCGGCGGTGCTGAAGACGGTGTTGGAGTTCTGGATCAGGCCGGCCAGCTCACCCTGGCGGCCGCGCAGGGCGTTCAGGGCGGTGGCGCCGTTGCGGAAGAGCTGCTTGACCGCGAGCTGCTGGCTGTCGAGCTGGCGGAACAGGTGGTCGAACTGCACGAAGGCCGGTTCGAACTCACCGAAGGCGTAGGAGAGGTCGCCACCGCGGCCGGCGATCGCCACCGCCGCTTCCTGCTGCCAGCTCTGGAAGGCGGCGCGGGTGCGGGCATTGAAGGTGCGGAAGATCTCATCGAGCTGGACCGATTCGGCGATCTGTGCCTTGGGCAGGGTGCCGCCGTCGGCCAGCTTCGGCGCCTTGCGGTCGCCGGGGGTGAGTTCGATGTAGGTCTCGCCGAGCAGCGTCTTGGTGCGTAGGATGGCGCGGGTATCGCTCGGGATCGGGCCGTACTTGTCGTTGATGTCGACCTTGGCCAGCGCCTGCTCGCCATCGGGCGAGAGGACGATGTCCTGCACCTTGCCGACCGAGACGCCGGAGATCCGCACGTCGGACTGCTGGGCGAGCTGGGTTGCCTCGTTGAAGGGAATGTTGACCTCGTAGGGCTTGGCCTTGAACGGGGTCGGGCCGCCGAAGGTGATCCAGAGGAAGAGCAGGAT
The DNA here is from genome assembly GCA_035997045.1 of Solirubrobacterales bacterium. GTDB lineage: Bacteria > Actinomycetota > Thermoleophilia > Solirubrobacterales > 70-9 > VRUE01. The sequence goes on along the minus strand of DASYIY010000106.1, from coordinate 21,380 downwards.
GCCGAAGCAGGAGAGCGCGAAGCCGGCGATCACCAGGAGCTGAGTCGTGCTGGGCGCGCGCTTGCTCATTCTGTTCCCGGTCCACAGCCGGTCGCTTCGGGGGTTTCCTTGGAGGGGGGTATCGGTGGCAGTTCGCTCGTGCGCGGGATGTTCGCGCCGCGCAGCACGGTCTGGATGTACGGATCGGCAGCAGCGGCGCCATTGGCGAGTTCAGAGCCGTTGCAGGAGATCATGATCAGGCTGCGGCCGACCGTGCCGCTCGGGTCTTCGAGGTTGAAGGTGGCGTTGAAGTCGTGGTTGAGCCAGGGCAGGTAGAAGAGGTAGCTCTGCTTCGAGCCCTTCGGCTTGTAGGCAAGCTCGTTGAGGAAGCCGTTGAAGGCGCCGACCGCGTTGCCGAAGCTGCGCACCGATTTATTGAAGTCAGCAGAGCCCTGCTTGGCGTGGGTGAGCACCTGGCGGGTCTGCCTGGTGAAGGGCCTGATCTGGTCGCGAATCGGCACCGTGGTCTGTTCGAAGAGCTTCTCGTTGGCGCGCAGCGCCGGGCCCAGCGCCTGCGCCTGCGGGATCAGGTCGACCAGCGCCGGCTGGGCGGTGCTGGAGAACTTGTTGACGCTGGCGAAAGCCGACTGGCCGGCGCTGAGCGCGCTGGGGAGCTCGGTCAGCGTCTTCTGGATCGATTGCTGCTGATTGGCGAAATTGCCCAGCGCCGCCTTGGAGGAGACGACGAAGCGTTCGATCTCGGAGTCGTGGTTGCCGAGTTCGGTGGTCAGCAGGCCGAAGTCGTGGATTACCCGGGCGAGGGCGACGCGGCGTTTGGCGACCGCGCGGTTGAGGTCGGCGACGTAGTGCGAGAAGGGCTGGAGGCGGCGGAAGACGCCTGAGAGCTGGTGGCCGCGGCCACCGATGCCCTGGCCGCCGCCGGCGACGAGCAGCTGGATGTACTGGCGGGTGTCGGCGTCGAGCGTCGAGAGGAAGGCGTCGAGGTTCTGGTTCGGTTCGGTTCGCGAGAGCGGGAAGTTGTAGCCCGCCTCGATATGCCCCTTGGCCTTGCCGGGATCGACCTCGACGACCATGTCGTTGAGGTTGGTCTTCGGCCGCAGCAGCAGGCTGGCGTCGGGGTGGATCAGGTCGAGGTAGTTGGGCTCGATGTCCATGCCGACGACGGCGTGGCCGTCTTCGAGGTCGACCGAGGTGACCTTGCCGATCTGGATGCCGGCGACGTCGACAGCCTGTCCCTGGCCGGGCGTGACCGCCTGAGCGGTGGTGAAGTCTCCGCTGACGTGGACGAATTCTTCACCGACCAGTGGCAGCCAGGAGGGCAGCGAGGCCTTCTGCTGGGTGAAGATCCAGAGCGTCATCACGATCCCCAGGGCGACGAGGACGGCGATCGCGATCGTGTCCTTGCTACGCCCCCGCGACTGACGCGTCAACGAGTTGCTGAAGCGGCGCCAGCGGCTTGCGCGCGGAGTCTCGGTCATGGAGTCACCACTGATGGACTGGGAGCTCCAACCTGACCGAGTCCAGCGTTTACGTCGGGGACCGGGTTGCTGTCGCAGCGCACTTCTGGCTTCTTTGGCGGCTTGCCACCGAGCTGGGGCTGAGTGCCGAGCGGCGGTGCAATTGTGTGAGCAAAATCTTGTTTCTCATTGACCTGAGCACCTAGTTCATTGGACTGCCCAACGAGGATGTTCCCCCCACCCGGCTGCACGCGCAGGAAGGTACCGTTGCCGTCGAAGTGCGCCCCCCAACCGGAGAAGTCGGCGAGGGCATAGAGAAACTCGCGGTAGTTGGGGCCGCCGGTACTGAACTGATCGTTGATCGTCTGGTTGAAGGTCGGGGTAAGGACCTTGGTCGAGCAGAGACTGATCCGGTTGAGTTGCGGCAGCGCCACCGCCTTGCCGGCCTGGGCGGCGCCGGCGAGACCCGGAGTGCCTTCACGCAGCAGCCTCGCGGTGCCACCGGCCTCCTTGCCCGAGAGCAGGGGACGGGCCTGTTCGATCCAGGGGCGCCCAGCGGCGATCCAGTCGGGCAGTTCGGCCACCGAGGGCCGCAGCTCGATCGCCCAGGCGCGCAATGGCGGCAGTGAGCTGTTGAGGCTGACCAGCGAGCTGTGGAAGGTCTTCAGCGTCGGCGCGAGGCGGTGGATCGAGGCCGAGAGGTTCGCCGACTGCGAGGCGAGGGCGCCGGTGAAGACGTCGAAGTTGACGATCAGGCCCTTGAGGTCCTCCTCGTGGCGGGAGAGGGCGCCGAAGGTGCGGCCGGCGCCGGCGACGAGCTTGGAGAGATCGTGCGGCTCGGTGCCGAGCAGGGCGTTGGTGACCTGGGCGCTGTACTTGCCGGCGTCGCCACCGTATTTGAAGGCGCCGTTGAGCCCCTGGGCGCCGGTCTTGCCCTGCACTTCCGGTTCCTGGCCCACGTCTTCGGCCGCGGTCGGCTTGTGCGTCAGCGCCGTGCCGTAGCTCTCCAGCAGGTGACTGAGATCGGCCCGCACCGGTGCCTGCAGCGCGGTCAGCACCTGGTCGATCTGGACCCAGGTCGAGGTGTGGCTGACCGGAATCGTGTCACCGCTGCTCAACTCCGCAGCGCTGGGACTGCCGGGCGAGAGGTCGATGAAGAAGTTGCCCTCGAGGAAGATCCGCGGCCGGATCGCGGCGAAAGCGTCGTCGTGGACCGGCTGGCCTTTGCCTTCGACCGTGAAGGTGACCGTCGTCGCGTCGCCGTCGCGTTCGGTCGAGATCACCCGACCGACGTCGACGCCGGCGATCCGCACCGGCGAGTTGGTCGAGATGTTGACCCCGTTCGAGAAGGTCGCCTTGAGCTCGTAGCCATAGCTGGTGAAGGGCACGTGGCCGGTGAAGGCGAGATAGGGGCCGACGGTGAAGACGAGCAGGAAGACGACCGCGATCGCAGCGTTACTCGGCCGCCATTTGAAGCGGCTGTTCGTAGCCCCCGCCCTGGTGTCGCGCTCCGGCAGGCGGCCCATTACTTTTCTTCTCCCTTCTGCTTTTTCGTCTGTCCGGCGGTTTCGATGCCGTCGTTGCGCGGCGTGTTACCGATCCGCGTCACGCCATTTTCGTAGTGCTCGTTACCGGCTTCGCACTCTTTCGGTTGCCCGGGGGCCGCGGTGTTGGGGTAGGGATTGGAGTGGAGGTGATTAAGGCCGGGACCATTGGCGGGCGCCGACGCCTGACCACCCTCGGAATTGACGCCGACCGGCGCCTCGAACGCGATCGCATTGAACCAACCGCCCAGCGAATTGCTTTCGCTGGAGGCGCTAGCCAGATTGCGGAAAGCGGTGCTGAGGTAGTTACAGGTGGTCTGAGCCGGCGCGATGAACCTGATCGCCGGCGCCAGCAGTTCATTGGTATTGGTGAGCAGATCGAGCCCGTTGAATGCACCGGGCGCCTGCTGCAGGGCGAGCAGGGCATCGGCGGTCGGCGGCAGCTGAGCGTAGAGGGTCGGCGAGGAGTTGAGCACGGGGACGCCGGTGCGCAGCGCGGCGGCGATCGTCGGCGAAGTTTCCCCAAGCGCCTTCGCCCCTGGCCTCAGCGCGGTGAAGAAGCGTGCGGAATCGCGCAGGAAGGGGCGCAGCGCCGGCAGGTCTTCGGTCGCCGCGTCGAGTGTTTCCGGACCCTTGGAGATCGTTTCCTGGATGTAGGGCCGGGAGACGCGGGCAAAGGCGGCGAAGGTGCGGTCAAGAGCGGCGAACATGCTCGCCTGCTGCTCGGCAACCGGGGCCACGGTGGCCGAGAGGCTCTCCAGCGCGCGCCAGAATTCGCCGAAGCCGGTGCTCGGCGCGACCAAGTTGGCCAGCGCCGGCTGGCCGTTTTCAATCAGCGGGCGCAGGGCGGCGAAGGCGTTGTTGAGCTGCGGGCCGCGGCCGGCCAGGCCGTTGCCGAAGCCGGCCAGGTTGCGCTGAATCGCGGTCCTGGTTTTTTCGTCGAACATGTCGAAGAACTGGTCGATGTCGACCGGTTCGGGCTTGGCGGCGGAGCGCGGAATCGTTTCGCCAGCCGCGAAGCCCTGCTTCGAGTCGCCGGGAACGAGCTGCACGTACTTGAGGCCGAGCGGCGATTTGGGCCGGATGATCATCGTCGAGTTGACCGGCAGCGGCTGCACGTTCTTGTCGAGGCTGAGACTGAGTTCGGCCGAGACCCTGCCACCGGCTTCCTGCACCGGCACCACCGACTTGACCACGCCGACCCGGGCGCCGCCGATCCGCACCTCGTTGCCCTTGACCAGGGCGTTGGCGTTGGGCACGCGAGCCTTGAGGTTGTAGGTGGAGACGAAGGGCAGGCCGTTGTTGGCGTTGTAGGCGAGGAAGACGGCGACGATCACGACCAGCACGGTGACCGCGCCGACGATCACCGGGCTGCTCGCAACTCCCTGTATGCCGCCGCGGTTTCTCATGGGCCGAGGAGGTAGTCGAGGAGTGCGCGCTGACGCGGCGCGGGAAGCGCCGTGCTGGCGCCGAGGCGATGGCCTTCGCTGAGTTCCGGCGCACGCGGCGTGGTCGGCGTCGAGGGGGCAACGGATGAAAGCGGTTGGCCGGGGCGTGCCGAGGTGCCGCCGGCTCGCTTTGCCACCTCTTCTTCGAAGAAAGAGCTCAGGTTGGCGCTGCTGATCGACGAGGTGCCCGCGTTGGCTCCGGTGAACTTAGCCGAGCAACCACTGGCTTCGAGCTCGTATTCGGGGCAGTTTGTCAACGTCGTCAGCAGACGTGTGAAGTGGCCGTACTTGTCGAAACCATTGCTTGCCCCCGTCACGTTGTAGATCAGGTCGACGAGCCCGTCGAAGCCCTTCGTTTCCCTTGTGCTTTCGAAGAATTCGGCCAGCTTGGTCGTCGGTTCGGCGCCGGAGCGAGCCAGGTCGCGGGCCTTGATCGCCAGCGGGTCGACCCGGCGGAAGGTCGGCCCGGACTGTTCGCCATTGACCCCGAGCGACTTCAGCGAGACGGTCGAGGCCGCCGAGAACGGAGTCAGCAGCTTGGTCGCTTCGGTGAACGACGGTGCCGCCTTGCCGAGCGCCGCGAAGGTCGGCGTGGCGGCGTCGGAGAAGCCCTGCAGACTGTGCATCGTCGTCCTGAACTCACGCAGGAAGGCAGGGAACTTGCGCAGCGAGGCTTCCAGGTCGGCGCCGCGTTCGGAGCTAGCCTGGGCGGCCGCGCCCGAGTTGGCGAGGAAGCCCGCCACCTGGGCGCGTTCGCGCGAGAGCGGGCCGAGGATCTGCTCGGAGTCGGCGGCGAGCTGGGTCAGCTGATCGCGCTGCCCATTGAGGATGCCGAGCAGGCGGTCGATGTCGCGCAGTGCCGGGTTGGCCCGCTTGACCGCCGCTTCGATGTCGGCGCCGCGACCGGCGAGGCCGGCGCCGAGTTCGTTGAAGATCAGGCGGAAGCGCTGCGCGTAGGGAAGTTTGTTGATGTCGTTGATCAGGTCGGGGTCGACGCTGGTGCTGTTGTTGCCGAGCGGCAGCAGGTACTGGCCGGCGCCGGGGTGGCCGGAGGGGACCTGCTTCAAGGCCGGCGCCGGGGGCGAGCCCGGGGCGCGTGGCACGGTCGGATTGCAATCGACGAACTTCTCGCCGATCAGCGACTGCGGCCGGATCAGGCAGCTGGCGTCGCTGCGGAAGTCCTGGAAACCGGGATCGGTGATCTTCATCACGATCACCGCCTTGCCGGAGACCGACTTTTCCTTGCCGTTTTTGTCGTAGGCGTCGATTTCGCCCGGCAGGGTGACTCCGACCGATTCGATTTCGCCGACGTTGGCGCCGGCGACGCGGACCTGCTCGCCCTTGACCATGAAACCGCCGTTGTCGAAGATCGCCCGCACGGTGTAGTTGTCGCTGCTGCTGCTGCCACCGGAGATCAGCACGACCGCGAGCACGACCACTGCAACTACGGCGATTATGGCGAGTGCTTTTCTCATGGTCCGGGTGGCGAGTCGGCTGGATTACAGTCGGACGTGGTCACGCCGGAGCCGCTGTGCGGCGGTTCGACGAAGGGGTTGGAGCCGTCGGCAGCGTTGGGAGCGGCGGCGCCCGGACAACGGCGCTTGACCCCGGCCGATTCGCCGAACGGGTCGTACTGTTCGCTCGGCGCGATCGGTTCGAGGCTGCGGTTGGAGCCGTTGAATTTGAAGAGGTTGAGGTTGGCGAAGCTGGCGCGGACGTAGTGGCCGTTGCCGTCATAAGGGGCGCTGGCCTGGCCCAGCTTGGCGAAGCCGTTGAAGAGGTCCGGCGAGTAGGCGCGGATGAAGTTGAGGTTGGGCTGGAAGCCGGCGATCGCTTCTTCGGAATGCGGGAACGCCCGCGAGGCGCGCTGCTGCACCGCCGGCAGCGCGCCGAGCAATTCCGCCGTGTCGTTGGCAAAGCCCGGGCGGCGCGCGGCGAGGCGCAGGTTCTTGAAGACCGGCACCGCTTTCGAGAGCACCGGGCGGAATTCGGCGAGGAAGGGGGCCAGTTCCTTGGTTGCCGTCTTCGAGGTGTCGATCAGCGGTTCGACGTCGTCGAGGGCTGCGCGCAGGTTGACGAAGGTCGTGTTGGCCTGGCGGAAGGTCGGCGGCAGCAGCTGCAGGCTCTGGTCGAGGGCGGTGTTCTGGCTGGCGATCGCGCCGAATGCCGCGTTGGCGTTGGCGATCGCGCTGGAGAGCTCGGCGCCGCGTTCGGAGACCGCCGTGCCGAGGCGGCTCGAGCTGACCAGGAAGCGGGCAAAGAGCTTTTCGTCGGCATTGAGGTCGCCGGCGAAGGCGCCGGCGCGGTTGAAGCCGACGCCAAGGTATTTGAAGGTCCGGTTCGCGTCTTCGCCACGGCCGGCGTAGACCCCCGCATTGCCCTTGATGAACTGCGCCAGGCCGCGCCGCACCGGGGCGGGGAACGTGTTGAAGAACTGGTCGATGTCGATCGGCGTGGTGGTCGAGGAAAGGCCGAGCGTGGCGTCGCTGCCGAGCGGCGGGTTGCTGTTCGGGCCGGGGCTGATCGAGACGTAGTGGTTGGCAACGCCGGAAAGCGAGGTGGCCCGGATCGTTGCCGTCGTCCCCTCGTGTAGTTCCTGGCTGACGCTGACGACGACCTTGGCCAGGTTGTTGTCGGTCAGTTCGATGTCTTCGACCGAGCCGACCGGCTGGCCGCCGATCAGCACTTGGTTGTCGGGAACGAGCTGGCTCGCGTTCTGGAAGAGCAGGTTGTACTTGTGTTCGCTGCCGCCGCTGAAGATGACGACGGCGAGGGCGATGACCGCAATCGCCAGGACCGCGATCACCGCGATTCGCACAGGGGTGACCCCACGGCTTTGTGCCGAGCCTTTTTCCTCGCCTGAGGTGTTGGCAGCCACGGATCGTCGCTTGCGGTTCCCCGGCCTCCGATTCCGGCGGAACGGCCGGCGAATCGTATCCGAGCGACCCGCTGCCACGCACGGGCTGAGCGGGGACTTAACTGGAATTCAACGCGCTACTCTGGACCTGCGGGGTGGTTAAGGGACCTGGAGGCGCTTGGCCAAATCGAAGAGGAGCAGAAATGCCAATGCGCAAACGTCTGACCTTTGCTGTTGCCATCGCTGTATGCACAGCCGCAATCGTCGCGGTGACGGCCGGAGCGGCTCAATCGCCGGTGCTCACCGCGCCTGACGGCAACACGCAGAGCATCGCCGTCAACTTCACCCCGCAGAAGCTCTCGAAGAAGACGGCGGAACCGGTCACCCTCGATGTGACCACCGCCACCACCACGAACAATCCCGCCGCCAACAAAGGGGCGCCGATCCCCGCCGTGGAGGCGATCGTCGACTTCCCCAAAGGCGCGAAGATCTTCAGCAAGGGCTATCCGACCTGCGACGCCGGACTGATCCAGAACACCTCGACCGAAGCGGCGCTCGAAGCTTGTAAAAAAGCCAAGATCGGCGGCGGCGAAGGGACCGCCGATCTGGTTGTCGGCGAAAGGATCTTCCCGGTGACGACGGCGATCACGGCCTTCAACGGCGTTCCCGTCGGCGGTAAGCCGGTAATCCTCCTCCACACCTACAGCCAGTCGCCGATCCAGACCACCCTGGTCCTGGTCGGTGCGGTGAGCAATCTCAACAAGGAAGGCTACGGGCCCCGGCTCGACGTCACGATCCCGCTGATCGCCGGCGGCCAGGGCGCGATCACCGGCTTCCACGTGAAGATCTTCAAGAAGTTCAGCTACAAAGGGAAGTTGCGGAGCTACATCAGCCTCGCTTGCGAAACGAAGAAGCTGAAGGCGCGTGGGAAGTTCGTCTTCAAGGACGGCCAGTCGCTGACCCCGGAACTGAGCGGGAAATGCAGCCAGAAGCCGGAAGCGAAGAAGTAACGGTCGCTGCGCTTAGACGTTGAACCGCGGCAGGGCCCGATCCAGCCACCGCGGCAGCCACCAAACCCGGTCGCCGATCAGCAGCATCAGCGCCGGCAGGAGCACGATTCGGACCACTGTCGCGTCGAGTATCACCGCAACGGTCAGCCCCACGCCGAGCTGGCTGACCGTTGCGATCGGCGTGCCAGCGAAGGCGATGAAGACCGCGAGCATGATCACGGCGGCGCCGGTGATCACCCGCGCCGTCTTCTCGAGTCCGAATTCGATCGCCGCGGCGTTGTCGCCCTCACGGTCATAGTGCTCGCGCATCCGCACCAGCAGGAAGACCGCGTAGTCGATCGAGAGCCCGAAGACGATGCCGAAGATCATCACCGCCCCGACCGCGTCGACGTAGGCGCGGCCGCCCAGCGGCCAGCCGTCGGGCACGTTGGTCAGCAGGGTGAGGATGCCAAAGGCGACCCCGACCGTGACCAGGTTCAGCCCGACCGCTATCGCCGCCAGCGGCAACGCGCGCAGGACGAGGATCAGGACGAGGAAGGTGGCGAAGGTGATCGCCGCGACTATGTAGGGGATCTGCTCTTTGGTGACGCGGCTGTAGGTGTTGAGGGTCGGCGGACCGCCGGCGATGCCGGTCACGATGTTCGCTTCCTTGCCGAGCGCTTCGGCGTCGCCTTCGAGCGTCTTGTTGAGCGAGATCGAACCGGGCGAGTTGAAGCCGTAGCGCGAGAAGACCGTGATCGTCGCCGCCTGACCGCCGCCATTGAGGTCGACCGCTTCGGAGGCTCGTTCGTGCGTTCGGCCGCGGGTCCCGTCGAGGGCGGAGAGAACGAAGTAGCCCGAGTTGAAGATCCCCGGCGACGTGCGGCGCAGTTTGGCCGCCCGCCGGTTGAGGCTGTCGCTCTGCGAGAGCACCCGGACCGCGATGCGGCGGGTGCCAGTCTGCAGCGGGTAGGACTGGCTGTAGCCAGCTGCGAGGCTGCGCTGGAGTTCGGTCGTACCGCCGGTGAGTTGGGTGAGGCCGCCCGCGAGCTTGCTGGCGCCGCCGCCGAGCCGGTCCAGGCCGCCCGCGAGCCGCGCCGATTCGCGGTCGATCCTCGCCGCTTGTTTGGCGACTTCCTTGCCGCCGGCGGAGATTTCGTAGAGGCCTTCCGAGAGCCGTTTGGCACCCGTCGCCGCCGTTTCGATATGGGCCGCTTCCGAAGCGATGTTGCGCGAGACTTCCTGCGCTTCTTTGGCATCGTCGAGTAGCCGAGCCTGCAGGGCGGTCAGTTCGGCCGGCAAGCCAGCATATTCGGGAGCGTAAGGCTGGCCCGTCGCGGGATTGGTTCCGCTAATCGCCGCCGTGGCGTTGCGCACCGCTTCGAGCGCCGGGCCGTAGTTGGGATCCGACTTGCCCGAGGTCATTCCTTCAAGCTGTTTAAGGCCCGTCGCGAGTTGTTCAGCGCCCGCCTGCGCAGCCGCCTGCAGCTGCGGCGTCTTGACATTGGCATCCTCGAAAAGGTTCTTTTGCAGTTTGTGCGAGCGGTGCAGCGCGTTGTTGCGGAGGTTGGTGGCGATGTCGGGGAGGTTGAGCTTCAGCTGGAAGCCGCCAAGGGCGGCGCGGGACTCCGCCTTTGACAGTTTCTTGGTTCCCGTCGCGAACTTGGCAAGGCCGGTGAGTGCTTCCTGAGAGCCGGCCGCAGCCTTACCGAGGCCAGTGGCGATCGCAATCGCTCCCTGTTCGGCGCTGCCAGACCCTTCGGCCAGCAATCCCGCACCGGCAGTTGCTTGCGATAGGCCCGTTCGCACGGTGGCGACGGCGTTGGCGACCCGACCCAGATTGCGGCCGAGCCTCGCCACGTTCGCCAGCGGCCCAACTTTTTCGTTGGAGGAGAGCACCCCGGCAAAGGTCTTGCGTAGCGGTTCGACCGCCTTGGAGACCTGTTCGGGGCCGACCACGCTCTGCACCCCGGGCGTTGCGGCGATGCGCCGTTGCCAGCGGCTCAGCGCCGCGAGGCGCTGCGGTTCGGTGATCGTGCCTTCTTTGGCGGCGGCGACGATCGTGAACGGCGCTTCGTAGCCGCCGCCGAAGGCGTGCGAGATCCGTTCCGCGTCCTGGCGCGCCGGATCGTCGTGGGGAAGCTGGCCGACGCTGAACGGGCCGGTCTTGAGGCCGATCGCCGGGGCCGCCAGAACCAGCACGACACCGCCGATCAGGGCGGCGACCGGGGCCGGGCGCCGCAGCGCGGCAGAGACGACGATCATCAGTCGCGAACGCTCGCCGTTCGGCTTGCGACCGATCCGCCAGCGATCGATGTTGGGGCCGACCAGGACGAGGATCGGCGGTCCCAGCAACGTGGCGACGACGACGGTCAGGATCACCACCATCGCCAGGGTCCCGGCCAGCGAAGCGAGCAGGACGCCGGGCACGATGAAAAAGGCGACGGCCATCGAGAGCACCAGGGTGCTGCCGGCAAAGATCGTCGTGCGGCCCGCCGTACGACGGGTGGTCCACGCCGCTTCGAGCGGATCGGCGCCGCCGGCGATCTCCTCACGGAAGCGCGAGACCATCAAGAGCGCGTAGTCCACCCCCAGCGCCAGCCCCATCATCGAACAGACGGTCAGCGCCAGGGCGCTGACGTCGAACCAGTGGGTGAGGATCGCGAGCATGCCGCGCGAGGCGAAGACCGCGATCGCGCCGAAGCCGAGCGGGACCGCCGCCGCCACCGGAGATCGGAAAACCAGCAGGAGCACGAGCAGCAGAACCGGCAGCGCGATCAGCTCGGCCCGCTCGCCGCCGCTGATCGACTCGTCCTGGACCGAGCGCAGGAGCGTGGCGAAGCCGGTCTGCGTCGCCCGCACCGGCGCGTGGATCGATTCTTCGAGCGCCTGGTTCACCAGCGGCACCCTGTCGTTGACGGCACTATCCAGGTTGTCGTGGAAATCGACGACGATCAGGGCGCGGTTGGGGCTAGGCCGCAGCTGGCCGACCGTGCCGATGTCCCAGGGCGAGAGGGTGGTCGCTTTCGGGTCGCGACGGAGGTTGCGGATCAGCGCTGGGCCCTGGCGGTCGATCGCCGCCGGCTTGCCCTGGAGAAGGATTGCGAACGGGGCGGTATCGCCGAAGTACTGGCGCAGCATGCCGTTGGCGTTGTGGACCTTGGTGCCGCTGATGTCGAGCGAGCTTGGGGTTAGCTTTTCCTCGAGGCTGAAGCCGAAAGCAACGAGGACGGCGATGAAGACCAGGGCGACCGCGAGAGAGCGCCGCGGGTGGCGCAGCATCAGCGGCGGGCGAGCTTTGTCCTCACGCTCAGCGCGCGCGTCATCCCCCCGCCCCCTGCTGCTCCTCCTCACAGGCACGCTCTGTAGTTTGGCGGTCAGAGCCCCGCAACGGGGGAAAAGAAACCGAAGACTCTGTTAAGGACCGATTTGGGCGGCATCGCTTGCCCGGAGCGCTAGCCTGGTTGTCGGAGGAGACTTGAAGCGGCTTTTGGGAATCGGGGTGGTTATCGCCTGCATCCTCTTTGCGGGGGGGGCGAACGCGGCGCTGGTCAAGGTCGGCAACCTGGTGCTGACGGCAGACGGCGGCTTCACGCCCCGGACACTGCCGCAGCAGGCCTTCGCGCCGATCGACTTCACCGGCCACGCCGACCTTAGATCCGCCGACGGCAGCGTCCCCCCCGCGCTGCAGCAGGTAGTCCTCGACTTCGATCGCGACGGCAGGTTGAGCACCGGCGGTCTGCCGATCTGCCAGCCCTCGCTGCTCGAAGAAGCCACTCCGGCCGAAGCCCGTGGCCGCTGCCCCAATGCGATCGTCGGCACCGGCCACGTCAGCGCCATGATCGTGCGCGAAGCGGGGGCGCCGATCCTGGCCAGCTCGCAGATCACTCTCTTCAACGGCCCGCGCCAGGAAGGCCACCCAACGGTGGTCCTCCACGCCCGCACCACGGTGCCGGCCACCCAGAACTTCGTCTTGACGATCCCGATCGAAAAGCGTCCCGGCCAGTACCGGTACCGGGCCACGGTCGACGTGCCGCCGATCGCCGCCGGGCGGGGTTCGCTGATCCACCTCGACGTCAAGATCGGCAAGCGCTATCGCTATCGCGGCTCCGAGCGCAGCTACACGACCGCCCGTTGCGGCGACGGCGTCTTCCGCACGCGCGGCCGCTTCACCTTCGCCGACAGCACGATCGTCGAAGGCAGCGTCGAAAAACCCTGCACCGTCCGCCGGTAGCCGGGCTTCCTCGGGGGAGGGAATGGGCCGCGAAGGACTCGAACCTTCAACCTTGAGCTTAAGAGGCTCCTGCTCTAACCAGTTGAGCTAGCGGCCCTGGGGTTCAGAAGTATAGGAAGGGCGTTTGTTATTCGCCTAGGGAACCGGTACCGCTGCCGAGGCCGCCGAGTGGATTTTCCAGGGCTTCCTTGCGTTTGGCCCCTTCCTGCTTAGCGACTTCCACCTTCTGTTTCTGGAAAGACTCGCCGCGCTTGCGGAATTCGGCCATCTGCTTGCTGATTTCTTTTCTTTCCGACTTACCCGCAACGAGGGCTTCTGCTTCCTTCGTCGCCTTGTCGCCTGCGGCGAAGTCGCCCGAGTAGTACTCGTAGATCGCCAGGGTGGTGAGCGAGTTGACCGTCGGCTGCGCTTCGGCGGCGATGCGCTGAGCGGCGGCGGCTTTTTCCACGTTGGTTACAGCCTCTTCGAGGCTGCCCGACGATTCGGCGAGGCCGAAGTAAGCCCGGGAGACGAGCAAAGCCGTCGATGGGTTGGGTTCCTTGGTTTGCTTCAGGTAGCGGGCCCAGGTTTCGGCTCCCTGGTTGAGCTCCTGCTGCCCTTCGGCAGTGAGCACGGTGGCGCCGGTTTCGGAGTTGACTTCGGTCAGCGAATTGCCGGCGGTGATCCGGGTCCGGGTCAGGGCAAGCAGCAGCGCTTCGTCGTCGGGCTGCTTGACAAGTTTGCGTTCGATCCGTTCGGCCTGTTCGTTGAGAACCTTGCTGGCACTTGTCGTGCCGCCACTACCGAGCAGGTTGCCGATGCTGAACGGCCCGACGACCAGGAAGAGGCTGGCGCCCATCAGCAGCGCCAGGATCGCGTAGACGACCCGAACGACGTGCTTGCGCCGTCCTCGGGTGTCGAAAACCAGCCGACGCTCGCCTTCTGCCAACTCGAATCACTGCTCCTGGGTTGAGGGCCTTGCCATTCTTCCCGCCTCCCCCGGCCTCCCGAAGGCGCGAGCAATCAAGATACTCAACTCGAACAGCGCAAGCAGCGGCACCATCTCGAGCAGCATCGAGATCGGGTCGACGCCGGGCAGCGCCGCGGCAACGACGGCAATGATCAGGTACGCATAGCGGCGGTTCTTCGTCAGCTGCTCGACGCTGACGATGCCGAGCCGGGTGACGGCGAGAATTGCCAGCGGCAGCTGGAAGATCACCCCGCCGGCGAGCATCGTCGTCGAGAAGAAGCTGTAGTAATCGCGGGCGCGGACCTGAACGTTGAACTGAGTGTCGTTGAAGTTGAGCAGGAAATTGACGGCGGCCGGCATCACTACGAAGTAGGAGAAGGCGACTCCGGCGAGGAAGAGCAGCGGCGCGGCGAGCAGCAGCGGCAAGATCAGGCGGCGCTCGCTGTGGCTAAAGGCCGGCAGGACGTAGGCGTAGCCCTGGTAGAGAAAGATCGGCAGGCAGAGGATCAGCGCCCCGTAGGTGGAGACGGTGAGCGTCGTCGTAAACGGTTCGGCGACGCCGAAGGTGAGCAGCTTCTTGTGATCGCTGGGCAGAGGCCCGGAGGCAATTTCGAGCAGCAGGTGGTTCTGCCAAAAGCAGAGCGCCAGGGCAACGCCGAAGACGACAAGACAGACGACGATGCGCGTGCGAAGCTCGTCGAGGTGCTCGACGAGGGTGAGGCGATCTTCATGCGAGACCGCCTTCATGCGAGCCACTGTGGGCTGTCCTCAGCTGCGGTCGTGAACGACCGGCTCGCCCTCAGCGCCCTTGGCAACGGGTACTGGGGGCTCAATCGCCTCGGGCTGATCCGGCTCGTGGCTATCGCCGCTGACCGAGCCGCGGAACTCGCGGATCCCTTTGCCCAAGGAGCGGCCGAGCTCCGGCAGGCGTTTCGGTCCGAAGACGACCAGGGCGATGATCAGGACGATCGCAAGCTCCATAGGTCCGACATTTGGCATGCACCAATGGTAACGGCACCCCGGGGCGAATCGGATCGCGGCGAATTGGGGAGGCTGCCTACTCGATTTTTGAGTTTTGTGGACCTGTCGCGAAAAGTGCGAATTGAGTCATCGTTTCGCGGGTTCGATAGGGCAGACATGAGAGATGCGAGCGCCAGTCAGACGAAGATCGCCACCGGGCTCCACGTCTGTCCGCAATGCGCATCGACGTTGGTCCAGCCAACCTGCTGGGAGCAAGCGGGCGATCGCGGCCACTGGCGCCTCTGGCGTCGCTGTCCCGAGTGCGACTGGCGCTGCGATGAGGTTCACGGCGAAATCGCGATCGACGCCTTCGACGAGGAGCTCGATCTCGGCACCCGGGCGCTGAGCGAGGTGCTGAAGGAGCTCGAGCACGAGAACATGCGGTTCTTCGCCGACACCCTCCGCGCCGCCCTGGCGGCGGACCTGATCACCGCCGACGACTTCCGCTAGCTCCCCACGCTAGCTGTAGCGCTGGACCACGCCGTCGGCGACCAAGCCGAGAAGCTGGCGCTGCTCGGGGTCGAAGGCCGCAGCATCGAGTCGGTCCTTGGCCGCCGCGACCATCGCCAGCGCGCGCGAGCGGACCTGGTCCAGCACCCCAGTTGCGGCGATACGGTCGCAGAGTGCTTCGGCGGCTGCAGGGTCGAGCGCGCGCAGGTCGGTCGAGCCGAGCGACGGGTCCTCGGCCGCAGCGAGGATCAGCGGCAGGGTGACCGTGCCGTCGAGCAGATCGGTACCGCGCGCCTTGCCGGTGCGCTCGGCCGGGCCGGAGACGTCGAGCACGTCATCGAGCAGCTGGAAGGCGAGGCCGATCTCGGCGCCGAATGCAGCGAGCGCCTCGCTGTCGTTTCCCATCCGGCAGGCGCACTCGAACAGCTTCGCGGTCTTGAGGCGGCAGCGCTCGAGATAGCGCTGTTCGGAGATCCCCGGGTCGAAGGCATCCTCTCGCTGCGCGAGCTCGCCTCGCGCCAGCGCCGCCGAAGCCTCGGCCAGGAGCGATACCGAGCGACTGTCGCCGTGTTCGGCGAGAAAGGCGAAGGCGCGCGAGAAGAGCAGATCGCCGGCCGCCACGGCCCGGCCGCGACCGGCGACCGCGGCGATCGTCGGTTTCCCCCGGCGCAGCGGCGCGGCGTCGAGCACGTCGTCGTGGACGAGGGTGGCCATGTGGACCAACTCGATCGCGGTGGCCGCCCGGACCGCCTGCTCCCCTCCGTTCGCGCCGGCGCAGAGCAGGACCAGTAGCGGCCGCAAACGCTTGCCGCCGGCGGCAAGGGTTGCCGCCAAGTCCGCGCTGAGCAGCTCGCCGTGACCGCGGCTCTGCTCCCGCAGCTGCTCCTCGACCTCACCCAATCGCGCCGGCAGCCAGCGGCTCGAGGCATCGAGCACCGCGGTGACCGGCGGCGGGACGGCGGAGCGCTTGCTCACCCGAGAACGCCGCTGTGGATCGCGATGATCCCCCCAGCGAGAACCGTCCAGCGAATCTGCTCCAGGCCGGCCGCGTCCATCATCTCGGCCAGCCGCGCCGGGCCGGGGAAGTTGCGTACCGACTCGGGCAGGTAGGAGTAGGCCTCGCTGTCGGCCGAGAAGGCGCCGAGCAGGGGCACGATGCGGTCGAACCAGAGCGAGTAGAAGACGGACAGTGGCGGCCTAGTGGGCTGGGTGATCTCGAGCACGACGAGGCGGCCGCCGGGGCGCAGAACCCGGGTCATCTCGCGCAGCCCGCGGTCGAGGTCGGCAAGGTTGCGCACCCCGAAGCCGACCGTGACCGCGTCGAAACGGCCGGCGTCGTAGGGAAGGCTGAGCGCATCGGCCCACTCGAAGCGCACCGCCTCGGCGCCACGGCCGCTCGCCTTCTCGCGGGCGAGGTCAAGCATCGGCTCGGAGAAGTCGCAGCCGACCACGTGGCCGCCTGGCGATACCCGACCGGCGAGCTCGAGCGCCATGTCGCCGGTGCCGCAGCAGACGTCGAGGGCCGAATCGCCTGGGCTCAGCTCGGCCCGGTCGGCCGCCCGCTGGCGCCAGCGATGGTGCATGCCCGCGGTCATCACCGAGTTGAGCGCGTCGTAGCGGCCCGCGACGCGGTCGAACATGCGATTGACCTGCCCGGCGAACTGGGCCGAGTCGCGAGAGGGCTTAGTCGAGTGAGGAGAGGAAATCGGCGAGCTCGTTGAGCTTCTTCGGCGGTAGGTCGCGGAAGGAAGGCATGATACCTGGGCCGATCTCCACTGAGCGCAGGATCGCCGCCCGCGGGATCCGCTGCGCGATGTGTGTCAATTCCGGCCCGGGGCCGTTGTTGCCGTTCTCGCCGAGCTTGTGACAGGCGAGGCAGCCCGAGCCGGCAACTACCTCCTTGCCGGCCTCGTATTGGGGCGCGACCTTCATGTCGATCTCGGTCGGCGAGCCGCCGGTCGCGCCGAGGAAACTGAGGTAAGCCATCGCGGCGATCGTGATGCAGCCGGCCGTGGTCGCAATCGGCCGGCGGATCGGGTTGCGCTCCGGGCCACGGTCATAGAAGGGCAGCAAGAGCAACAGCACCATGCAAATCGTCGGAATCCCGATCGTCGCGATCGGGACCAGCTCCGGCGGCTTGATCACGCGCAGGAGCTCGAAGAGGAAGAAGAAGTACCACTCGGGGCGCGGCACGTAGGTGGTCGAAGTCGGGTCGGCCTTGGGCCCCTGCTCAGCACCGAGCAGGACCGACATCAGGATGATCACGCCGACGACGACCAGCATCATCGCCGAGTCCTTCAGCACCGCGTAGGGGAAGAAGGGCTTGCCCTTCTTCTTCAGCAGCTCGTACTCCTCGAGGTATGCCTGCTTGTCCGCCGGCTTCACGAAATCGCTCCGTTGGACGGTGCCGCTCCATTGCCCTCGACCCCAGCATCAAGTTGGGAGACCGGCGCGGCGACCTTCGGCTTTTCCGCTTTCACCCACGGCGGCGCGGTCGTCCCGAGCTTGACCACGAGGTACATGTGGGCACCGATCAAGGCGATGATCGCGCCGGGAACGAGCAGCATGTGGATCGCGTAGAAGCGCGAGAGCGTGGTCGCCCCGAGCTCGGGGCCGGCCCTGAGGAAGTCGCTGAGGTAGGGGCCGACGACGGGGCCGGTGCCGTTGATGTTGATGCCAACGACCGAGGCCCAGAAGGAGCGCTGGTCGAAGGGCAACAGGTAACCGGTGAAAGCCATCGTCATCGTCAGGATCAGCAGCACCACGCCGATCACCCAGTTGAGCTCGCGCGGGTACTTGTAGGCGCCGAAGAAGAAGGTGCGGCCCATGTGGAGGAAGACCAAGATCACCATCACGCTCGAGCCCCACTTGTGCATGCCGTGGACCAGCTGGCCGAGGAAGACGTCGTTATTGATGTGGGCGATCGAGGCGTAGGCCTGGGTCGTCGACGGCGTGTAGAACATCGCCAGGAAGACACCGGTGATCGCCTGCGAGATGAAGGCGATCAGGGTTGCCGAGCCGAGGGTGTAGAACCAGTTGGTCCCCTTCGGCACCTTGCGGTAGAGCATCCCGGTGAGGAAGCCGGAGGCGGCGGTGCGCTGGTCGACCCAGGCGAGGACGTCGGCCGGGGCGTCCTTGGCCTGGTCGCCAAGCCGCTTGGCGTCGCTGGGACGCTCCGGCGGCGCCGTCTTCAGGTCGGCGGGGGCGGCGCCCTTGGCGCCGTTGCCCTTGCCCGGCTTGGCCGGTTTGCGCAGTGGCGCGGGGATCAGGGAGTCGAGCTTCATCGTCGCCTAGCGCCTCAGCCGCTCGGGGGTGGGAAGGTCGACGGACGAGGCGGGTACAGATATTCCCAGATGCCACCGGTGAACTCGCCGGGGTCGCGGGCGCGAACCGGCTCGAGCTGCGAGGTGACGCTGTAGCGGGGGCCGAGCTCTACCTGGCCGTCGCGAACGCGGGTTTGGAAGTGGTCGAGCGGGCGGACGGGCGGGCCGCCGATCCTTTTGCCCTGGAAGTCGTAGACGCCACCGTGACAAGGGCAGATAAAGTTGCCGGCGGCCTCGACGAAGCGGACCGGGCAGCCGAGGTGGGCGCAGCGGTTGGAGACGGCGACGATCTCGCCCGGCTTCTCGCCCAGCTGCTTGGAGCTCTTGCGCACGTAGGCGGTGGTCTTGCCGGCGTCGCCGATGCTCTCCGTTTCGGTGAAGACGACCTGGCGGTAAGTGTCTTCGACGAAGTCGCTGACCGGACCGACCGCCTCCCAGCGCTCCTTGCCGCGGTGGAAGATCGGCGCCACGGCGAAGCCGACGGCCGGCAGGACGATCGCCGCGCCGGCGAGGCCGCCCAGCCCCTGCACCGCGACCGTGAAGGCGCGACGGCGCGTCATCGACTCCCCCTCGAAGTAGCCGGGGGGTTCGGGGGTCGGGCGCTCTGGCCGACCAGCCGCCTCGGCCCCGTTTTGCTTGTCCGCGTCGTCGCTCAACAACTCAACCTCAAGAAGCGGGAAGTCTATTGACTCGCGCCAGCTCGCGATCGGCATGCTCCCCGCCACCCACCGCCAGGGCCGATGCGCGCCACAGGCCGGGCACCTCGTTCTCGCGTCCCTCGGCGTGGAGCTGGGCACAGCAGCCGATCAGCGCGGAGAGCACGGCGACGGCCTCGTCGTCGCCGTGGACGGCGAGTCGCTCGATGCCGAGGGCGTAGAGATAATCGCCGGCGAGCAGAGCGAGATCGGGGTCGTGGCCGTCCAGCAGCCGCGGTGTGCCGTAGTGCAACAGGTAGCCCTCGCGCACCGCCTCGACCACCAGTGCGTACTCGCCGGGCGCCGCGGCAGCGCGTTCGCCGAGGGCCGCGAGCAGGCCGAAGACGGGGCGCTCGGCCGGCTCGATCACGTGCGCCGAGATCGGCGTCTCCTCCCCACGCAGACGCGCGGCGAGGACTGCCAGCGCATCCCGCGGGCCCGGGGAAGTCACCTAAGACCCCGGTGCAACGCGTTGTCCGTGCATAGGACGGATAAAACGTTGCACCTCGTCACTGCAAGGCCTCGTCGAGCGACTCGGCAGCGGCCTCCAGGGTGCGGTCGATCGCCGCCTCGTCATGGGCGAGGGAGACGAACCAGGCCTCGAACTGCGACGGCGGCGGGTAGATCCCCCGCTCCAGCATCGCCCGGCAGAAGCGGGCGTGGGTGTCGAGGTCGCAGGCCGCGGCGATCGCGAAGTCGAGGACCGGTATCTCGCTGAAGAAGAGGGTGAGCAAGCCTGGAGCCGTAGCCACCTGAAGCGGTCGACCTTCGGCGAGGGTGGCGAGCCCTGCGGCGAAGCGGTCGGTGAGGGCGGCGAGGCGCTCATAGGCCGAGTCGTCGAGCGCGCGCATGGTGGCGAGGCCGGCCGCGGTGGCGAGTGGATTGCCGGAGAGCGTTCCGGCCTGGTAGACGTCGCCGGCCGGGGCAACTCGCTCGAGCAACTCGCTCGAGCCGGCGAAGGCAGCCGCGGGCAGGCCGCCGCCGAGCACCTTGCCGAGCACGGTCAGATCGGGTGCCACGCCGTAGAGCTGCTGAGCGCCGCCGCGGGCGACGCGGAAGCCGCTGATCACCTCGTCGAAGACAAGTAGGGCGCCGGCGTCGCGGCTGGCGGAGCGGAGGAACTCGAGGAAGCCATCGGCCGGTGGGACGACGCCCATGTTGGCGGCGATCGGCTCGGCGATTAGGGCGGCAACGGCATGGCCCTCCAGTGCACGTGAAACCGCCCCGCGGTCGTTCCAGGGCACGACCACCGTGCTCGCCGTCTGTGCCGCCGGGACGCCGGGGCTGGCCGGGATCGCCAGCGTCGCCAGACCGGAACCGGCTTCGGCCAGGAGTCCGTCGGAGTGGCCGTGGTAGGCGCCGGCGAACTTGACCACCACCTCGCGGTCGGTCGCGGCGCGGGCGAGGCGGATCGCGCTCATCGCCGCCTCGGTGCCGGAGCTGGTCATCCTCACCATCTCGGCCGAGGGGACGCGGGCGACGACCTCTTCGGCCAGCTCGACCTCGGCCTCGGTGGCCGCGCCGAAGCTAGTCCCCCGCGTGGCCGCCTCGGCCACCGCTGCGACCACTGCGGGGTGAGCGTGGCCGAGGATCAGCGGGCCCCAGGAGCCGACCCAGTCGACGTAGCGGTTGCCATCGACGTCGACCAGTTCGCAGCCCTCGCCGCGCTCGACGAAGATCGGCTCGCGGCCGATCTGGCGCATCGCCCGCACCGGCGAGTTAACCCCACCGGGAAGGACCTGCAGCGCGCGGCGGTAGAGCTCCGCCGAGCGCTCGTCGCTAGGAATGCTCTTCTTCCCAGCGCCGGTAATCATCGGTGAAGTAGTGCAGGCGGATCTTCTTGTACTCGGTCGAGGAGTAGAGGGTGGCGCGGTCGTCCGGCCCCATCCCGCACTCCAAGGCGATCGAGTCGAGGATCGCGTCGCACTCTTCCTTCGAGCGGCCGTGCGCCATGGTGAAGACGCTGTAAGGCCAATCGGCGTAGGTCGGCCGCTGGTAGCAGTGGGAGATGCCGCGGAAGGAAGCCATGCGCCCGCCGGTCTCCATGATCTCGTCCTCGGGCACCTTCCAGACCCCCATGCCGTTGGCGGAGAAGCCGGCGCGGCGGTGGAAGAGGATCGCGGCGACGCGGCGCAGCAGCTTGCGCTCGATCATTCCGCCGAGGTGCTCGAGCAGGTCCTCGGTGCTGATCCCAAGTTCGTCGGCGGCTTTGTCATAGGGCCGCTCGACCGCGTCCATCGGACCCTGCAGGGTCCGGACCACGGCGATGTCGTGCTCGTCGTAGGGCTGCGCCTCGAGCTCGCGCGGCGGCGAGGCGTCGACCGCGGCGGCGAGGGCGTCGGTGCCCTTCTCCATCTCCAGGTTCATGTTGATCTTGAACAGGGTCAGGGTCGGCAGCTCGCGCATCGACTCGG
>DASYIY010000105.1:0-20467 GCA_035997045.1 Solirubrobacterales bacterium | reverse complement strand
GGTCGCCGGTCTGCTCGGCGGCAGCCGACCCCGCCTTGGCGTTGTCGGCGATCGACGTCGCGGTCGCGGTCAGCTCTTCGGCGGTCGTGGCCGCCTCGGCCACAGCCGAGGATTGCTCGCTGGTGGCGGTGGCGGTCTCGGCGATCGCCGCCTCCATCTCCCTCGCCATCGGCGCCAGGACAGCAGCTGCCGCGCTGATTCGATTCAGCAGCCGGTTGACCAGGCGCACGACGTAGATGCCGATCGCGATCGCGAGACCAATCGCCAGCAGTGCCGCGATTATCGCCGCCGTGCCCGCACTGGACGCGGTGCTGTCAGCGTGCGAAGAGGCGTCAGCCGCCTGGGCCGCCAGGCGCCGGTTGAAGGCGTCGATCCGGCTCTCCATCTTTTCGACCTGGGCCTGGAAGGGATGCACGCCTTCGTCGAATTCGGCCGTCCCCGCGACCGGCACGAGCTGGTTGCGGAAGATCGATTCGAGCCGGCGCTGTTCGGCGGCTATCTTCGCGACGACCCCCGCCTCCTCGGCGCCCAGACCGGGGCTCTCCTTCAGCGAATGAAGAACCTTGAAGAGGCTCTTCTTGACCCGGGCCAGGTCGGCCAGGTCGGCCGGGTCGCCATCGCTGGCATAGGCGTCGGCGACCCCTCCCTCGTCGGTTACGTCGGTGCGAACTTGCTGGGCCAGGAACTGGGTCTGGGCAAGCCCCAGCGCTTTCTTGTCTGCGTCGTTCGATGCGCCATAGCGCCAAACCGCGATACCGACCGCGACGGCCACTAAGACCACCAGCGCGGTGACCGCGATGGCTATCCGCTTTGCGGGCCCCTGGAGTCGCATGTCCACGAAGCCGCCATCCTAGTCGCGGTTCCCGACGTCGCCCCGTGGGTACGGCGTATTCCGGACGGAGATCCGAGCTATGCGCCTGCGGTAATCTCGTAGGTGGTATCCGAGCGTCGCTTGGCCGAGTACATCGCCTTGTCAGCTTGATCGAGCAGCTCCTCTGCCTTTTGGCTGCTCCTGCCGAGCGCGATCCCGATACTGGGCGTGAGCGAGGCCTCCTCCTGCCCGAGGCTCACGGGGGTGCGCACGGCCTCGGTCAGCCGCTCGGCGATCTCAGCAGCCTCCTCCGATCCCCCCACTTCCCGGACCAGGACCGTGAACTCGTCTCCGCCGAAGCGACTCACCGTGTCACCCGGGCGAACCCAGCCGAGCAGGCGTCCGGCCATGGCCCTCAGCAGTGCATCTCCCGCCAGATGCCCAAGCCGATCGTTCACGCCCTTAAAGCCGTCGAGGTCGAGAAAGAAAATCCCCACGAAGGACTCCTGACGCTCGTTTTGGGCCAAGGCGTAGGTAAGCCGATCGAGGAAGAGCACGCGATTCGGCAGGCCGGTGAGCACATCGTGCAGAGCGCGATGGGCAAGCTGCTGCTCCGAGCGACCCCTCTCGATCGCGAAGCGAACGGACCGGCACAGCTGAGCGCTGTCTATCTGACCCTTCATCAGATAATCCTGGGCTCCTGACTGAACTGCCTTGATTCCCCGCCCAGCGTCGTTGTCGGCCGTCACAACCACGACCGGAGCCTCGGGCGCAACATTCTTGATCTCCGTCAAACCGTCGAGCCGGTCGGCATCGGGCAGCGTCAGGTCGAGCAGGATGCAGGCGACCCTGGAGGTCTCGAGGTGTCGCTTCGCCTCACGCAGCGTTTCCACGTGAACGAGCTCGAACTCGTCGCCACCCTCCTCCAGCATCCGCTCCACGATCATCGCCTGCGACCGGTTGTCCTCAACCAGCAGGATCTGGGCCGAGGGAGCCTGGGAGGCCTGAGAAAAAGGAGTCATTGAGCTCCGGTTGCCACGAGGAGCGGAATGCTACTGCCCAACCAGGGCCAACTCAGCGACCGACGCCGGCATCGTTTTCTGAAAGGCGGCGGGAGCCCCGAGGGTTTCACGCTCAGCCTTCGACCGAGCGCTCGGCACCCGTGGGACCGTCCCGCAGCTTCGTACCTCCCTACCGCGCTCCCCGGCCCGGTTTCGGTGAGGCAATCCTTGCACCGCGTCGGGGGAGTCCCGTCGGATTCGAGGTCGACCAGCTCTCGCCGCACTCGGCGCAATGGATCGGTTCGGGGGTCAGTTCCACGGCCGACAACCGCCCTCACGCAGCCTGAGCGACACCCAGCACAAGAAGGACTCGCCCCACACGCCGAGCGCGATCAAACGCTCCTCGGGCGCGGCGTAGCTCCGCCGCCGGCCGAAAGCAATGCGAAATCGGCCGAAATCGCCGCTAATCCCCGCGCATCGGCGTCATTTTGGGCACCAGTGCCCCGGGAACTTCTGGGCGAGGAAGTGCCCAAACGGGCCGGGGCGGTTTGAATGGGCGTAGGGATCGTCCACGAGCGCTCCGTGAGCGGATGGCCGAACAGGAGCGACCCGCGCGCCGTAGTCGTCAGGCGCTGGAGACAACGGCTAGGCTTGCGGCGATCCTGGGATCGAACTGAGTGCCCGCACAGGCCCGCACCTCGGCTAGGGCCGCCTCGACTGGCATCGCCTTTCGGTAGGAGCGAGTGGTGGTCATTGCGCTGAAGGCATCGCAGCAAGCGACGATCCGCGCCTCGATCGGGATCTCCTCACCGGCCAGACCGTCCGGGTAGCCGCTGCCGTCGTAGTGCTCATGCGACGAGCGGACGATGCGTCCGACCTCAGAGAGCACGCCACCCACCCGGCTCAGCATGTCCTCCCCCTCGATCGTATGCCGGTACATCACCTGCCACTCCTCCGGGTCGAGCGGCCCCGCCTTGTTGATGATCTCCTTCGGCACGGCAATCTTTCCGACGTCGTGCAGCAAGGCCGCGAACTCGACGTTGCGGCGCTGCCGGTGGTCGAGTCCGAGGTGGTCGGAGACCGCCAGCGAGAGCTCGACTACGCCACGGCTGTGGCTGCCCGTGTAGGCGTCGTCGGCCTCGACCACGTCACCCAGCAGCATCGCCGTTCCGCGATAGGCGCTGCTCAACTCGATCGCCTGGTCAACTCGCGCCTGGCGCTCTCGGGAAAGCACGGCGAGCACCGTTGCCAGGGGGAGGATTAGGAGCGCCAGTGCCGCGCCGACCTGGATCGTCGCGAAGGCGACCAGCAGTCCGATCGGAGCCAGTGCCCCGTCCAGCGCGTAAACCGGGGCGACGAGTCCGCTGAGGGTGCGCACCGAGACACCGTCGACGAAACGCTCCCGGATCGCGGCCGGAGCGAAGTCGAAGGCGAACTGGGCTAGCAGAGCGACCAGGTAGACCGGCCACTCGTCCCAGGAGAAGACCTGGGCGCCGGCTGCAACCAGGACCAGTGCCGGGCCGACGGCGTGCCAGCAGTCCCCCAAGGCATGGAAGGCGCGGTGAACGCTGGTGTGGCCGCTGGCATAGTCGTATCCACGTCCCAGCAGATCGCCGCCGGCGACGGCCAGTGGCACCGCCGGGGTCGGCAGGAGGAAGAGCATTGGCACCAGAATCAGCTCGGTCGGGACCGTATGGCCGTCGGCGATGTCGAATTTCGCCCTGCTGCAGACGACGTACGCGCCGATCAGGATCGCCAAGGTGGGCACGTCGAGAGCACGGGGAGACGGCAGCAGTAGGGCCATTGCCACAGCGACGACGACGAATCCGAAGGCGAGGGCCGCCTCGACCAGCCGTTCGACTCCCTGGGCGCGCAGCTGCACTCGCTCACGACCGCGGACGAAGAGGTGTTCGGCGTCTTGTATCTGCGAGACGAGTGCCATACGACGCGGCCGGCGTTGACCAACCGCGCATGTTCATCGACGGATGACGCAAAGAGATGAGCCCCGCAAGGAAATCCGCACACCCCCGGGGCAAATATTCGGTAGCCGTTCGTATGAGCTTGCTCAAGTGGGTGGGGTCCAAGTCCGATCATCAGCGCGCCGCACACATAAGTCAGCTGAATAAGGGCAAACCTGTCGCGAGGCGGGGACGCAAAGTTGGAGATCTCGAGCTTCGGCCCGAGACGGCTCGACTGCCAGCTTGGTTTAACAACCAGGCTTTTTGGCCTGCAAGGAGGTTGCCCCACATGCTGCCCATGTCCCGCCCAGTCCTCAGCTCGAGCCGCAATAGGTTCGCCGCCCTTCTGATCACCGCTCTGCTGGCGCTAGCAGTCTTCGCCGGCTCCGCCCAGGCATGCTCATCCTCCGGCGCCGAGACCGTGTTTAGCCCCTGGGGAGACCAGCGCAACTACGTACTCGCCCCAGACGGCGGCTTTGAGGCCGGCGGCGCCGGCTGGAAGTTGAACCGCGGCGCGGCGGTTGTCGAAGGCAACGAGAGCTATTACCTCAACGATGCCGGGGACTCCAAGTCGCTATCCCTCCCCGCCGGCAGCTCGGCCGTCAGCCCACCAGTGTGCATGGCGATCGACACACCCTCATTCCGGTTGGTCGCCCGCAACAGCGGCGATCCATCCTCGCAACTGCGCGTGGAAGCCGTCTACAAGCTGCTCGGCCTAGTGCACACTAAGGCGGCCGGCACCCTCCGCGCCGGTTCCACCTGGACGCCAACCCAGTCGGTTTCCACCGTGCTCACCCTTTCGACCATAGTCGGGACGCTGATCCCAAGTGCGATCGAAATCCGCTTCACCCCGCTCGACTCAAGCGGCCAGTGGCAGGTTGACGACCTCTACATCGATCCCTTCCGCCGCGGCTGACGGCGGGAGGAGTTCACGCCGCCGGCGCAACCACTGCCAGCTCGCGCTCCTGCGCAGCGGCTGAGGCGTATTCGAGCGCGGCGAGGACGTCCTCGCGTTCCAGATAGGGGTAGTCGGCTAGCAACTCGTCGATGCCAGCGCCAGCGGCAAGCTGGCCGAGCACCGCGCTAACGGTAACGCGGGTGTCGCGGATGCAGGACAGGCCCCGCATCCGATTCGGATCGACAGTGATTCGTTCCTGGGTCATAGGACAAGGGCACCTCGACGCCCGCCCGCTACCGCTACCGCGGGATCAATGTAAGGCGGAATCGGCGCCAATCGCCGCGCATCCGAGCCATTCCAGGCACTAATTCGCAACCCACGACCTTCTGCATGGCAACTACCGAGATCCGTGAGAACTGTGGGCCGCGAATGTGGCGGCTTGCAGGGGTTTCGCGATGTGCCTGCGGAAGGCCCCCGATCACAGATACGCGTGGATGTGCGGCGATATGCAGCGTTTCGGGCACTCGTGCGCGTGAGTGCCCGAAATCCGAGGTGGCGGTTTGATTCCGCTTTCTCCGACTAGAGCAGCCAGCGTGGAGAAGCGGGTTCGCGGATGCCATCACCCGGCTCGTCGGAGAAAGGCGATGGCCGGCGTGACGGGCACGCTCAGCGGCGCAGCTCGGCTCCCAGCCGTGTAGCCAGCCGTACCGAGGCCTCGATCTCGACCTTGCGGATCGAGACGCTCTCGACGTTGAGCCCGAACGGGACCCCCAGCCTCCGGCAGAACGCGATCAGGTCGACAGCCATAGCGACCGCCTGCTCGTAGGAGGCGTCGAGGGTGTCGTCGGCATGGCGCAGCTCGTTCTCGATCCAGCGCGGGACGGTGACGCCGAGCCACTGGAGGAACTCCAGGGTCTTGAGCGAACCGCAGACCGAGAAGCTGAACACAATCGGCACCGGCTCGAGGCTCTGGGCGGCACACTCGTGGTGGTAGTCGGAGATCAGGTTCTTCGCCGCGTTGACGTCGTAGACGATCTGGGTGATGAAGAAGGAGCAGCCCGCGACCTGCTTCGCGATCAGCCGCAGATGCTCATCGCCCAGCCGCGCGTGTCGCTCGGAGATCGCGACCCCACCGAGCGGCAGCTCCGGCTGCACCTCGTCGCGCAGCTCGTAGGCTCGGGTGAGCGAGGTGAGGACGGCCTTCTCGCGCGAGGAGGACCCGACGAACACCGTGAGCGCTTGGGAGAGATCCTGCTCCTCCAACCAGGAGCGGAAACGATCCTCTCGGTACTTGCCCACGGCGCGGTAGACGATCGCGGGGACCTCCAGCCGGGCAAGATCACGGGCCAGATAGTCGGCGGGGTCCATCGTCGGCAGGAACGGAAACGGGCGCTCGTCGGGATTGCGATCGCTTTCGTCGTCGATGTCGTAGAGGACGAGGCCGTCGATTGCCAACGGCCGCAGCCGCTCCAGGGTGACCCGGCCGATCTCTGCGGCCTCCTGCGGGCTCGTCGTCAGTCGCGGCGGCGTTACCGCGAAGAGCAGGAACTCGCCCGATCGAGCAGCGATGCCCTGTTGCAGATTCACGCCCGGAACCGTAGCCGAGAGCCGTCTAGGCGCTTGACTCACTGGAGACAGATCGCTTCGACCCGGGGCGATCCGCGTGCCGGAGTGCTGCGGCTGAAACTCCATCAGGTTCAAAGGACAGCCACCATGTCTTTGTCACCCCGACCACTCTCACCCCTGCCCTCAAATTGGGAACGGCGGCTGCGGTTCGCCCGAATGCCCTGGCCGCCCCCGTCCGCCTCATTGTTGTCACCAGTCCAAGCGGACTTCTTCCACTCCAAAGCCGAGAAGCTCTGCGAGGACAAAGTTGGGGACACCCCACGCAGCGGAAATTCTGGGGTCCGCGAGGTCTATAGAAAAAATCTTTTGCATTAGCTCCACAGGTCCATGTGTCCCGTTCGCGCCGTTGATGAACTCGACCGTGACGCGCTCGGCACCCTCTTCCACAGGTACTCCCGCCCAAATCACCGTCGAACCCATCGGAACCAGTCGGCGTCCAGGCACAACGGCGACGTAGAGGCTCTCCGCCTCTGGCACGCTGACGTCAACTCCGAGTGGAAGATCTGAAAGCGCCTTCGCGTCCTCAAGCTGGCGTTTCCTGGCCGCAAGAAGCATCTCGCCGAGCTTTTCGCCATTCATGGGAATGGTCTGATAGCCGCCCTGAACCTTGTTGAACTCGATGGCCCTGCTGGTCAGAGAAGCCAAGGCCTCGACTACG
The DNA here is from genome assembly GCA_035997045.1 of Solirubrobacterales bacterium. Taxonomy (GTDB): domain Bacteria; phylum Actinomycetota; class Thermoleophilia; order Solirubrobacterales; family 70-9; genus VRUE01. The sequence continues at coordinate 13,515 of DASYIY010000105.1, read as the reverse complement.
GGATCATTTCGAATCGGTTGGTTTGCGGATCGAAAGCCCTGCCGGCCTATCCACTCCTCCGGCGATAGCGCCAACTGGTGCGCGATGCGAAACAGTGAGAACGGTTGGTCCCAGCCAAGCTCGGGCTTGGCATCGATCCGTTCGGACCCCTCCCTGCCTCCTCGGACCTCTACTTCGAAAATCGGGCCGCCCGGCGAATACCAGGCGAGCCCAGTAGGGCTCTCAATCTGCATCGCCTTCGCCTCAAGCGGCGAGCAGAGCTCACGGACAATTTTGAGGGTCGCCGCACGACGTTCGATCTCGATCTCGGGCTCAAGCTCCTCGTCCAAGACCAAGCGAGGCGATGCGCCAAGGTTTCCCGGCACTATCCGTGATAGCGCGGATACAAACCGTTGTGCCGGAACCAGCTGCGTTGGGTGAGGAAGGGCGTCCGTGACCGCGAACTCCTCGCCCAGACTCGTCGTCTCTAGGTTCTAAGGCGTTCCAACGCGTCATCTCGCGATTTCTCGGAACCGAAAGTCGCGACTGCATTCATTGGGCGCCCGGCGTGCGAGATCCGGAGGAGAAGAGAAGGATCGGTGCTGCCTCCCATGACCACGAGTCCACCGGCGGGATTCGATAGCTGGATCGCCTCCTCTCCGAGACTCTGGAAGGAGGGCCGCCCGAGCCCAAAGTGGGTCTTGCGGAACCGACCGAGCCGCGGAAGTATCTCGAGGTGAAGGACGGCGCTGCCCACTTCGGGGATCGGACGCCGTCCTAGCTCGGCCTCCGCGCGTCCGCTCAGGACCGCACTCATCAGGGGCTCCCATCCATAGGGGACCACGGCGGTCCGGCTCTCTTGCTTGACGATGACGAGCAGCCCCCGTTCCTGCAGAGCTTCGACCGCAGCGACAAGGTCTCCGCTTGATCCGAACGCGGCCATCGCGTAGGTCAGAAGATCGTCGCCTCCAACCGCAGGGTGTTTGGCCCCCGAATCAATCAGCTCGAGTGCCGCAGCCGCGACCCCCAACTGATCACGATCAAGAGTGAGAACGGCTGCGAGTCCCCGATTCGACGCGCTCAACTTTGGCGCCGCAGCAACAAGTCGGGCGAGCTCGACGAAGCGCGGCGGATCGACGCCGTCGCGATACATCTCCCAAAGTTCGAGTGCGGCCTTTTCGCTGGCCACCTCCCGCTGCTCCTGATCGAGGACCTCGGCGACTATGAACCGTCGACGCTGTTCGTGGAACCAACGCTGTTCGTTCACCTCCACCGAAAATATCCGCACCGCCGAGAGCCGGTCTTCGAACTCCCCCCGCTCGAAAGGGTCCAGCGAGAGATAGCGCTCGATTTAGTGGAGCCTCCTCGAGCTCGCCACCACGGCGGAGGTGGTCAATCAAATCGCCGACGTGCAGCGCGTAGCCTCCAGTCAGCTTCTCAACATCACCGCGCATAGCTTCCCTCAAGATCCTCAGCAATAAGCCATTCCTCAATCGCGGTCAGCTCTAGGGGCGCCACCTCGATCACGGCGGTCGCGGCGGTCTCAGAATCGAGGTAGTCGGTCTTCTTCCTCTGAGCCGCGTCGTAGGTCGAGAGTGCAACTCGCAGCCGCAGCGCAGATGGAAGACTCTCGGCCAAGTCGGCAAGGATGGCTGCATCCTCGCCGCCGAGTCGCTCAGCTGAGTCGAGGGCCAAAAACACTGGTTCGTCCCCCGCAACCCCACACACTTCCTCCGCCAAAGCAATAATGAGTCCCACCACGCCAGGGTCAATCGCAGCCGTGATCCGGGAACTCATTTGCTCATCCACGGAGGTCTTCAACTGCGAGATGTAATCGCCTAGGGCACTGCCAACCTCCTCACCGAGTCGGCCACGGACGAGGTTTAGGAGCTCCCTTCCGACGACCTTGGCTAGTTCTTGACCACGATCTTCGGCAAGCCGCTTGGCTCCATCGGCTAGAACCGACGCGATCCGTGCGGCAGTGCTTTTGTCCTGAATCAGGATCGCAACCGCATCTGCAAGCGACTCGAGCAATGCGTTCTGCAAGACAGCACCGCCCCGCGCCAGAGTTCGCGGTGCGGGTGCGATCGCCGAAGTGCCTGAAGCCCGCTGCGTGGCACTTAGCACTGAGCTCTTGCCCATCCCGGAGTCGCCAGTGAGCAACGTCACCGGGGCCTGACTCCGAGCAAGGCGAGTGACCAGGGCGTCGCGCCCGAACAGTCGAGGGTCGGTTGGCTCTTGCACGTGGCTGCTCACACGCTCGCCTGACATTTCTCGGGAGCCTTGGGCACGCGGTTTCTCGACTCTGACATACGCTCAGAGCATGGCCGAGCTCTCGGATGCGGCGACAGCGGAACGGGCGCGCAGCCTCGCCAACGAGGCCGTGCATATGGTCGCCCTCCAACACCGTCGACTTCAGTCCGACGAGCCTGAGGACAAGACCTTCATATTTCGTCGGTGGATCGATTTTCAGTTCCTCATTGTCAGCCTGCGTCGGCTTCGCCTAGCGGCTCTCCTAGCCGCAAGACCCGAGACGAATCGAGCAGCGATCAGGAGCGCGATCAGCGAGTTCGATGAGGCCTTGCCCGATCTTGGGAAGATGCGAAACGTCGGCGAGCACGTTGATGAGTATGCGGTCGAAAAGGGTCGCGATCGCAGTGTGAACCGGCTGGCACTGCAAACCGGCAGCTTCGACAACGTGGCGCTGGATTGGCTTGGAGGGCGACTCGACGCCGACGAGGCGCTTGTAACCGCCGAAGCTCTGCATCGCGCGATCAAGGCGGTCTCTTGAGCCCGCTTTCAGCGGCGGCGATCAAGCCTCGAAAGGCTGGCTCCTATCCCCGCACTCTCCTAAGAGGCTTGCCTAGACCAGACCCTTCACGATCCATCGCTTGTTGGGATTGGAAGCTCACGAACGCGCAGGCGATCTCTCGTGAGGCTCACGATCGCTCCCTTCTCCAGGTCTTCGGCGATCTGCGGCAAGTTGGCCGCTATCAACTCCGCCTGCTCGGCCGGGCGCAGATGGTCGGCTGAGCGCAAGAGCAGGACGGATGGCGACGCCAGCGAGCCCAAAGCCAGCAATGCTCCGAAGTCGGAATCCGCCGTGAGCAGAATGCGTTCCTCTTTCGCTGCGGCCCGCAGGATCACGGGGTCGGTTGCGGTCAGCAGCTCGATGTCCGCGACGTGGATCGCATCGTGCCCTGCTTCTTTGAGACGGCGTCCGACCTCGGGCGAGAGGTTCGCGTCGAGGAGCAGCTTCACGCTGCCGGAGCTACCACTGCCAGCTCACGCTCTTGCGCAGCGGCGGCTGCGTATTCGAGCGCGGCAAGGACATCCTCGCGTTCCAGGTAGGGATAGTCGGCCAGCAGCTCGTCGACGCTGGCACCAGCGGCAAGCTGACCGAGCACCGCGCTGACAGTCACGCGGGTGTCGCGGATGCTGGGCAGGCCGCGCATCCGGTTTGGATCGACGGTAATTCGCTCCTGGGCCATAGGGCTAGGGTACCTCGCCGTCCGCCCGCTACCTCGTTTGCGGGACCAATGCAAGGCGGAGTCGGCCGAAATCGGCGCTAATCCGCACGCATCCATGGCATTTCAGGCACTAGTGCCTGAAATGGAGGCGATACGCGGAGATGGTTCGATCTTGTTTTCGGCAGCCAGCGCCGGAACCAACCCGCCCACATGCAGGGCAATCGCGAAAAAGCGGCTGATGGGATTCGAACCCACGACCTTCTGCATGGCAAGCAGACGCTCTAGCCAGCTGAGCTACAGCCGCACGGGGGCGGATTCTAGCCTTATGCCGGGTTTTTCGGAGGGCCTACTCACTATTTGGTAGTCTTGTCGCAACTTGGAGGACGGCCGCTTGGCCAACGAGACAACCGGAGGCTCACCCGACACCCAAGTTCGGAGCCCTCGATTCGTTGCTCATGGCGCCCCTCGCCCAGGTGGTCCCTCCCTCTGCCGCTACGGCGTGGACGCCCAGGCTGGGCGGCCGTTCATCCAGGTTCCCGAGCCGCCGTTGGCCTAGAGCTCCGGCTCGGCGAGCAAGCGCTCAAGGTCGAGCGGGCGCGTGTACATCTCCACCTTCTGGCCTGGCTGTGGCTCGGGCCAGGCGTCCTTGGGCCGGTCCCAATAGAGCTCGATCCCGTTGCCATCGGGGTCGCTGAGGTAGAGCGCCTCGCTGACTCCATGGTCCGAGGCGCCGCCGATGCCGACTTCGGCGCGGATCAGGCGCCGCAACGCGTCGGCGAGAGCCGCACGGCTCGGGTAGCGGATCGCGAAGTGAGAGAGGCCGGTCGTGCCAGGCGGCGGAGGCGAACCACCCTTCGACTGCCAGGTGTTGAGGCCGATGTGGTGGTGGTAGCCGCCGGCCGAGATGAAGGCCGCCTCGTCGCCGTAGCGCTGCTGCAGCTCGAAGCCGAGCACCCCGCAGTAGAACTCGAGCGAGCGCTCGATATCGGCCACCTTGAGGTGGACGTGACCGATATCGACGCCGGGATCGATCGGCTTGGCGCCCTCAGCCATCGAGTGCCTCGTTGACGAGGCGGTCGGCCTCTTTGTTGTGCTCGCGGCGGACGTGGCGGATCGACCAGCGATCGAAGTCGCCGAGGGCCCGCTTTACCTCGCTGTGTAGTTCGCGCATGGTGGCGTCCTTGACCTTGTACTCGCCTTTGACCTGCTTGACGATCAGCTCGGAGTCGCCGACCAGCTCCAGCTCCGGCGCGCCCAGTCCCGCCGCCAACTCGATCCCCAGCAGCAGCGCCTTGTACTCGGCGACGTTGTTGGTCGCGCGGCCGATCAGCTCGCCGCGCTCCGCGATCACCTCGCCGCCCGGGGCCTGCACCACAGCGGCGATCGCCGCTGGGCCGGGATTGCCGCGGGCGCCGCCGTCGACGTTGACGACCAGCTTCTCCGGTGCCTCAGCCAACCGCTTCCCCGTTTCGCTCGCGACCGCCCGCCGGCGCGCCGAGGACGAGCTGCCCGCCCTCGCCCGCGCTCGCGTTCCACTGCCGGGCCGAGCGGTCCAGCTGCTCCACCTCGTTGCCCTTGTCGATTTGAAAGACGGGGCGCAACTCGTCGCCGAGGTCGATTCCCCACTGGTACCAGGAGAGCTCCCAGGCAACCGTGATCCGCACCTCGCTCGGCGATCCGGCGGCGGCGCCGACCGACACCCAGGGCTCACCCAGGCTCCGCATCAGCCCGGCGACCGTGCGAGCCGCCTCGCTCGCGTTGAAGCGTGAAACGGCGCGCTCGAGCCGGCTGTGCGGCGCCTCGCGCGCCTCCGGGTCGCGTTTGCCGACGTTGGCCCCGGGCGCCGCCGGGTCGACCCAGCCGAGCCGCTCGGCGCGCTCGCGGCAGAGCTCGCAGACCATCCGCGGCCCCTCCTTCGGGCTCATGTAGGTCCGCGTCCGCTCCCCCGCCAGGATCGTGCGGCCGCAGATTCCACAGCTCTCGTCGGGGCTCACGGCCCCAACTTAGATGATCGGCCGACCCGCCTGGATCACACCGAAGCGACGACCTTCTCAGCCAGGTGCGACGGCACCTCCTGGTAGCGATCGAACTCCAGCTCGAAATCGGCGCGGCCGCCGCTGATCGAGCGCAGGTGGGGCGTGTAGTCGAGCACCTCGGCCATCGGCACCTCGGCCCTGACCTCGGTCACCGAGCCCTTCGGCTCCATCCCCAGCGGGTGGCCGCGGCGCGAGTTGAGATCGCCGATCACGTCGCCGACGACGTCGCCGGGGCAACTGACGAGGAGCCGCACGACCGGCTCGAGAAGCACCGGATCAGCTTCCTCCATCGCCTCCCTGAAAGCCATCGCGCCGGCGATCTTGAAGGCCATCTCCGAGGAGTCGACGTCGTGGTGCTTGCCATCGACGAGCCGCACTCGCACACCCTTGACCGGGTAACCGGCGACGGTGCCGTGCGCCATCGCTTCTTCGACCCCCTTCTCCACCGCCGGGACGAAACCGCCCGGGATCGAGGCGCCCTTGATCTGGTTGACGAAATCGAGCCCGACACCGTCCTCGGCCGGCTCGATCTCGATCTGACAGTCGGCGAACTGACCCCGCCCGCCCGATTGCTTCTTGTAGCGGGCGTGGGCGCTCGCCGGCCGGCGGATCGACTCCTGGTAGGGGACGCGCGGCGGGTGCAGCTCGATCTCGACCCCGAAGCGGCGCTTCATCCGGGCGACGATCACCTCAACGTGGATCTGGGTCAGGCCGGCGATGATCTGCTCCCCCGTTTGCGCATCGCGGTGCACGTCGAGGGTCGGGTCTTCCTCGGTGAGGCGGCGCACCGCCGCCGCGGCCTTCTCCTCGTCGCCCTTCGACTTCGGCTCATAGGCAAAGGCCATCACCGGGTTTGGCAGGTCGAGCGAGGCGAAGGAGATTTCCTCGGAACCGGCGCAGAGCACGTCTCCGGCGCGGGTCTCCTTCAGCTTCGCGACCGCGCCGATATCGCCCGCGCCAAGCTCGGTCGCCGCCACCAGCTTGCCGCCGAGCGGCTGGCTGAGCTGGCCGATCCGCTCCTTCTGGCCACGGCTGACGTTGACCGCGTGGGAGTCCGAGCCGACGGTGCCGCGATAGACGCGGAAGAGGTTGACCCGGCCGGTATATGGATCGGCCAGCGTCTTGAAGACGTAGGCGACCAGCGACCCCTCCTCGTCGGGCTCGATCTCGATCGGCTCGCCGCCAGGCCCGCTCGCCCTGACGGCACCGCGCATCGCCGGCGAGGGCAGGTCCTCGACGAGTGCCTCGAGCAGGCGACCGGTGCCGAGGTTTCGCGTCGCCACCCCGCAGGTGACGGGGAAGATCCGTCCCGCGGTGACGCCCTGCTTCAGCACCCGCACGATCTCGTCGTGGTCGATCTCCTCGCCCTCCAGGTAGCGCTCCATCAGCTGGTCGGAGTTCTCCGCCACCTCGTCGATCAGCTTCTCGCGGTGCTCCTCGGCCTGGGCGCGCTGGCCGGCCGGAACCTCCACCTCCTCGGCCGCGCCGGGCCCAGTCCCCTCGTACACGAACGCCCTGCCGTCGATCAGGTCGATCACACCGCGCACGTCCCCCTCGGCGCCGATCGGGATCTCGGTGGCGACGACGTGCGGCCCGAAGGCCGCCTTGAGCGAGTCGAGCGCGCGGAAGAAATCGGCGCGCTCACGGTCGAGCATGTTGACGAAAACAAGCCGCGCCAGGCCCTCCGCATCGGCCCGCTGCCAGAGTCGCTCGGTGTGGACCTCAACGCCTTTCACGCCGTTGACGACGACCACCGCGGCATCGGCGACCCGCAGCGCGGCGATCGCGTCAGCGACGAAGCTCGGCTCGCCTGGCGTGTCGATCAGGTTGATCTCGCGGCCGCGGTGCTCGAAACAGGCGAGCGCCGCGTTGATCGACATCGCCCGCTCCTGCTCGTCGGGCTCGTGGTCGGAGACGGTCGTCCCCTCGCCCACCGTGCCGAACCGCGTAACGGCGCCGGCCTCGAACAGCATCGCCTCGTGCAGGCTCGTCTTGCCGCAACCCCGGTGCCCTACCAGGGCGACGTTGCGAATCCGGTCTGCGGCCTTGTGCGGCACGCAACTGACGGTACACCCGCAGCGGCGCCGCGCAATCGGGGTGAAGTACGGGTCAGGCCGGCTGCAGGCCAGACTTCAAGCGCATCACTGCCTTGGTGTGCAGCTGCGAGACGCGCGACTCGGTGACGCCGAGGACCTCGCCGATCTCGCGCAGGGTGAGGTTCTCGTAGTAGTAGAGCGCGACGACCAGCTGCTCGCGCTCGGGCAGCGAGGCGATCGCCTCGGTGAGGCGGTCCTTGACCTCGCTGCTGGCGAGCGACTCCTGCGGATCGGCGGCGCGCGGGTCGGAGATCGTGTCGAGCAGCGAGACCTGGTCGCCGGAGGAGTCGGAGACGGTCCAGAGCTCGTCGAGCGCGTAGACCGAGGAGTTGGCGATCTCCAGCAGCGAGGTCTGCAGTTCGTCCTCGCTGATGCCGAGCTTCGATGCCAGCTCGGCCTCGCTCGGCGCTCGCTGCAGCTGGTGCTCGAGCGCGGCCTGCGCGGCCTCGATCTCGCGGGCACGGGAACGGACCGAGCGCGGCACCCAGTCAAGCGAGCGCAGCTCGTCGATGATCGCGCCGCGGATCCGGGTCATCGCGAAGGTCTCGAATTTGATCCCGCGCTCGGGCTCGAAGCGCTCGATCGCGCCGATCAGGCCCATCAGCCCGTAGGAGATCAGGTCGGCATCGTCAACGTGAGAGGGCAGGCCCGCACCGAGGCGTCCGGCGACGAACTTGACCATCGGCGAGTAGGCGACGACCAGCCGCTCGCGCGCGCTTGCGTCGCCGTCCTCCTTGTAGCGGCGCCACAGATCGCGCAGCTCCACCTCTTTTACGCCGGTTTCCATGCCCGTTGGCCCGATTCTATGGTCGCTGACAAGTTATTGCTGCTCATGCGCGCGGATGGGTGGCCGCGTACACGTCGCGGAGGCGAGCCGCATCGACGCGAGTGTAAACCTGCGTGGTCGAGATCGATGCGTGGCCGAGCAGCTCTTGGATCACCCGCAGGTCTGCGCCGCCCTCGAGCAGGTGAGTGGCGAAGCTGTGCCGCAGCGAGTGCGGGGAGACGCCTGCGGCCAGGGCCGCCTCGCGCACCCAGAGGCCGAGGCGGCGGGTGACATCGGAGTTGGAGAGGCGGCGGCCGCTCTTGGAGAGGAAGAGCGCCTGCTCGCGGGGGTCGGCGGCAAGGGCGTGGCGGCCGCGCTCGTTATAGCGCTGAAGCGCCCGTTGGGCGGGCTCGCCAACCGGCAGCAGGCGCTCCTTCGAACCCTTGCCCAGCACGCGCAGTTGCTCAGTCTCGAAGTCGAGTGCGCCGATATCGAGGTTGACGATCTCCTCGCAGCGCAGCCCGCACGAGTAGGCGAGCTCGAGCATTGCCCGGTCGCGCAACTCCAGCGGCGTCCGGGCCGGGATCCCCTCCAGCAGCGAGCGCATCTGCTCCGTACTGAGCACCTGCGGCAGCTTTTCCTCCCGCTTCGGAGAGGAGACGAGATCGGCCGGGTTCTGGCCGACCCGCTCGGTGCGGACGAGGAAGTCGAAGAGGCCGCGGATCGCCGCCAACTTGCGGGCGACAGTCGCCGGGGCCGCACCGCCGGACGAGAGCCCGGCCGCGTAGCGGCGTACGTCGCGGTGGCGCAGGTCGCCGGGGTTGCGCTCCCCCGCCCACTCGACGAACTGCCCCAGATCGACGGCATAGGCCCGGCGAGTGCGCTCCGCTGCACCTCGACCGGCCAGGTCACGGTCGTAGGCACTCAGAGATTCCACCCAGGTCACAAAAAGGGATTCGTGTTTGCCCTTTCACGTCCTGCGAACGGACGCTATCCGATAAATATCGGCGTACCGACTTCGACCTGGGGGTACAGTTCGATCACGTCGGGGATCGACATCCGCACGCAGCCGTGGGAGGCGGCGGAGCCGAGCGATTCGGTCTCTTCGGTGCCGTGGATGCCGGCGCCTTCGAAGATCGCCATCCAGCGCGCCTTGATCGGATCCTCTGGACCGGGCGGAATCACCTGCCCGGCGAGATCGCCGGCCCAGGCAGAGTCGGGCACGTGCCAGGAGGGATTTTCCTGCTTTTCCTCGATGTGGTAGAGGCCTTCCGGAGTTTCAAGCCCTTCCTGGCCGACGGCGACGGTGTACGTTTTCGCCAGCTTCAGGTCCTTCCAGAGGCGCAGGGTGAAGGTGGAGCGATCAAGGGTCAGGTAAGAGGGATAGGCGGAGGCGACTTCCTTCGTCGTCACTTCCGGCACGGTGGAATGGGTTCGCGCCTTGATCGCGTGATCGGCACCGGCGTTCAGCACCGCCGCTTCGAGCTGGCGGGTGAGCAGCTTGTCGCGCAGCTTGCGGCCGTTCTTGGCCGCCACGACTTCAAGCGAGTCGGCGGTCGGTTCGATCGTCGCGTCCTCGGCTTCGCGATCGACCGCGTGGGCAACGCGGCGCACGAAGCGGTTGATCGCCGGCTGCGAATAGGTGACGTCGGCGGCCACCTGCTTGTCGACGTTGCCGCCGGTGACGTAGCGGACCAAACGTGTGGGCAGGCCGCCGTCGCGACTTTCGGCCAGCGCCTTTTCGACCGCGGCATCGATTTCCGCGTGTACCTTGAGGCTCTTTCCGCGCAGCTCCCAACTGTGGCCGTCGTAGCCGACCCGCAGTGAGTGACGCAAAGGGCCGAGCAGCTGACGGCGCACTTCCTGCTTCGCTTCGGCTTCATCCATACCGCCGACGTCAACGCCACCGACGGTGACGCCATCGGCGATCTGGTCCTTCTGCGAGCTGTCGTAGGCAAAGGCCCCAAGCGCGAACAGGACCAGGATTGCCACGCCGGCAGCGACCGCGATTTGAGTCTTGCGCCCCATCACCTTTTCCCAGAACCCATCATCGGCTGAACCGCAAATTGACCTGCGAAGAGTTTATGCATATGGATCATTCGGCTAAATCAGCGTCCTTCCCTGCAAATCCGCATTCGGCAGCGTGACGGCCGGGGCGGATATCTTTCTCGGGGTGCGCTCCAAGGACGATGTCCGCAAGGAGGTTTGGAAGGCGATGGACCGCGCCGGCGTGTCCCGCTTCCCCGGCGCCGAGGGGCGGATCCCGAACTTTGCCGGGGCGAAGATGGCGGCCGAGAAGCTCGCCGGGCAGCGGCTCTGGAAGCGCGCCCGGGTGATCAAGGCCAACCCCGACTCGCCGCAGACCTACGCCCGCCGCATTGCCCTCGAGGAGGGCAAGGTCGTGATCATGGCGGTGCCGCGCCTGCGCGACCCCCATCCCTTCCGCGTGCTTGACCCGAAGAAGCTCTCCAAACGGGCGGTGAAAGAGGCGGCGACGATCAAGGGAGCGCTCAAACACGGCCGCGTGATCGCCCTCGACGAGCTGCCCGAGATCGACTTCGTGCTCTGCGGCTCGGTCGCGGTCAACCTCAGCGGGGCGCGGGTCGGCAAGGGCGGCGGCTACTCCGACCTCGAGTACGGAATCCTGATCGACGCCGGCAAGATCGACAGCCACACCACGGTGGCGACGACGGTGCACCCGACCCAGGTCGTGCGCAGCCACCTGATGATGACCTCGCACGACCTGCCGGTCGACGTGATCGCCACGCCGCGCGCCGTGATCGAGGTCGAGCGCCAGTACGAGCGCCCCCGCGGAATCCTCTGGGACCACCTACAGCCGCCGCAGATACGCGAAATACCCATACTTGAACGTATGGGCTATGCGTGACGACTACGGCAACCCGGATCCGGACTGGCTGAAGCTCGACTGGCGGCCGCACCTGCACCGGGTCGAGCTGCCCGGCGGTGAGGTCAACTACGCCGAGATCGGCGAGGGCGACCCGATCGTCTTCGTCCACGGCATCTCGGGCTCCTGGCAGAACTGGCTCGAAAACCTCCCCCACTTCGGCCGCAACCGCCGGGCGATCGCCCTCGACCTGCCCGGCTTCGGTGCCAGCCCAATGCCCTCCTGGCCGATCGACATGCCCGCCTACGGCCGTCTCCTGCACGATTTCTGCGAGAAGCTCGGGGTCGGCAGCGGCGCCACCCTGGTCGGCAATTCGATGGGCGGACTGGTCGCGGCGGAGGCGATCCTCTCGGCACCGGGGCGCTTCAACCGCCTGGTCCTGGTCTCGGCCGCGGGCTTCATCAACACCTGGCTGCCACATCAGCGCGGCACCGCGACCTCCCACGCCTGGAAAACCTTCGGGCCCCACTTCGGCGCCGCCGCGCGCTTCGTCGTCAGCCATCGGCGCTTCCGCTACGCGATGTTCCGCTTCTTCGTTCGCTATCCGAGTCGACTGCGGCCCGAGCTGCTCTGGGAGCAGATGGCGTCGGGGCTGTCCTGCCCGGGATTCGCCGACTCACTCGACGCGGTGATCGAATACGACGCCCGCGACCGCCTCGAAGAGATCGAGATCCCGACAATGATCGTTTGGGGCACCGATGACTGGGTGATCCCATCGGCGGCGGCCCTCAGCTACAACCGGCGCATCCCGCAGTCTCGACTGGAGATCTTCGAACACACCGGCCACGTGCCGCAACTGGAGCGGCCGGCCCGCTTCAACGCCCTGCTCGACGAGTTTCTGACCGCCTAAGCGGTTACAGCGCCGCGTGCGGCCGACGACACGGTGGCGGCGTACTTGCCCATCACGCCCCTGCCGAATGGCGATGGCGGCGACTCGTACGCGGCCACCCGCTTGGCGATCTCCTCGTCCGAGAGGTCTACGTCGAGGCGGCGGCCAGTGATGTCGACCGTGATCCGATCGCCCTCCTGGATCGCCGCGATCGGGCCGCCCTTGGCTGCCTCGGGGGCGACGTGGCCGATCATCAGGCCGCGGGTAGCGCCCGAGAAGCGGCCGTCGGTGACCATCGCCACGCTCTCCCCTAGCCCCTCGCCGACGATCGCCGCGGTGACCTGGAGCATCTCGCGCATGCCCGGGCCGCCCGACGGGCCCTCGTTACGGATCACGACCACGTCACCGGCATCGATCTGCTGGGCCTTGACCGCGCGGAAGCATTCCTCCTCGGACTCGAAGACCCGGGCCGGGCCGGTCTGCTGGGTCCGCTCGGTGCCGGCGAGCTTGACCACCGCCCCTTCGGGCGCGAGATTTCCGCCGATGATCGCCAGGCCGCCTTCGCTCTTCACCGGATCGCCAAGCGGGCGCACGACTTCCTGCCCCGGCGCCTCGCTCGCCTCCGCCGCGACCTCGCCGATCGTCTTGCCGGTGACGGTGATCGCATCGGCGTGGAGGCTGCCGGCTTCGGCCAGTCGCTTGAGGATCACCGGCACGCCGCCCGCCGCGTAGAGGTCGGTGGCGACGAAGCGCCCGCCGGGCTTGAGGTCGGCAAAGAGCGGGGTAGCGCGGGAAATTCGCTCGAAGTCATCCATGCTCAGCTCGATATCGAGCTCGTGGGCAAGGGCGATTAGGTGCAAGACGGCGTTGGTCGAGCCACCCGAGGCGCAGACGCAGGCGATCGCGTTCTCCAGCGAGTCGCGGGTGATCACCTTGCTCGGCCTGATGTCCTCGGTCAGAACGTTGATCACGAGCTCGCCGATCCGCTCCGCGACGCTGCCCTTCTCGCCGTCTTCGGCCGGCACCATCGCCGAGCCGCCGGCGCTGACCCCCAGGGCCTCGAAGGCACAGGCCATCGTGTTGGCGGTGAACTGGCCGCCGCAGGCGCCGGCACCTGGGCTGGCGACACCCTCCAGCTCGTTCAGTTCCTCGTCGCTCATGTCTCCGGCGTTGTGGGCGCCCATCGCCTCGAAGACGTCGAGGATCGTCACGTCGCGGCCGTGCCAGTGGCCGGGGGCGATCGAGCCGCCGTAGAGGACGACGGAGGGAACGTCGAGACGGGCGAGCGCCATTGCGCAGCCCGGGATCGTCTTGTCGCAGGCGCAGAGGGCGACGATCGCGTCGAACTGGTAGCCGCGCGCCATCAGCTCGATCGAGTCGGCGATCACCTCGCGGCTGACCAGCGAGGCCTTCATCCCCTGGGTGCCCATCGTG
>DASYIY010000104.1:0-55684 GCA_035997045.1 Solirubrobacterales bacterium | reverse complement strand
TTCATCGTCAACTTCGGCTTCTTCTTCGGCCTGCTGCTCGGCGTCCCCACGGCTTTTTTTACCGAGTACGTACTGACCCCGTGGTGGGTGCTGCCGATCGCCGGCGTGCTGATCGGCTACACGACGAACCTGCTCGGCATCCGCATGATCTTCGAGCCGGTGCGGCCGCGGCGGGTCGGGCCGTTCGAGGTCCAGGGGCTCTTCCTCAAGCGCCAGCCCGAGGTGGCCGAGGTCTACGCCGACATCATCGCCGACGACGTGGTGACGATGACCAACGTCGCCGAGGACCTGATGCACGGGCCCAACTCGGATCGCACGCGGCAGCTGATCGAGGACTCGCTGCGCCCCGCCGTCGACCGGGCGCTGGGCCGGGCGCGCTCGGCGGTCAGGGTCGCGGTCGGCAGCCGCGACTACGAGGCGATCCGCACCTCGCTGGCCGTCGAGGCTGCCGACTACGCGGTCACCCCGCTCGCCGACGAGGAGTTCAACGCTAGGCATAGGGATGGCGTGCGCGAGTTCGTCGCCACGCGGGTGCGGGCGATGGGTCCGCCTGAATTCTCGGAGATGCTGCGCACGGCGATGCGCGAGGACGAGTGGCTGCTCTATCTGCACGGCGCCGTTCTCGGATTCGGTGCCGGGCTGCTACACCTCGCGATCTTCGGATGACTTTCGACGACGACAGGGGAGCACCGCGGCGAACGCCCGGCCCGACCGGGCAGGAGACGCTTGAAGAGCTGCTGCAGGCGGCGCCCGGCCTGGCCAGGATCGCCGCGAACGTGGCCTGGCAGGGGGCGTTGGAGATAGCCAGCGCCTACGCGGAGGGAGCCTCGCGGGTGGTGCGCGCCGCTTCCCAGGGAGAGTCGACCGCCGACGCGGTGCAGGAGACCACCGCTGAGTTGCGTGCCTATCTGCGTGAGCTGATCGGCGTGGAGGAAGCGCCGCGGTCGCGGCCCGCCGGAGACGCCTCCGCGGAGGCGCTGCGCAGCCGCGGTGAGGACCTGCTGCGCCGTTCGGCCGATGTCAGCGTCGACGTCGATTCCCACCCCGCCTACATGCGGATCCTCGACGCCCTGGCGCCGGACGAGGCCCGCATCCTGCGCTTCCTGGCTCGGGAAGGCGAGCAGCCATCGGTCGACGTGCGCGCGGGCCTGCCGTTCGCCTCCGCCCTCGTGGCCGGCGGCTGCACGATGATCGCCGAGGAGGCCGGCTGTCGTCATTGCGAGCGCGTCCAGGCCTACCTCAACAACCTGCACCGGCTGGGCCTCGTCTGGCTCTCGCGCGAGCCGCTGCGCGACGCCCGTCGCTACCAGGTGCTGGAGGCCCAGACGGAGGTGACGGACGCGCTGGAGCGGGGCGGGCGGACGGCCCGCACCGTCCGCCGCAGCATCGTCCTCACCTCATTCGGCGAGGACTTCTGCGCGATCTGCCTGCCGCTTGACTAAAGCCCGTAGCTGCGGCCGATCACGTCGAGCATTACCTCGTCGGTGCCGGCGCCGATGCGGTTGAGGCGAACGTCGCGGTAAGCGCGCTCGATCTCGTACTCCTTCATGTAGCCGTAGCCGCCGAGGATCTGGACCGCGTCGTCGGCCACCTCGCAGCAGATGCGGGAGGCGTAGAGCTTCGCCATCGTGATCTCGCGGACCGGGTACTCGCCGTTGGCGAAGCGCCAGGCGGTGGCGTAGGTGAACTGCTTCGCCGCCTCGGTCTTCGTCGCCATCTCGGCGATCTTGTGGCGCAGGGCCTGGAATTTGCCGATCGGGCGACCGAAGGCTTCGCGCTCCTTGGCGTACTCGATCGTCTTCTCGATCATCCGCTCTGCCCCCGCGTGGCAGCCGGCGGCGGCGACCAGGCGCTCGCCCTGGAGCTCCCAGGCGATGTGGTAGAAGCCCTTGCCGACTTCGCCCAGCACGGCGTCGGCCGGGACGCGGACGTCTTCGAAGGAGAGCTCGCCGGTGTCGGAGGCGTGCATCCCCATCTTCTCCAGCTCGGCGGAGACGGTGAATCCCTCCACGTGGTTGCCCTGCTCGTCGCGCAGGGGCAGGACGAAGAGGGTGATGCCCTCGTGGCGGGCGCTGGGATCGGTCTTGGTGACGAGGACGATGAAGTCGGCGCGCGGACCGTTGGTGATGAAGGTCTTGGAGCCGTTGATCACGTATTCGTCGCCGTCGAGGATCGCGCTGGTGCGGATGCCGGCGACGTCGGAGCCGGCGCCCGGCTCGGTGATCGCGATGCAGCCAATCTTCTCGCCCTTGAGGCCGGGCTCGAGGTATTTGCGCTTCTGCTCCTCGGTGCCGAGCAGGTGGATCGGCGGCAGCACCATGTCGCTCTGCACGGCAAAGCCCATGTTGGTGCCGCCGGAGCCGGAGTAGCTCATGCACTCGGCACGGACCAGCGAGTAGAAGTAGTCGCCGCCCTGTCCGCCGTACTCCTCGGGGAAGCAGAGGCCGAGGAAGCCGAGCTCGCCGGCGCGCTTCATCGCCGCGGAGTCCCAGTAGGTGTCCTCCCACTCGTTGCGGTGCGGCCACAGCTCCTTTTTGACCCACGACTGCATCGACTCGCGCAGGTCTTCGTGCTCCTGGCTGAAGATGAAGTGCTTGCGCCCTGCCTGATGATCGGGCTTGATCACTTTGGAGCCGTTGGTCGCGGTCGCCACTGTCTCTCTCCTCGTTCGCAGGTTCGTGATGGGCAGCGCCAGGCCGCCGGAAATCCGCCGTGGACAGTAGCACTTCCTACTTTCAACGCAGTTCGGCTATGGTCCCCCGCCGATGGACTACGAGGTCGTCAAGTACGAGGTCGCCGAGGGCGTCGCCACGGTCACGCTCAACAACCCGGAGAAGCGCAACATGCTCTCCGGGCAGATGCTGAGCGAGCTGGTCGACGCGATGAAGACGGCTCGCGACTCCGACGACGTGCGCGCGGTCGTTCTCACCGGGGCCGGCGACAAGGTCTTCTGCGCTGGTGCCGACCTCGGCGGCTTTGCCGCTGACGTCCCGCTCGTCGCCAAACACTTCGCCACAGATCTCTTCCTCGAATACTTCAGGCTGATGCCGCGGCTGGGCAAGCCTTCGCTCTGCGCCGCCAACGGCCACGTGCTGGCGGGGGGGATGGGCCTTGCCCTCTCCTGTGACCTTCTGATCGCCAAAGAGGGCGTCACCTTCGGCACGCCGGAGATCAACGTCGGCGCCTTCCCCTACATGATCATGGCGATCATCTACCGCAACGTCCCGCGCAAGAAGGTCAACGAGATGATGCTGCTGGGCGAGCGGCTGAGTGCCGAGCAGGCGGTCGAGTTCGGGCTCGCCAACAAGGTCGTCCCGGCCGGCGAGTTCGATGCCGCGGTCGCCGATTGGGCGACGAAGCTGGCCTCGAAGAGCCCGGTGCTGATGCGGCTCGGCCACGACGCGATGTACCGCCAGCAGGACATGGCGGTCGACGACGCGCTCGACTACCTGCGCTCGCAGCTCTCGCTCACCTTCTCGACCGAGGACATCGTCGAGGGCGTCACCGCATTCTTCGAGAAACGCGATCCGCAGTGGAAAGGGCGCTAGTGGCGACCGAGCAAGAGAGCAAGCACCTGCTGCCGGGGACCGCCCCGCTCAGCGATCTCACCGAGCAACTTCACAAACGGCGCGAGGTGGCGAAGCTGGGCGGCGGCGAGGAGAAGATCGCCAAGCAGCACGAGCGCGGCAAGCTGACCGCGCGCGAGCGGATCGCCCTGCTGGTCGACGAGGGCACCTTCGTCGAGATGGGCATCCACGGCCGCCCCCATTTCGCCCAGCGGGCGATGGACGGCAAGGACGCACCCGCCGACGGTGTGATCAGCGGCTGGGGCGACGTCGACGGCCGCCCCTGCTGCATCGCCGCCTACGACTTCACCGTGATGGCCGGCTCGATGGGGATGACCGGCGAGCTCAAGGTCACCCGTCTGCGCGAGATGGCGCTCTCCAAGCGGATGCCCTTCATCTGGCTGCTCGACTCCGCCGGCGCCCGCATCCAGGAGGCGGCGGGCTCGCTCTTCGCCGGCTCCGGCCACCTCTTCCGCGAGGAGGTCGAGATGTCGGGAGTGATCCCGATGGTGGCGGCGATGATGGGGCCCTGCGCCGCGGGCACCGCCTACATCCCGGCACTCGCCGACTTCGTGCCGATGGTCTCCGGCCAGGGCGCGATGGCGCTGGCCGGCCCGCACCTGACCAAGGCCGTCACCGGCGAGGACATCACCATGGAGGAGCTCGGCGGTGCCAAGGTGCACTGCCGCAAGTCCGGAGTGGGGGACCTCGAGGTCAAGGACGACGAGGAGTGCATCTGGGCGATCAAGCAGTACCTCTCCTACTTCCCGACCAACTGCGAGCTGAAGCCGCCGGTGATCGAGACCGACGATCCCGACGATCGCATGTCGGAGAAGTTGATGGAGATCGTTCCGGATTCATCGCGGCAGCCGTATGACATGTACGACGTGATCCGCGAGATCGTCGACGACGGCGAGTTCTTCGACATCAAGCCGAAGTTCGCCAAGACGCTGATCACCTGCTTCGCCCGCTTCGGCGGCCGCCCCGCCGGGATCGTCGCCAACCAGCCCAAGCAGCTGGCCGGGATCCTCGACAACGACTCGGCCGACAAGGCAGCGCGCTTCATCAACCTCTGCGACGCCTTCAACATCCCGCTCGTCTTCCTCCAAGACGTGCCCGGCTTCATGGTCGGCGCCAAGGTCGAGCACGCCGGAATCATTCGCCACGGGGCGAAGATGCTCTACGCGGTCAGTCGCGCCACGGTCCCGAAGGTGACCGTGATCGTGCGCAAGGCCTACGGCGCCGGCTACTACGTGATGTGCGGCAAGGCCTATGAGCCCGACCTGATCGTCGCCTGGCCCGGGGCCGAGATCTCGGTGATGGGAGCCGAGGGCGCGGTCGAAATCATCGGCCGCTCGATGATCGAGGCTTCCGACGATCCGGAGGCGACCCGCGAGTCGATGCTGAACGCGGTGCGCGAGCAGATCGACCCCTACATCGCCGCCGGCAACGCCGTGATCGACGACGTGATCGACCCGCGCGAGACGCGGCCGACGATCGTCAGGGCGCTGCGGATGGCGAAAGACAAGCACGTTGAAAAGCCGAAGAAGCGGCATGGAGTGATGCCGGTATGACGGGGTGTGGCGACTTTCCCGTCATATACACGGGTAACTCGCCACAGGGGGGAGAAAAGTGAGCTCGTTCGACAATCCAGTCGTGATCAGCTGCTCGATCAGCGGCGTGATCGCCAACCGCGACCAGTGCCCGGCGATTCCCTACACGCCCGAGGAGTACGCGGCGGAGGCGCGGCGGGCGGTCGACGAGGGCGCCTCGCAGATCCACATTCACGCTCGCAAACCCGACGGCACGCCCTCTTACGAGGTTGAGGACTTCAGGGCGATCACCGAGGCGATCCTGGCCGAGGTCGGCGACGTGATCGTCAACTACTCGACCGGCGCGATCGGAATCCCGATCGAGAAGCGGATCGAGTACCTGCGGGAGCTGAAGCCCGATGTGGCGGCGCTCAATATGAGCTCGATGAACTACGCCAAGTACTCGAAACGGCGCAAGGACTTCGTCTTCAAGGCGGTCTTCGAGAACAGCTTCGACACGATCATCGAGTTCCTCACGGCGATGCGCGAGCTGGGGATCAAGCCCGAGCACGAGTGCTTCGACGCCGGCCACGTCGCCAACCTCGATCCGCTGATCGACATGGGCCTGCTGGAGCGGACGCCGCTGCAGATCTCGCTGGTGATGGGAGTCAACGGTGGCATCCGGCCGACCCCCCGCAACATCACCCTGATGGCCGATCAGGTTCCGGGCGGGGCGGAGGGGCCCAACCAGTGGCAGACGATCGGCATCTCCCGCGATCAGTGGAAACTGCTCGGCGCGGCGCTGGTGCTGGGCGGCAATGTCCGCGCTGGAGTCGAGGACAACCTCTACCTGCCCAACGGCGAGATGTGCCGCTCCAACGGCGACCTGATCGCCAAGGCGCGGCAGATGGCCGAAGACGTCGGTCGCAAGGTCGCCAGCGTCGCCGAGGCCCGCGAGCTGCTGGGAGTGCCGAAGCGTGAGCGCTCCCCCGCTTAGCGACGTCAAGGTCCTCGACCTGTCCCGGCTGCTGCCGGGTGGCTTCTGCTCGCTGCTGCTTGCCGACCTCGGCGCCGAGGTGCTCAAGGTCGAGGACACCGGCATGGGCGACTACATCCGCTGGGCGCCGCCCTACTACGGCACGGATGAGCAGCAGGAGCTGGGCACGCGCTCGGCCCTCTATCTCTCGCTCAACCGCGGTAAGCGCTCGGTCCGGCTCGACCTGAAGAGCGAGCAGGGGCGCGAGGCGCTGTTGCGGCTGGTCAAGTCCTACGACGTCGTCCTCGACGGCTTCCGGCCAGGCGTACTCGACCGGCTCGGCGTCGGCTACGAGCGCATGCGCGAGGCCAACCCGGCGATCGTCTTCTGCGCGATCACCGGCTACGGCCAGGATGGCCCCTACACCCAGCGCGCCGGCCACGACATGAACTACCTCGGCCTCGTCGGCCTGCTTGGACTGACCGGCGCCAAGGGCGGCCCGCCGGTGCAGTCGGGCGGCCAGATCGCCGACCTTGGCGGCGGCGCGCTGATGGCGGCCTTCGGCGTGATGGCGGCGCTGCACGAGCGGCAGCGCTCCGGCGAGGGCCAGATGGTCGACATCTCGATGGCCGACGGGGCCCTCTCCTGGCTGGCGATGGTCGCCGGGCGCTACTTCTGCGACGGCGAGGTTCCACGCCGCGGCGAGCAGCAGCTCGCCGGCGGACTGGTCTGTTACATGCCCTACGAGGCAAGCGACGGCTGGATCACCTGCGGCGCCCTGGAGCCGAAGTTCTGGGCCGCTTTCTGTGGCGGGGTCGACCGCCCGGATCTGATCGAGAAGCAATTCGAGGCACCGGACAGCGACTCCTGGCGTGAGGTCGCAGAGGTCTTTCGTTCCCGCACTCGCGACGAATGGAAGGCCTTCAACGACGAGCACGACTGCTGCATCGAGCCGGTGCTCGACATCGACGAGGCGCTCGATTCCGAGCTGGTCCGCGCTCGCCAGATGGTGGTCGAGATCGCGCAGCCGGGGCTCGGTACCGTACGCCAGCTCGGCGTGCCGGTGAAGATGAGCCGTACGCCCGGCGACCCGACCCGACCCGCGCCCGCCTTCGGCGAGCACACCGATGAGGTGCTGCGCGAGGCCGGCTACTCGGCGGAGGAGGTCGCCGCGATGCTGGAGTCCGGCGCCGCCGCTGGCCCCAGCGCCGACTCCGCCGCCACTTTCCGCGCATGACCGCCGACGGGCCTAAAACGGGACGTATCGACACGTTCCAGGCCCATCGGCCCAATGGGGAGTTGCTGCGCATGGGGGAGCTGGCCGAGGCGTCGGGCGTGCCGGCGCCGACGATCAAGCACTACCTGCGCGAGGGGCTGTTGCCGGAGCCGGTCAAGACCAGCCGCAACATGGCCTACTACCCGCCCGAGTTCGTCGACCGGATCAAGCTGATCAAGCAGCTGCAGGAGGAGCGCTTCATGCCGCTGAAGGCGATCAAATCGGTGCTCGACGAGGACCCCGAGCGCGCCCGCGCTCTGGTCGAGCTCGAGGATCGCATCCTCGACCGCGCCTTGGCCGGCGAGCGCACCCGCACCAGTGCCGCCCAGGTCCGCGAGCGCTATGGCGTCCCCAAGGAAGTGCTCGACCGGCTCGAGAAGCTGGAGGTCTTGAGTCCCAATAGCCGCGGCTACTCGCCCTCCGACATCAAGATCATCGAGGCGATCGTTCGCTTCCGTGCCGGCGGCTACGACGAGCAGATCGGCTTCACCGTCTACGACACCCTGCGTTACAAGAGCGCGATCGAAGACCTGGTCCGCGAGGAGGTCGGGATGGTGATGGACCGCCTTGCCGGGGAGGTCTCACCGGAGCGCGTGGTCGAGATGCTCGAAGCCGGCGCCCAGCCCCTCCAGGACCTGATCGCCGCGCTGCACACCAAGCTGATGGTCGCCGAGCTCGAGCGCCACCGCGCCGGCCGCGATTAGTCGCTTAGCCCGGCCAGGCCCTGCTCGTGGTCGATGACGGGCATGTAGCCGAGCTCGGTGCGCGCCTTGCTGATGTCGATCGTGCACTCCTGGGTCAGCAGCTATGAGCGGAAGCGCGTCATCGGTGGGTCGCCCTTCAGCGGTAGGACCTTCCAGGCCAGTTCGCAGACGCGGGCCATCGGCGCGGCGATCCAGGCGGGGAGGCTGCGGTCGGGCGGCTCGACGCCCTGTGTTCGCAGCATCGCCGAGACGAACTCCCGGAAGACGACGGGTTCGCCGTCGGTAACGAAGTAGGCCTCGCCGGCCCGACCCTTTTCCACGGCGAGGATCAAGCCCGCGACGACGTTGTCCACGTGCGCGGTGTCGGTGACGTTGCGGCCGCCGCCGACCCAGGCGAAGCGACCGGCTTCGACGGTCTCGACCATCCCTGGCAGCAGGGTCGTGTCGCCCTTTCCCCAGACGAAGCGGGGGCGCACGACGACGGTCTCGAACCCGTCGCGCGAGGCCGCCCTGACCGATTGCTCGGCTTTCGCCTTGGTGGCGGGGTAAGGCGCCCGCGAGTCGGGGCGCAGCGGCGCCGTCTCATCGACGCCGACCAGCGGCTCGCCGGCCATCAGCGCGGCCTCGGTGCCGCAGTGGACGAAGCGCTTGACCCCGGCCTCCGCGCAGGCGGCCAGTGCGTTCTGGGTCCCTTCGACGTTGCCGCGCTCGAAGTCCTCCCACGGACCCCACTCGCCGAGGTGCGCGGCAAGGTGGAAGGCGACGTCGCATCCGGCGGCGCCCGCGGCGAGCGAGGCACGGTCGCCTAGCTCGCCGCGCACCGGCTCGGCCCCCAGCGCCGCCACGCGCTCGGCGGCGGCATCGGAGCGCGCCAGCGCCCGCACGGGATGTCCTTCGGCGACAAGACGCTGCACGAGCTTGCCGCCGATGAATCCGGATCCGCCCGTGACGAAGGCTGTCTCGGTCATCGGGCGATACTAGCCCGGCGGGCGCGGCGTCAGGCAGTCGAAAGGGCGGCGCGCTCGGCCTCGATTTTGCTCAGGGTCGTGCGGTGGTCGAGGCGCTCGCAGATTGCGCTTGCCTCGGCGAGCGCTTCCTTGGCTCCGCTCGTCCCGGCGGCGACGCGAGCCTGGGCGAGGGTCAGGAGGGCACCGGGAAGCTGCCAGTACATGCCGCGTTCGCGTGAGGTCCCGGTGGCCTCCTCGGCTTGCGCGAGCGCCTCCTCGACCCGACCGGCACCGAGCAGAGCGCGGGCCCGCAGGGTGCCACGCCAGGCCTCGCCCTCACCGCCGGCGTTCATCGCCTCGCGGTAGGTGCGGTCGGAGAGCTCGATCGTTTCCAGGGCCGAATCGAAATCTCCGGCGGCGAGCTGGACGAAGGCGAAGCTGGTCAGCGCCAGGCTGCGGGAGAAGACGTCGCCGAGTTGATCCGTCAGCTCGCAGTTGCGGCGCGCCAGGGCCATCGCTGCCTCGATTTCGCCGCGCTCGGCCAGCAGCGTCGCTTTGTTGCCGCGGCTCCAGCTCTCGGTCTCGGGGTCGCCATAGGCGACAGCCAACCGCAGCGACTCCTCCGCCACCTGCTCTGCCTCGTCAAGCCGGCCGCGCTCTTTGAGCGCAACGCTGCGGGCCATCAGCGCCCAGGCCGGGGGGCAACCGATCACGATCCCAGCGCCGACGGTGGGATCGCCTCCACCCAGCTCGAGGATTTCGTCGACCGTGTTTTCGACCAGGTCAAGGTCGCCGGCGCACATGTGTGCGTAACAGCCGACGCCCCTGATTGCGACGCGCAGGTGGATTTCACCGGCCTCGTCGGCTAGGCGGATCGACTCCTCCGCGGCGGCGATCCATTTAGAGGCCTCGTTGGCCACCCCCGGCCGCGCCGCAGTGAGCAGCTTCAGCAGCGCCAGCGAGCGCATGTCGCCGATTTTCTCGGCGATCTCCTGCGCTTCGCCGGCCAGGACGTCGGCTGTCTCCTTCTCCATGCCCAGCCGCCAGGCGTAGTCGAGCTGCAGCAAGCGGGAGAGCACGGCAAGGGCGGCTGTCTCCTCGTTCTCGTCCAGTCCCGAGACCAGCTCCATCACCTTGCGCCACATCCGCGTCGCATCCTGGGGACGGCTGTGACCCGCCCAGTGCGCGGCGCGGGCGAACCAGCGCGCCGCTTCCAGCGTCTCGCCGCCGGCCTCCATGTGGCTCGCGATCAGCGCCGCGAGCTCGTCGAGGCGGTCGGGATTGAGCTCGATCAGGGCATGGGCCGTCGCTGCGTGTGTGACCGCGCGCTGCTCGTTCAGCTGCGTGCCATACGCAACCTCGCGGGTGAGCGGGTGACGGAAGGCGAAGATCCGTTCCGGATAGATCTCGGTCTCGTAGAGAAAGCCGCCCTCGGTCAGCTCACAAAGCGCAGCGCGATAGCCCTCGTCGTCTTCGAGGCCGGAGATCAGCCCCAGGGCGCGTTCGCTTATCTCCTTGCTGGTCGCCGACGCGGCCTGCAGCAGCTGCTTGGCGGTCGGGTCGAGGCGGTCGATCCTCGCCGCCAGCACCGTCTGCACGCTTGCCGGCACGCCGGTGTCCTCGACCGGCCGTGCCAACCGGTAGGCACCGCGCTCTCCCGCGAGGTGGCCGGATTCGGCAAGGCCCCGAACGATCTCCTCGATGAAGAACGGGTTGCCTGCGGTCCGCTCGTGGACTAGATCTCCGAGGCCATCGAGCGAGGGATCCGCGCCGGCCAAATCGCGCAGCAGCTCATGGGAGTCATCGGGGCCAAGCGGTTCGAGCGAGATCCCACGATAGGTAGCGGCGCCGGACCATTCAGCTTCGTATTCGGGTCGGAAGTTGACGACCGCGAGCGTCTTCGTTCCCTCGACCGCGGAGATCAGCTCGCCGAGCAGGTTGGCGCTGCCCTCGTCCATCCAATGCAGGTCCTCGATCAGGGCTACGATCGAGTTACGCCGGTTGGGCGCCCGCACGAGGCGGCAGACGACGCCGCGCAGGCTCCGATGCCGAGCCTCGGCGCTGAGCTGGGCCAGCGGCCGGTCGGGGTCGGGAACCCCGAGGAAATCGAAGAGGAGTGGCAGGTCCTCGGCGAAGTCGGGATCGAGCAGGAGCGCCCTGCCGGCGATCTTCTCGCGCACGATTCGCTCCGAGTCGCCGTCGGCGATGCCGAAATAAGAGCGCAGCATCTGCAGCACCGGCATGAAGGGGATCGAGCGCCCGTGCGCCTGCGCCTGGCATTCGAAGACCTCGATGCCACGCTCGCGACAGCGCTCCGCGAACTCGTGACAGAGGCGACTCTTACCGATGCCGGGCTCGGCAACGATCCCAATCGCTGCACCCTCGCTGTTCTCGGCCCGCTCGAGTGCGCCCTCGAGTACGGCCATCTCTTCGTCCCGTCCGACAAAGCTGGAAAAGCCACGCTCGCGGGAAAGGTCGAGTCGCGAGCGCGCCGCGCCCACCCCAGCAAGCTCAAAGACCCGGACTGGCCTGCTGGCGCCCTTGATCTCGAACTGGCCCAGGTCCTCGAGCCGCATGAATCCATGCGCCAGCTCGGCCGTGCTCTCGGTCAGGTACGCCTTGCTCGGCTCGGCCAGGGCCTCCATCCGCTGCGCGAGGCCGACCGTGTGCCCGATCGCTGTGTACTCGCCGGTGCCGCCTGCGCCGATTCCGCCCGCCACCACCTCGCCGGAGTTGATCCCGATCCGGGTGGAGAAGTTGAGGCCGGAGCCGCGGCGCAGCTCGGCCGCGTACCCGGCGACGTCGTCGAGCATCTGCAGGGCCGCGTAACAGGCGCGTCGCGCGTGATCCTCGTGGGCGACCGGCGCACCGAAGACGGCCATGATTCCGTCGCCGGTGAACTTGTCGACGGTGCCCTCGAAGCGGTCGACCGCTGCCGTGAGAATCGCGAAGAAGCGCTGCATGATCTTGCGCCACTCCTCCGGGTCCTGCCCCTCGGCCAGGTCCATCGAGCCGCTCACGTCGGCGAAGAGCACAGTCACCTGCTTGCGCTCACCATCGTCCTTGCCAGGCTCGGGCATGCCGGAACAAGGTTACGCCCCGTGTAGCCTGGCGAGGTGCGATCCGTACTCGTAACCGGCTCTTCGACCGGGATCGGACGGGCCACGACGCTGCGCCTCGACGCCGCCGGCTGGCGCGTCTTCGCCGGGGTTCGCAAACAGGGGGACGCCGATTCGCTGCGCGCCGCCGGCTCGGATCGACTGACCCCGATGATGCTCGACGTCACCGACGCCGATGCGATCTCGGCTGCCGCCGTTTTGCTTGGCGATGAGCTTGGCAGCGCCGGTCTCGATGGCCTTGTCAACAATGCCGGGGTTGCGATTCCCAGTCCGCTGGAGACGATGCCGATCGACGCCTTTCGCCGTCAGATCGAGGTCAACCTGACCGGGCAGGTGGCGGTGACGCAGGCAACGCTGCCGCTGATCCGCAGTGCCCGCGGCCGCATCGTCTTTGTCAGCTCGATCGGCGGTCGCATCGCCTTTCCGCTGACCGGTGCCTACCACGCGGCCAAGTTCGGCGTCGAGGCGGTGGGGGACGCCTTTCGCCAAGAGCTGCGTCGCTGGGGGATCTCGGTCTCGATCATTGAGCCCGGTTCGATCGACACCCCGATCTGGGATAGCGGCGAGCGGGCGGCCGATGAGATCGGCGGTGACGTTCGGGCTCGGGAAGAGCTCTACGGCAGGGCGATCGCCAGCTACCGCAAGGTGACGAGGAACCTCGCCGAGCGCGGGATCGAGCCGGCCAAGGTTGCCGAGGCGATCGAGCACGCGTTGAGTGCGCCTCGCCCGCGCAGCCGCTATTTGGTCGGGCTCGACGCCAAGGCTCAGGCACGCATCAAGCTCGTGATCCCGACTCGCATCTGGGATCGCATCGTTGCTCGCATAATGAGTCTCTGAGTGCGGCCGACGCTCATCATCCACCTATACTGAGCAAACCGATTGACTGGTCAGTCAGCCAGCATCGGCGGACGACTCAGTAGAGAGAGGGACGTTTTGCGCGCAGCGGCAGTACAGCTCAACTCAACCGGGGACAAGTCACGCAACCTCGAGACCGCCGGGCGGCTCGTGCGGGCTGCCGCCGCCGACGGCGCCGAGCTGGTCGCGCTGCCGGAGAAGTGGAACCTCCTGGCCGGTGGTGAGGAGCTGGTCGCCGGCGCGGAGGCGCTCGATGGCCCGAGCCTCGGCGCTGCTCGTGGCTGGGCTCGCGAGCTGGGGATCCACCTGCTTGCCGGCAGCATCTCCGAGCAGGGTCCCGATGGCAAGGCGTTCAACACCTCGGTGTCAATCGGCCCCGGTGGAGAGGATCTCGCCACCTACCGCAAGATCCATATGTTCGACGTCGACGTCGACGGGGTGTCTTACCGAGAGTCCGAGCACGAGGAGGCGGGGGAGGAGATCGTCACCGCTCCGCTCGCTGGGATCACGGTCGGCCTCAGCGTCTGTTACGACCTGCGCTTCCCCGAGCTGTTCCGGATCCTCGCCGTGCGCGGCGCTCGCCTCCTTGCTGTCCCCTCGGCCTTCACCTTCGCCACCGGCCGCGACCACTGGGAGGTGCTGCTGCGGGCGCGGGCGATCGAGAACCAGGCCTTCGTCCTCGCCCCCAACCAGGTCGGCGAGGCGCCACCTCGCTTCAGCTCCTACGGGCACTCGACGATCGTCGACCCCTGGGGAGCGGTCCTGGCGATGGCGCCTGACGAGGAGTGCTTTGTCGCCGCCGACCTCGACCTCGCCGCCCAGGATCGCGTCCGCGAGTCGCTGCCGTCGCTGGCCAATCGCCGCCCCCGAGCCTACGCCTGGCCCCAGCTGACGGAGGCTCACGCCTGATGGCATCGAAAGCACCGCCGATCGACAAGCGCCGCCAGATCCTCGACGCGGCGATCCGCGTCTTCGCCCGCCAGGGCTTCCACTCGACCCGGGTCTCCGACATCGCCGACGAGGCCGGCGTCGCCTACGGCCTCGTTTACCACTACTTCAAGTCCAAGGACGAGGTCCTCAACGAGCTCTTCAGCGAGCGCTGGTCGCTGCTGCTCAGCGCGATCGAGGAGTCCGACCGCGAGGGGATCTCCCCGCGCGCCAAGCTCGAAGCGGTGGCCGGTTTCATCGTCGACTCCTACCGCCATGACCCGGAGCTGATGAAGGTGATCATCGTCGAGGTGACGCGGGCGGCGAACTCCTTCGGCCGCACCCACCTGGCTGAGATCCGCCGCGCCTACGACTCGATCGCCAAGATCGTCGCCGACGGCCAGGCGGCCGGCGTGTTCCGCCGCGACATCGATCCCACCTTCGCCTCGATGTCCTTCTACGGCGCGGTCGAGCAGCTGCTCTCTGGCTGGATCTTCGAGGTGATCCCGGCCTCCGACACCGACTTCGACCAGGCAAAGTCCTTGCTCGTGGCGACGATCTGCGACGGCATCGAGCCACGATAGGTAAGGTCGGAGCCATGGACAACGAGATCGTCAAACGACTCGCTTGGAGCGGCGTGCTGGCGGCCAGCAGCGCCCTGGCCAGCATCGCCGCCGCCCGCATCGCCGCCTTCGTCTGGAAGCGCGTCTTCGACGAGGAGCCGCCGGAGTAGCGTGCCCGACGGCACCGGCACACCCCCGCCGCGCGACGAGGACCGCTCGGTCAGCGAGCTGGTCTTCGACGTCGCCGAAAAGAGCTCGTCGCTCGTCCGCGAGGAGATCGAGCTCGCCAAGACCGAGATCACCGAGAAAGTCGGCAAGATCCTGCGCGGCTCGGTCGTCGGCATCGCCGCCGGCACCTTCGCCTTCCTGGCGCTGATCCTGATCATGGAGGGCGTCGCATGGCTGCTCGCCGAAGAGGTCTTCGACGGCAACGCCTGGCCCGGCTTCTTCGTCGAGGCGGCGCTCTTCCTCTTGGTCGCCGCCGGCGCCGGATTCTTCGCTTATCGCTCTGTCCAAGCGGGTTCACCGCCGATGCCCGAGCAGGCGATCGCGGAGGCGAAGCTGACCAAGGAAACGCTGGAATCCGGAGCGAAGGCAGGTAAGGAATGAGTGCCCACCCCG
Organism: Solirubrobacterales bacterium; assembly: GCA_035997045.1. Taxonomy (GTDB): domain Bacteria; phylum Actinomycetota; class Thermoleophilia; order Solirubrobacterales; family 70-9; genus VRUE01. The sequence goes on along the minus strand of DASYIY010000104.1, from coordinate 40,598 downwards.
AGCCCTCCCGCCCTCCGACGGCCGGCATGCCGGGCCGCTCGGCGGCGGAGATCCGCCGCGACATCGATCTTCAGCGCCGCGACCTCGGCAGTTCGGTCGAGATCCTGCGCGGACGCGTCACCGAACTGACCGACTGGCGCCGCCAAGCGTATGAGCACCGCTCACAGCTGATCGCCGGAGCGGCGATCGCCGGCTTCGCCCTCGGCGGCCTGATGATGCTGCGCCGCCGCCGCTAGCCTGCGACCGTGGCGGACCTAGCGGAGATCAAGCAGATGATCGAGGTCGCCCTGCCGGGCGCCGTGGCCGAGGTTGCCGACGAAACCGGCAGCGGCGATCACCTGCAGGCGACCGTGGCCGCGCCGCAGTTCGAGGGACTCTCCCGGCTGGACCAGCACCGCCTGGTCAAGGCCGCGGTCAAGCAGCGCTTCGACGACGGCACGATCCATGCTCTCTCGCTGAGGACCCAGGTGCCGGGGTAGCTAGGCTGTGTCGATGGCAGACGCTGAACTGAAGCAGAAGGTCGAGGAGCTGATTGGCGCCAACCCGGTGCTGCTTTTCATGAAGGGCACGCCGGACATGCCGCGCTGCGGTTTCTCGATGCGCGTGGTTCAGGTGCTCGACTCGCTCGATGTCGAGTACGGCGCGATCGACGTGCTACCGGCGCTGCAGCCGCTGCGCGAAGTCACCGCCGAGATATCGGACTGGCAGACCTTCCCGCAGCTCTACGTCAAAGGCGAGTTGCTCGGCGGCGCCGACATCGTCGAGGAGATGTTCGACTCGGGCGAGCTGGCCGAGGCGCTCGGCGTCGAGCAGCCCGAGGCAGTGCCTGTCCCGGCGGGCGATCCCCCGGCTCAGTCGCCGCCTCTCCAGATCGAATAGCCGTCAGACGGCGGCTGTCTCGGCGGCGTCCTCTTTCACTTGGAAAGAGGAGCCACAGCCGCAGGCCGCAACCACGTTGGGGTTGTTGACCTGAAAGCCCGCGCCCTGCAGGCCTTCGACGTAGTCGACCTCGGAGCCGAAGACGAACTGCATGCTGACCTTGTCGACGACGACGGAGACTCCGTCGACCTCGAAGATGTGATCGTCGTCCTTGGCCTGGTCGAAGGCGAGCGCATACTGGAAGCCTGAGCATCCGCCGCCGCGGACCGCGACGCGGAGCGCCTGTCCACCGGCGTCCTCCTGGGAACCGAGCAGCTCGGCAATCTTGCCGGCGGCCTTGTCGGTGAGGGAGATCGCAGCTTGTGTTTCGTCAGTCACTTCACAAAGTGTAGCGAGAGGTCTGCCAGAATCGACTTGCTTGAGTTCTCCCACCCAAACTGCGGTCGTTTGCGACACGACGGCCTACCTGCCGACCGAGCTGCTTGCCTCGCGCGGAGTCGAGACGATCAGCCTCTACGTGGCGGTCGACGGCCATCAGGAACGGGAGTCGGAAATCGTCGACTACGCGGGCTTCTATGAGCGCCTGCGAGCCTCGGAAAGCGGCGCGACCACTTCGCAGCCGTCGATCGGGGACTTCGTCTCGGTCTACGAGCCGCTGCTCGACCAAGGCCGCGAAATCGTCTCGATCCATATCTCGGCCGGCATCTCCGGCACCTGGGAGGCCGCTGGCCAGGCTCGCGAGAGGCTGATCGCCGACGGTAAGGAGGGAGAGCGCATCCACGTCTTCGATTCCCGCTCGGCCGCCGGCGGGATGGGCCTCTCGGTTCTGGCCGCCGCGGCCGCGGCGACTGCCGAAGGCGATGCCGAGGCGGTGCGGGCTCGCGCCGAGCAGGCGCGGGGGGAGCTGAAGATGTGGTTCGCGATCGACACGCTCGAGTACCTGCGTCGCGGCGGTCGGATCGGCGGCGCCCGCGCCTGGATCGGCTCGGCGCTGAAGATCAAGCCGATCCTCACTCTGGAGGAGGAGATAACCCCGGTCGAGCGCGTGCGCACCCGGGCCCGCTCAATCGAGCGCCTGCGCGACTACGCCCGCCAGCACCACGAGTCGGGCTTCGATAGCTGGGTGGTTCAGCACATTCAGGACGACGAGACCGCCGCCGCCCTGGTCGACGATGGCCGCGAGATCTTCGGCTGCGAGCCAGTTTTCGTTTCCGAGATCGGCGCCGTGCTCGGCGCCCACGTCGGCCCCGGCCTGCTCGGCATCGGCAGCGTCTCGAAGTCCGTTCTCAGCTAGGCGCGGATGCCTTCGCGCGCTTCTGGCTCGCGCGGGGCCGGCTCGGGCTTCAGCCGCACCGGCGTGCTGGAGAGTGCCTGTACTCGCAGGTCGCTCCAGGTAAGGCCTTCGCGGACCAGCGCGGGTAGGCCGAGGGTGACCGCGGTGGCGATCTCGACGGCTTGCAGGATGACGCCGTAGGCAAGGGCATCCGCGGTGCTGACGCCGAAGCCGGTGTGCAGGACGCTGATCACGGCGAGCTGGAAGACGCCGATGTTCGAGGGTGTCGCCGGCACCACGGCGGTCACGTTGACGGCGAAGAGGACGGCGGCAGCGGCGCCGATCCCAGCCTGGTCGCTCAGCCCAAGGGCGGCGAGCAGCGCCCAGCAGGCGCCGAGCTGGATCGCCCACGCGGTCAGCTGCGCGGCGGCTGCGGCGAAGCCACGGCGCGGGTTGCGGAAGACTTTCAGCCCGGCCCGTACCTGCAGCAGGGCGCCGTGCAGAGCGGTGCCGAGGCGTGCCAGGCGACCGTTCCCGTTGCGCCGCATCAGCGGCGGGCCGAGCAGCAGGGCGACGAGCAGGAGCAGCGGCAGGAAGCTGAAGGCGAAGAGCTTCTGCGTGCCGGAGTGGAAGAGGTCGGTGCTGGAAACGATGATCACGCCGAGCAGGGCGAGGGCGACGAGGTTGAGCAGCGTCTGCGAGACGACGGTGCCGAGCAGGACCGGGAAGGTCTCGCGCATGCGGCCGATCCGCCGTGCCAGCGACATCGCACGGGCCGGCTCGCCGAGGCGGGCCGGCAGCGTCGCCGACATCAGCACCCCGATCATCGTCGCCGAGGTCACGTCGCGCCGGCGCACCGGCCGCAGCGGCAGCGCCGCGCGCACGATCCAATACCAGGAGGCTGCGCGGAAGAAGAGCGAGAGTGCCATCAATGCGCAGGCGACCAGAACCCAGCTGAGGTCGGAGCGGACGATGCTTTCGACCACCTTGTCGACGCCGATCTTCTGCGCCGCTAGGGCGGTCAGCCCGACGCCGATTACGCCGGCCGCGGTGAGGCCGATGCGGCGGGCGACCTTGCGCTTGCGCTGCCCCGGCCGTGCCGGCTCCGGGTCGAGTGAAGGGAGTCGCTGTGCCGGGCTCGGCGGCAGGCCGTCAGCCGGCCTGATCCCCGCCCAGTGGGCGGCTCGCTCGAGCTTGGTCGCCGGCTTGGGGATCTCGAGCGCGCGCTCGTAGACGGCGGTCACCTGGTCGGCCACGCGCGGCCAGGCGTAGCGCTCGGCGCTCTGTCGCGCGGCCTCTCCCATCGCCGCCAGCCGTTCGGACTCGTGGTAGGCCCGCTGCAGCTCCTCCGCCAGTCGCTGTGGATCGCCTGGGGGCACGAGTACGCCGTCGACGCCATCGCTGACCACGTCGCTGTAGCCGGCGATTGCCGAGGCGATGGCCGGCGTGCCGGCGGCGAAGGCCTCGGTCAGGACCATGCCGAAGCTCTCGCCCGAGAGCGAGGGTGCGCAGAGCAGGTCGGCCTCGTGCAGGGCGCGGTCCAGTGCCTCGCCCGAGACCCGGCCGCGGACGTCGATCGACTTCATCGTCTCGGGATCGGCGAGGTAGCGCAGCACGTCCTCGCGCTCGGCGCCGATCACGGTGAGGCGGCTTGGAACATGCTCGATCAGGGCGCTGAAGGCGGTGAGCAGGACCGGCAGGCCCTTGCGCTCCTCGGGCCGCCCGACGAAGAGCACGCGCAGCTCCTCTCCTGCCGGCTTCGGCCCCTTTGGGGCGGCGACGTCGACCCCGTTGGGGATCACCTCGTAGTGGCCGCCGAACCAGCGCCGGCCGGTCCAGGCGGCTGCCTCGGAAACGGCGATCCGCGCCGAGAGCCGGTTGAAGACGCGCCGGGCGCCGAATGCTCCGGCGATGCGGTTGGGCAGTGCCTGGGTCGAGTAGGCGTGGAAGGTGCCGATCGCGGTGGCGTCGGTGCCGAGCGCCGCGTTCCAGCCGACCAGCGGCACCACCGGCTCGTGGACGTGGACGATGTCGAAGTTGCCCTGGGCCAGCTCGCGGCGGGGGGCGAGGACACCGCTGAGCGGGAAGGGCGAAAGGTTGGAGATCGAACCGTTGGAGGGGAAGCCCGCGGTGCGCCCCAGCGGGATCAGATAGTCGGCGATCTCGCGCGGCTCGGGCGAGGCACGGTGCAGCACCCGGCTGAGGCGGCCGGGAGAATCGAATGGCGCAAGCACACGGACGTGGTGGCCGCGATCGAGAAACTCCTCCGCAAGCGCCTCCACGTGCCGGTTTACGCCGCCCTGGTAGGTCCAGGAATATGGCGAGACGAGTGCAATCCGCACGAACGACAAGGGTAGTGGATCGCCCAGAGGGGACCCCCAGGCGTGCCTCAGCTAGTCCGCACGCTCCAGGCAAAGCTGGCGAATACGAGCAGGTAGGCAGTGCCGATCTCCAGCAGCAGCGCCCCCGAGTCGTTGGCGAGGGTGCCGATCACGGTCGCGGCAACCGCGCCCAGTAGCCCGGCTCGCATCGCTGGGAAATTCTCCAGCGATGCTCTGAAACGGTCGCGGCGCACGATGGCGAAGACGGCAAGCGCGGCGATAAGGGGCAGGAAGAGGAGCACGACGGGACGCGTGAAGCTGTGGGCGGAGAGCTGCAGGCGGCGCTGCGCGACGTCGGCAAGATCGCCGAGGCCGCCGGCATCGAGGACGGACCGGGTCAGGTGCGCGTTCGCCCCCGAGACCAGGTCGGCCAGGGCGATCAGGGCCAGCACCGCGAGGGGGGCCGCAAGCACCGCCAGTGCCGTGCGCCGCCTTCGCGCTGCGGTCGCGGCAGCGGCAACCGCGGCGCCGGCGGGGAGCACGATCGCCGCGCCCACATCGGCCCCGAAACGTCCGGCGGCGAAAACGAGGGCGAAGAACAGCCCGATCGCCAGGAACGCCGCGGCTTGGCGGCGTGCCGAAAGCCGCGGGGCGAAGCCGGCAAGCCCGGCGCCGGTCCCGGCGACGACGAGGACTCCCAGCAGCGCCTCCAGCTCGTTGCCGATCCCGTAGAAGCGCACGCCTAGCCCGGGATTCGGGCCGAGCAGCGAAAGCGAGGTGAGCGGAGACCCGACGACGACATCGATCGCGTAAGCGAGTACGACGAGCCCCGAGGCCACCGCGATCGCCCGGTAGCCGCGCAGCGCAGCGAGCGTGAGCCCGGCGAATACAGGCGCCCCCAGCATCACCAGTATCTGTTCCGCTCCTTTAGTCGGTTCGAGCGCGGCGCCGAGCAGCAGCACCAGCGGCAGGTAAATCACGCTCAACCCGACAACCCGCACCGCGCCGCGAGCCACCCGTCCCCGAGCGAGAAGGGCGAGCCCCAGCAGGACGAGCCAAACCGCCAGGGACACCCCGATCGCCGGCCCCCGCCGTTCGGAGATCGTCCCCATCCGATCCCCAAGTGTTTCGATCGCCCCAACGTCAACCGACCCCTCAGCCCGAATCGCCTGCCCCGACATCGCCGAAGGCACCCCGACCCCAAGCCGCCCCAAGATCGTCGGCGCGATGTCGGTGGAGAGCACGTACCCATTCGTCCGAGTGCTGTCCGAAGTCAGATCGCCATCGAACCCACGCCCCGCGATCCCAATAGCCAGCTGCCGATTCTTCTCTGGCGGGGCCCGCTCAATGGCAACGACCAAATCGTTTTCCCGCAACCCCCGCACAAGCGCCGCTAGCTGGGCCAAGGTCAAATCCCGAACTTCACACCTCTCACCGGCTTCCCGCAGAGTCGCGGCAAGCAGCCCGGGGACGATGTCGGCGGGAGCCGATTCCGCCCGTTCGACCACGCTTCGTGAATAGGGCGGCCCACAGATTCCCCCAGCTACATCCCTGGGAAGCCTTGAGTCGTAAAGCGAATCGAAGACCCGATTCCCCTGGCTGATATCGAGATACGTCTGCTCAGCCGGAACGCTGCCGAGCCCGGCGCTAAGCAATCCCGGCGAGACGCCTGGAACCCTCGCAAGCTGCTTTACCCCGGTCCCTTCGGGCATGAGAGCAACGACCACGCGTGGTCCCGGGCCTCGGGTGGGGGTCGGAACGTCTTGTACTTTTTCGGCGCGCGGCCCACTGCCTGCCACTGCCTCTCCACCGAAAAAGTTAAGTGGAGACCCCCACCCGAGGCCCGCCACAACCCCAAGAGCAATAGCTATCGTGACCCAAGTGCCCGACCGAACTTTCGCCAAGTTTTCATTTTTCAAGGTAGATCCCGCCTGGCGCCGCCGCGACGCCGACCTGCGAGCCGCCGACAAGCAGGAGTTCCTCGCCGCCTGCGAGGACTTCGCCCAAGACCGCTCGTTGCGCGCCTACTCAACCATAGGAACCCGCGGCGACGTCGACCTCGTCCTGCTCAGCCAGAGCCCCAGCCTCGACGACCTGCACACCTTCCACGTCGTGCTCGGCCAGAGCGGCCTGGCCAAGTGGTCGGAGACGCCCTACTCGTTCCTCTCGACGACCAAGCTCTCTCCTTATTCGGAGGAGCAGGCGCGGCCCGAGATCTGCGTATCCGAACGCAAGTACATGTTCCTCTACCCGATGGTCAAGCAGCGCCGCTGGTACGGGCTGCCGGCGCAGGAGCGGGGGCGGATCATGAAAAGCCACATCGAGGTCGGTCGCCGCTACCCGGCGATCACGATCAATACGACTTACTCCTTTGGCCTCGACGATCAGGAGTTCGTCGTTGCCTTCGAGGGCGACGATCCGGCGATGTTCCTCGACCTAGTCCAGGAGCTGCGCCCGACCGAGTCGAGCGAGTACACCGAGCGCGAGACGCCGACCTTCAGCTGCGTGGCGCTTTCGCTGCGCAAGGCGCTCGACGCGCTCGATGGCGTTCCCAGCGCCATCCCCGCAGGGGCATGAGCACCGGGGCGCTCAGCTACGCGATCGACGAGCACGACCACCTGGTCAGGGTCGACGAGGGCTACTACAGCTTCGCCGCGGAGAACGGCTGGGACGAGGCGACGACCAGCCTCGGCCGCTCGCTTTGGGACTACGTCGCCGGCCACGAGATGGTGAAACTGCAGCGGCTGCTGGTGCGGCGCATCCGCGACGAGGTCGGCGACGTCGAGCTGCCCTTCCGCTGTGACGGCCCCGGCGTGCGTCGCGAGATGAGCATCAGGATCGTCGCCAGGCCCGGCGGGCGGGTCGTCCTCTTCTCGGCGCGGGCGCGCTCGGAAGAGTTTCGGGATTTACCGCAGCGGCTGCTCGATCCGGCCACGCCGCGCAGCGACGAGATGCTGGAGATGTGCGGCTGGTGCGATCGCTTCGAGGTCGACGGCGAATGGGTCGAGGTCGAGGAGGCAGCGAGGCGGTTGGAACTCTTCAACCGGCCAGAGCTTCCGGCTCTTAGTCACGGCATCTGCCCCGACTGCAACGCGATGCTGCTGGCCGCGTAGGGAGCCCGCCGCGCCGGGTTCCCTATTCTTTCGCGCTCGCGGTAGTCGCTTTTCAACGCGAACCGTCACCCCCAACGGCAACCCAGATAGAGCGAGATGACCAAAATCGGAACCCCTGAGAACCCCGTCCGCGTCGCCATCGTCGGTGCCGGTCCCTCTGGCTTCTACGCCGCCGAGCACATCCTCAAAGGCGAGGACGTGCACGCCCAGGTCGATCTCTTCGACCGCCTGCCGACGCCCTTCGGCCTCGTCCGCGGCGGTGTCGCGCCGGACCACCCGAAGATCAAGTCGGTGACCCGGGTCTACGAAAAAACCGCCGCGCGCGAGGGCTTCCGCTTCTTCGGCAACGTCAAGGTCGGCCATGACATCGAGGTCGAGGATCTCGAACGGCTCTACCACGCGATCGTCTTCACGGTCGGCTGCGAGACCGACCGCCAGCTCGGCGTTCCCGGCGAGGAGCTGCCCGGCAGCTACGCCGCCACCGCCTTCGTCGGTTGGTACAACGCCCATCCCGACTACGCCAACGACGAGTTCGATCTCTCCTGCGAGCGGGCGGTCGTGATCGGCAACGGCAACGTGGCGATGGACGTCGCCCGAATGCTGGCCCTGACCGACCACGAGCTGCGCCAGACAGACACTGCCGACCACGCGATCGAGCGGCTCGACGCGAAGAAGATCCGCGAGATCGTCGTCCTCGGTCGCCGCGGGCCGGTTCAGGCAGCCTTCACCAACCCGGAGATCAAGGAGCTGGGCGAGATGGAGGACGCCGACGTGATCGTCGACCCGGCCGATGTCGAGCTCGATCCGGCCAGCGCTGCCTACCTCGAGTCCGACGAGGCCGACAAGACGACCCGGGTCAACGTCGAGACGCTGCGCGAGTTCTCCCGGCGCGAGCCGAAGGGCAAGCACCAGCGGATCGTCCTGCGCTTCCTCGCCTCGCCGGTCGAGATCAAGGGCGATGGCAAGGTGGAGAAGATCGTGATCGGCCGCAACGAGCTGGTCGAAGAGGGTGGCGCGCTGCGCGCCAAGGACACCGGCGAGCGCGAAGAGCTCGAGTGCGGCCTGATCCTGCGCTCGGTCGGCTACACCGGGATCCCGATCGAGGGCGTGCCCTTTGACGAGAAGCGCGGCCTGATCCTCAACGAGGGCGGTCGTGTGCTCGACTCCCACGACTCCGGCCACAAGGTCGGCCACTACACAGCGGGCTGGATCAAGCGTGGTCCCTCCGGCGTGATCGGCACCAACAAGAAGGACGCGCTGGAGACGGTTCAGCACTTGCTCGCCGACATCGAGTCGCAGGCGCTTCTCCGTCCCGAGAGCCCCGATCCGGCAGCGGTCGAGGCATTGCTCGCCGAGCGCGGAATCCGCTACGTCAGCTTCGAGGATTGGCAGGCGATCGACCAGGCCGAGGTCGGCCGCGGCGAGCCCCACGGCCGGCCGCGGGTCAAGTTCGTCCGGGTCGAGGAGATGCTGCAGACCCTCGGCGAGCGCGTCTCCGGCTAGGCAACGCCACCGCAAACCGCTGACGATGAACGCAGACAGCTGTCTGCGTCGCAGCGCTTAGGACTGACAACGGCGCAGCACAATCGTTTCCAATAGGGTCCGTTTCGCTGACGGCAGTTTGTTGAGAGTTTTTTGATTACCAGATAGTGCCCTAACCGATGCAAGCCGACAGCACACCGCCGCATGCACGGGTTCGAGCCGGCGGGACGGTGCTCTCCCTGATTGCCGGTCCGTTGAGCGTTCCGATCCTGCGTGCCCATCTCGATGGCCCGCTTCGCCTGCCCGATCTGCGCGAACGGATCGGCGGTGCCGCGCAGACGACGCTGCGCGGCCAGGTCGGCAACCTGCGAGCGATCGGGGCGCTCGAACGGCACGTTCGCAGCGGCATGCCCTACACGGTCGAGAACGAGCTGACCGAGGTCGGAAAAGGGGTGCTTGGGGTCGCCGCGGTGGTCGAAGCTTGGCTGGCGCAAGCGCCGCAGGGACCGATCGCGCTCGGCAGCGAGACGGCAAAGGGGGCGATCAGGTCTTTGGTCGGTGCCTGGGGATCGACGATGCTGAGGGCCTTGGGGGCCCGGCCGCTTTCGCTGACGGAGCTCAGCAGCGCAATTCCCGCGGTCAGCTACCCGGCGCTCGAGCGACGCCTCTCCGCGATGCGGGCAGCGCGTCAGGTCGAACTGAGGCCGGACGCGGGAAAAAGTGCAAAACCCTACGCCGTGACCGAGTGGACCCGGCAGGGCGTGGGTCCACTTACTGCGGCGGGCCGCTGCGAGTGTGAACACCTCGCCGGTGTGACTGAACCCCCGACTCGGATCGATATCGAGGCAGCGTTCATGCTCGCCGTGCCGCTCGTCGACCTCACGGTTAACTTCAGCGGCTCCTGTTTGCTTGCGGTGGATACCGGTTCGGGCAACGAGGGCGAAGCGAGGGATCGCCTGGCCGGCGTCCACGTTGAGATCGAGGAAGGCGCGGTGGCTTCCTGCGTCTCCAGGCTCGAGCAGGAGCCTCGCACCTGGGCGCTTGGAACGGTCAGCTCCTGGTTGGAGGCAATCCTCTACGGGCGGCTCGACCATCTGCGAATGGGCGGCGCAGATCCGCAATTGGCGACGGCGGTAATAGCGGGGATGCACGCTTCACTGCTTTTCCCCTGAACTCCGTTCCCCGGAAATTCCCTGCACCACTGGCTCGGTGCAGCGGCTTTTGTGACTGTTGTCATTGCTCCCTCTTGCGCCTAACCGCGCGCGCGCATTTATGTATTGCCGCAAGTTGCAGGTAAAAGCTCGCTCTCAGCTTGTCCTTGAATTAGAGAATAGTGTGAATAATCTGTACCTCTTGACCGAGAAATCGTAGCCTGTTATTCATCCACCCGGGGCAACGAGGAAGAGTCAGACGGGAGACTGAACTGACGCTGACCGAATGGACCCAGACATTTTCGAACCAACTTGGTGTTGGTAGTCCTTCCCTCGGCAAACGACCAAGCCGGGACGCACGGCGATCAGCCAAAGATCGACCCCCCATCGTCGTCAGCGGGGGGACGGGCAGCGAGTGGTGGGGCGGGGCCGATCGGCTTCGTCCCACCCCGCCGCACCGTGATGGTGTCGAAGGCATCGACGGGCGCCAGCCGACACTCGAAGCGGACTGTCGCGCCGGGGCCCCCAAGTGAGAGGGGGGACCCCGGCGCTAACCGTAACTCAGTGCCGCCCGGGCAAAGCCCGTACGGCAAGAGGAGCATAGAACGCAAATAGCGCACTTTCCAGCCCGCGCAACCAATTGGGCTGATGTTCCTCCTATTTTGCGGACTCGCTCTGCACCATTTCCCCGCCCCGCTCGGTGCCTGCTATCAGTTCGTCGGGAGCCTGGTCCTCGGGAATAAATCCGGACTTCATGCCGAAATAGACGGCCTGAGGATGGTGGGCGACGATTGCAACCGTTGACTGCTCGGGCATTACGGCGAAGCCGTCGGAGAGGGTCATGCCGATTTGCTCGAGTCCGAGCAGTCGCCAGACCTTCTCGTGCTCGGACTGGTCGGGGCAGGCGGGGTATCCCCATGAGTAACGACGCCCCTGGTCGAGTCCGATCTCAAGCTCGCGGCGGACCTCGGAGTGCAACCACTCGGCCAGACCCTCGGCCGACTGCACGCCGAGGCCGTGGACGAAGAGCTGCTCGGCGAACTCGCCTTCGCCCTCCAGCCGCTCGATCAGCTCGGTGACCTCGGGGCCGACGGTCACCCCTTGCAGCGCCACGATGTCGCGTTCGCCCGACTCGAGCGGACGGTAGAAGTCGGCGAGGCAGATCCGGTCGTGCTTGGGCTGGCGCGGGAAGACGAGCCGCTCGAGCTCACGCTCCGGCTGCTCGGGGTCGAAGACGACCAGCTCGTTGCCGTCTGAGTTGCAGGGAAAGTAGCCGAGCTTTGCACGGGGGTGAAGGTAGTCCTGCTCACGCCACATCCGCTCCAGCCGTGGCGCGAAGCCCTCCTCGCCGCCGGCGCCCTCGACCAGTTCGCGCCAGGCCTCGCCCTTGACCCCGCGGCCGCCCCAGTGCAGCTTGAAGAGCACATGGCGGTCGAGGTAGGGGAAGACGTCGTCGAGGTCGATCTCGACCTCGCGGGGGCCCAGGAAGGGGGGCTCCGGGATCGGCACGTCCGTCCGCGCTGCCGAGCGAGCGCTGTCGTCGTTGGTTGGCGGCCCATCGTCGACCTTGACCGGCTTCTCGCGCAACTCCTGGGCCTCGGCGCGGATCCGCGTGACCAGCGCCTCGCGAGCGGGTTGGTCGACCAGTGCGTCCATCGTGTCGAGGCCCTGGAAGGCGTCCTTGCAGTAGAAGACGCCCGGTTCGTAGACCTCGTCGGACTCTTTGCCCTTTGGGTAGAGCGTGCGGCGGCCGAAGTCGCGGTTGATCGCGGCGCCTCCGATCAGCACCGGGAAGTCGAGCCCGCGCTGGTGCAGCTCCTGGATGCAGGCGGGCATCTGCTTGGAAGTCGAGACGAGCAGGGCGGAGAGGCCGATCGCGTCGGCCTCGTTCTCGACCGCGGCCTCGATGATCGTGTCGATCGGGACCTGCTTGCCGAGGTCGATCACGGTGTAGCCGTTGTTGGTCAGGATCGTGTTGACCAGCGACTTGCCGATGTCGTGGACGTCGCCGAAGACGGTCGCGATCACCACCTTGCCCTTGGTGTGGCCGTCGATCCGGTCGAGGTAGTTCTCGAGCTGGGCGACGGCGCGCTTCATCACTTCCGCCGACTGCAGGACGAAGGGCAGGATCAGTTCGCCAGCGCCGAACTTGTCGCCGACCTCCTTCATCGCCGGCAGCAGCACCTCGTTGAGGGTCGGGACGGCGCCGATCTTCTCGACCGAGCGGTCGATCCAGTCCTCGACCCCGTCCTTCTTGCGACGCAGGATGTGCCAGTGCAGGGCCTCCTCGGGCTCCATGCCCGCGGTCGGGTCGGCGGCCTCCTCGGCGGCCTCCTCGCCCTTGGACTCGAAGTGGCCGATGAAGCGCTCCAGCGCGTCCTCGCGCCGGTTGAAGACGAGGTCGTCGGTCAGCTCCCGCTCCTCCGCGGAGATCTCCGAGTAGGGCGTGATGTGGTTGGGGTTGACCATCGCTAGGTCGAGGCCGGCCTCGACGCAGTGGTGCAGGAAGACCGAGTTGAGCACGGCGCGCGGCCGCGGCGAGACGCCGAAGGAGACGTTGGAGACGCCGAGCGAGGTCTTCACCCCCGGGATCTCGGCCTTGATCCGGCGGATTCCCTCGATCGTCTCCACCGCCGAGGGCTTCCACTCGTCATCGCCCGTAGTCAGGGTGAAGGTGAGCGCGTCGAAGATCAGCGCCTCGGGGTCGAGCCCGTGCTCGTTGCAGGCGATGTCGCGCAGCCGTTCGGCGATCTCTACCTTGCGCTGCGCGGTCTTCGCCATCCCGACCTCGTCGATCGTCAGCGCGATCAGCGCTGCGCCGTGCGCCTTGGCCAGCGGCACGACGACGTCCGCCTTGTCGCGTCCGGCCTCGAGGTTGATCGAGTTGACGATTGCCCGCCCGGGGATCTGCTCCAGCGCCGCCTTCAGCACCTCCGGTTCGGTCGAGTCGACCTGGATCGGCGTCGGCTGGGTCAGCGAGACCCGCTTCGCAACCGCCGCCATCTGCTCGTCCTCGTCGGAGCGCTCGGTCAGCGCCACGCAGAGGTCGAGCACGTGGGCGCCGCCTTCGACCTGGTCTTCGGCGACCTGGACCAGGCCGTCGTAGTCGTCGGCGAGCAGCAGCTCCTTGGCCTTGCGCGAGCCCTGCGAGTTGACCCGCTCGCCGACCAGCGTCGGCCGCGGTTCCTGGACCAGGGAGGTGGAGGTCATCATCGAGGAGACCTCGATCGGCCCGGGCGCCGGGCGCTGCGCCGGAGCGCGGCCGTCGACCCGCTCGCTGATTGCGCGAATGTGCTCGGGGGTCGTGCCGCAGCAGCCGCCGACGATGCCGACGCCGTAGCGCTCGACGAACTCGCCCAGGGTCGCCGCCAGCGGTTCCGGCTCTTCGGGGAAGATCGTCTCGCCGTCGGGTCCCTGCAGCGGCAGCCCGGCGTTGGGGATGCAGTGCACCGGCAGCGGGCTGTGCTCGCCGAGGAAGCGGATCGCGTCGCGCATGTCCTCGGGCCCGGTCGAGCAGTTGAGCCCGATCACGTCGACGTCGAGCGCGCGCAGCGTCGTCAGCACCGCCTGGATGTCGGTGCCGAGCAGCATCTTGCCGCCGTTGGGGAGCAGCGAGACGCTGGTCTGAATCGGCAGCGTGCGGCCGGTCGCCGCGAACGCCTCGCGGGCACCGAAGATCGACGCCTTGACCTCGAGGATGTCCTGCGCGGTCTCGATGATGATCAGGTCGGCGCCGCCTTCGACCAGGCCACGGGCCTGCTCGGCGAAGACCTCGACCAGCTTGCCGAAGGAGATGTTGCCCAGGGTCGGGTCGGTCGAAGCGGGCAGGAATCCCGTCGGCCCGATCGAGCCGGCAACGAAGCGGTCCGGCCCCGCTGCCTTACGCGCGATTTCCGCCGCCTTCGTATTGATCTCGAGCGTGTGCTCGCCAAGCCCCCACTCCTCGAGCTTCAGCCGCGAGCCCTGGAAGCTGTCGGTCTCAACGACCTCTGCTCCCGCTTCGAGCATCGAGGTATGCACGCCCTCGATCACATCGGGGCGATTTAGCACGAGCGCCTCGTGGCACTTGCCTGCCAGTCCGCCGTAGTCCTCCTGGGTCAGCTCGAACTGCTCCAGCGTTGCGCCCATGCCGCCGTCAAAGACGACAACGCGCTCCCGTGTCGCAGCTATGTAGTCCCGCTCAGGCATGAACTAGAGAGAGTAAGGGGTTCGGGGCACCCTCCTCCAGAGGCCGTGCGCAGCAGATCGTCCTGGGAGGCGCGTGGCGTGGGCCCTGAGCCTCTGGAGGAGGGTGCCCCGAACCCCTCCCGCCCGAGGATCAGGTCAGCCGCGCAGGCCCAGCCGCCGCTTCAAGTCGCGGGCGTTGAACGCGGTAGCGACGCGATTCACCAGTGCGCGCCGGCCCTTGGTGTAGGGGTACCAGGCCGGTTCGTTCTTGCCGCCGAAGCGAGTTACGACGATCGACTCCGGGCGGCAGTACTTCTTGATCCCGTAGTCGCCGTGGCGGAAGCCGATGCCCGATTGCTTCCAGCCGCCCATTGGGACGCCCATCGCCAGCATGTTTGTGATCACGTCGTTGACGTTGACCGAGCCGGCCTCGATGCGGTGCGCGAGCTTCTCGGCTCGATCCTTGTCGCCGAAGACGGAAGCGGCGAGGCCGTAGCGGCTGTCGTTTGCCAGGCGTACGGCCTCCTCGGAGTCGCGCACCTTCATGACGCCCACCACCGGGCCAAAGGTCTCGTCGCGCATGACTTTCATCGAATGGTCGACGTCGACTAGCACGGTGGGTTCGAAGTAGTCGCCTTTGCCCTCAGCTTTTTTACCTCCGGTGAGGGCGCGAGCTCCGTTCGCCAGGGCGTCATTTACCTGCTCTTCCACGATCGCCGATTGGTTCGGCGAGGTCATCGCGCCGACGTCCTTTTCGGGCTTGCGACCGTCGGTGCCCTGGCGCAGGCCGCTGACCTTCTTGGTCAGCTTGGCGACGAACTCGTCGTAGACGGGCTCCTCGACGTAGATTCGCTCGACCGAGAGGCAGACCTGGCCGGCGTTGTACATCCCGCCCCACGCGGCCGCGTTAGCGGCGCGGTCGACATCGGCGTCGGCGAGGACGATCATCGGGTCCTTGCCGCCAAGCTCGAGACTGACGGGAGTCAGGGTCTCAGCTGCCCGGGCCATTACCTTGCGCCCGGTTCGGTCGGAGCCGGTGAACTGAACGCAGTCGACGTGGTCGACGAGGGAGCTGCCGGCGTCGCCAGCGCCGAGGACGCAGTCGAAGACGTCCGGGGCGCCGATCTCCTTCTTCCAGGCGCCGACTATCTGGGTCAGGCTCAGCGGGGTGAACTCGGATGGCTTGACGACGACCGCGGCGCCCGCCTGCAGGGCCGGGATCGAGTCACCCAATCCCATCGCGAGGGGGAAGTTCCACGGGCTGATCACACCAACGACCGGGTGCGGCCGGTACCGGATCGTCAGTTTCTTGGAGGCGATCAGCGGCGAGTGGGGGCGAACGGCTTCGTCGCCGATGAATTTGGCCGCATTGGTCCCGTAGAAGTTGATCAGGTCCGTGACGTAGAACAGTTCAGCCGCGATGTCGCCGCGAACCTTTCCGGTTTCCGCTTGCACCGTGTCGGAGATCTCCTCGACGTTGTCGAGGATCCAGTCGCGCAGCTTGCCGAGCCAGTGGTAGCGGCCCTCGATGCCGATCGCCTCAAACTCGGCCTGGTTGGCGCGGACCCGAGCCACGGTGGCGGCGATCGTCTCGGGGGTGTCGACCTGGATCGAGCTGACGACGCTTCCGTTCGCCGGGTTGAGGACCTCGATCCGCTCGGCTGCCGGCGCGCCGTTGGCCCCGTTCGACCCGTTGACCGCCGTCGTGCCCGTCTCCACAGTGCCGCTCTCCACTGGAACTCCCTTCATCGACCCTTTGGCTGGTCAGCCAAGAGTAGCCCCTAGCGCGGGACGAGTCGGTATACAGCTCCGGCCTGCGAGCAGACATAGATCCGGCCGCGGTCGTCCTCGCCGAAGGAGGTGGGGGAGGGGACTTGGAGGCCAAGACGCCGATCGCCGCTCGCCCGGTGGAGATGGGGAACGAGGCTGCGCAGCTGTCCCGAGCAGAAGTCGGAGTAGACGTAGCGGCCACGTAGAGAGGGCGGGCCGCCAGTGCCCACCACGTAGCCGCCGATGATCGAGCAGCTGCCACCGTCGCGGCTGTGACTGTAGGCCATGATCGGTTTGGTCGTGCCGCCGGGGTCGGGCGTGCCGCCGTTTTCTTCCGTATACGGAGCGAATCCCTCCAGCGCGTCCCAGCCGAAATTGGCGCCGCCGGCGGCGGCGACGGTCGTGTAGTCGAGCTCCTCGAAGCGGTTCTGGCCGACGTCGGCGATCGCGATCCGCGGTTGTCCCTTCGAGCTGTCGAAGGAGAAGCGGAAGGGGTTGCGCAGCCCGTAGCTATAGATCTCGTCGCGCCCGGTCTTGCCGACGAACGGATTGTCGGCCGGCACCGAGTAGGCGCGGCCGCCGCTGGGACGGGGGTCGATGCGCAGGAGCTTGCCCAGCAGGCTCTCCTTATTCTGGGCGTTGTTCGGCGGGTCGCCGCCGGAGCCACCGTCGCCGGTGCCGAAATAGAGCAGGTCGCCGAGGAACTGCAGCTGGCCGCCGTTGTGGTTGGCGTTGACCGGGTGGGGGATCTCGATCACCGTGCGGCCGCTGTCGCGCGCGGCCCGCGTCGCGCTGCGCCGCTGGAATTCCGCGATACGGATATTGCCGCTGTTGTCTACGTAGTAGGCGTAGAAGCGCCCGCTTTGTGCGTAGCCGGGCGGGAAGGCGATCGAGAGCAGGCCGCGCTCGCCACCGTCGTTGCTGACAAGCTTGTTGATGTTGAGAAAGGGATGGCCGAGCCTGTGGCCATTGCGGATCACCTGCACCGTGCCCGGCTGCTCGACTACGAAGAGCAGCTTGGGGAAGCCGGGCGCGCCGGTGGCGTAGGTGGGGCTGTCGAAGTTGCCGATCCGCTTCAGCGCCACGCCGCTGCCGGGTCGCTGTGTGGGTTCGGTTCGGTCGTTTTGCCGGGCGGTGCCGCAAGCGGGGAGGGCGACCAGCGCCAACGCCGCAAAAAGAATGATCGAGGCGGCCCGGCGTCCCACCCGGGACAAGCTACTTGGCGCCCTGCGCCGGCTTCTGTTCGACGACTTCGCCGCGGCCGTTGACTTCCTTATTTAGTCGGGCGGAGCTGATCTGAACCGAGAAGGAGCCGCCCGGCTTGACCCCGTTGCCGGTCTTCGTCTTGACCTGGTTGCCGAGGCCGGCTCCGACCTCATAGAGCAGGTCGAAGTGGCCACTCTTCACCGCGCTCAGCTTCCAGACCAGGCTGGCGGTTCTGCCCGGCTTCAGCCGGCCGAAGTCGTAGGTCTTTTGATTTGAGGTTTCGGCTCCGCCGGGTGCCGAGGAGCCGGCGAACTTCGGGTAGTGCGCGGCGAGCACCCAGACCGGCCGGTCCGGTTGCGCCAGTTCTGGCTGGGGATCGTGGATCGCAAAGGGCAGGGTCGACGTCTGTCCCTCCTTGCCGCCGACCGATACGTTCACGACTAGGGCCGGGACCGTCTTCTTGCCGGTGTTGCGGATTCCGAGCTTCATCAGCGAGGTCTGGCCGAGGCGCTGGCTGGTCGGGAAGTCGGCTTCGGTCACCTTGACCCGGAAGGTGCCGCTCGACTCGTTTGCGTCGGAAGACGATTCGCCGCCGCAGGCGACAATGGTGAGGGCCAGGGCCGCTGTCAGCGCGGCCGCGCTCGCCGCGTGAATGCGGCGATGCGGTGCTTGTATGCGGTGCCCCCCCAAAGCGGCCGGAACATACCACGGGGTCTGCGGCCCTCCGGCCCGGCTGCGCGGCGGGTTAGCCCGATCTCAACAGTCGTGTAACGGTCGGCCTCTGGCCCATCGCATAAACTCGGCGCAGTGAGCAGGGTGCCGTTTGGATGCGGCGCCGCTCCTCGGAGGAGATGAACGTGAGATCCGCGGTAGACAGGGCATTCTTGCCCGCCAAGTCGCTGTTCGAACAAGTTGGGGACATGATGATCCTCACTGCTCGCACGCTTGTTTCGGCCGTCAAGCCTCCATATCCCTACGGCGAGGAGTTCATCGGCCAGTTCCTCTTCGCGTTGCAGCTCTGTTGGTTCCCGCTGTTGGTCTCCACCGTCGCCTTCGGATTCGGCGCCCCGGGGCTGCAGGCGGCGAACTTCCTCTCGCTCTTCGGCGCCCTCGATCGCCTCGGCGGTTTCTTCGTCCTTGCCTCGATCCGCGAGTTCGCCCCCTTCGTCACCGCCGTCGTCGTCGCCGGCGTCGCCGGCACCGCGATCACCGCCGACCTCGGCGCCCGCAAGATCCGCGAGGAGCTCGACGCCCTGCAGGTGCTCGGCGTCGACCCGATCAAGAACCTGGTCGTGCCGCGCTTCCTGGCGTTGATGCTGATCACCGGCCTGCTCGACATCTACGCCCTCGTCTTCGGGATCAGCGGCGGCATCATCACCGAGCTCCTCTACAAGCAGCCGCTCGGCGGTTTCTTCGCCACGCTCTTCTCCAATGCTTCGATCACGGACCTCTGGGGCTCGGTGCTCAAGTGCACCCTGTTCGGGGCGATCATCGCCGTCGTCTGCTCGTATAAGGGGATGACTGCGTCCGGTGGTGCGGCGGGCGTTGGTCGCGCCGTCAACGAGGCGGTCGTCATCTCCTTCATGGGGGTCTTCGCCTTCAACTACGCCTTCACCCAGACGCTGCTCGCAACCAATCCCGAACTGCAGACGATTCGATGAACGCCTGGCTCGAAGTCCCCCGCGGCTGGCTCGACTCCTTCGGTGAGATCGCCCGTTTCGGCTCGCGCGTCGCCGGTCTCGTCTACAGCGGCCGGGTCTTGCGCTTCTTCGGCGAGAGCCTGCGCCAGGCTGGGATCCTGATCCTCGGCTCGGCGCTGGTCATCTGGGGCCTCGTCTTCATCCTTGGCCTGCAGTGCGGGATCGAGGGTGCTTACCTCCTACGCGCTCAGGGCGCCCCCGCCTATGCGGGCGTTTTCTCCGCCTGGTGCGACCTGCGCGAGATCATGCCTTATGCCTTCGGCTACATGCTCTCGGCCAAGGTTGGGACTGGGATCGTCGCCGAGCTCGGCGCGATGCGGATCTCCGACGAGATCGACGCGCTCGAGGTGATGGGCGTGCCGCCCGTCACCTTCCTCTGCGCGACCCGCCTGCTCGCCGCCTGGATCGCCTTTCCCTTCATGTACCTGGTCGGGATCGGGATCATGTACTTCGCCAGTTACCTGGCCGTCGTCCAGCAGATCGGCGACGTTTCCTCGGGCGGCTACCTGCTGATCTTCTGGATGTTTCAGAACCCTCCGGACCTGGTCTTCAGCCTGGTCAAGGGCATGTTCATGGCGACCGCCATAGTCATGGTCGGTTGCTACTACGGCTACACGGCGTCGGGAGGCCCGGTCGGGGTCGGCACCGCCACCGCGAAGTCGATGGTCCTCAACATCGTCTTGGTCCACATCATTGGGATGCTGGGCACCCTGGTCTTCTGGGGAGCAAACCCACGGGCGCCGATAGGAGGCTGACCTAACCTATGTCTATGTCCATGGACGATCCGACCCAACCCGAAGAGGCCGAGTTCGAGGCCGAGGCGGAGACGACTGCCGAGGTTGCCGAGCCCGTTGCGCCGGCCGATCACAGCGGTCCCTACGTGAGTGAGGACGGCTTGACGATGGGGCGCGACTTCGTCATCCCCGGCGTCGATCCCTCCGAGTCCGATCCCTATCGCTTCCACACCGGGCGCAAGCGCGACCACGGTGGCGAGGACGCGATCGAGATCATCGACCTGGTCAAGCAGTTCGGCCGCGCCCGCATCCTCAACGGCCTCAACCTCGGCCTTCCCGAGGACCAGATCTCGATGGTCCTCGGTCCGTCCGGTACCGGCAAGAGCGTGCTGATCAAGCACATCGTCGGCCTGCTCTACCCCGATTCCGGCGACGTGCTCGTGCACGGCGAATCGATCCCGAACATGACCGACGACGAACTCTTCGAGGTGCGCAAGAAGTTCGGCCTGCTCTTCCAGGACGGCGCTCTCTTCGGCTCGATGAACATCTACGACAACACCGCCTTCCCGCTGCGTCAGCACACCGACAAGAGCGAGGAGGAGATCGGCGAGATCTGCAACCGCCGGCTCAAGGAGGTCGGGCTGATCGAGGCGATCTACAAGATGCCGAACGAGCTTTCCGGCGGGATGCGCAAGCGCGCCGGCTTCGCCCGGGCGCTGGTCCTCGAACCGGCGATCGTGATGTTCGACGAGCCCGATTCCGGCCTCGACCCGGTCCGCACGGCGCTGCTCTGCGAGCTGGTCCGTGAGGTGCACGAGGAGAACGGCGGCTGCTACCTGGTGATCAGCCACGACCTCAACACGGCACGGCGCGTCTCCGACTTCATCGCCGTGCTCTGGAACGGCAAGATCGTCGAGTCGGGCCCCAAGGAGGAGCTGTTCGACTCCGAAAACCGCTTCGTCTCGCAGTTCCTCAACGCGGACGTCACCGGTCCGCTGTCGATGGATTGAGCGCAATTGCGGCGTGGGCCGTCCGCCATGCGCGGGCGGTCCTGGCGGTCTCGGCGGTGCTTGCCGTTGCGGCGGCGGTGGCAGCCACGCAACTCGACACCGATGCGGGGACCAACACCCTGGTCGACACGAGTAGCGAGAGCTACCGGGCTACCGAACGGGTGCGGGAAGTGTTCGGCGAAGAACCGGTTGTCGTCGTCGCCCAGGGGGACCTGCAGGAACTGATCCTCACCCCGAACCTCGGCCGGCTGCTGCGGCTCGAGGGCTGTCTCTCGGGCAAGGTGCCCAAGGGGGCGAAGCCGATTCCGGGGCCTTGTACCGAGCTGGCCGAAATGCACCCCGTGCAGTTCCTCGCCGGGCCGGGGACCTTCCTCAACGAGGCGGTGATCCAGATCGACGAACAGCTCGAAAAGCTGGCGGCGACGGTGCCCCCCGATCAGCTGCGCGAATTCCTCATCCAGGTTGCTGCCCGCTACGGCATTACCAGCGCTCCGAGCATCGGCAACCCCGAATTCCTCGCCGCGGTCGTTTTCGACCTGCGCCGCTCGCGCGGCACACCGAAGTCGAAGCTCGCCTACCTCTTCCCCAATAGCCACACGACCCAGATCGTCCTGCGGTTGCGACCGGACTTGAGCGATGCCGAACGCAGCCGTGCTCTGGGGCTGATCCGCGAAGCCGTCTACGACACCGCTCCGCGCCGCGCCTGCACCTACAAGGGCGAGCCCGAAGCCTGCTTCGCACTCCACGGTGGCACCTACACGATCTCCGGTGCCCCGATCGTGATCGAAGGACTGGCCGGCGCCCTCAAGGACGCCCTGCTGATCCTCTTCGCCGTGGCGATCGGGGTCATGGCCCTGACCCTGTTGCTCGTCTTCCGCTCGCGCCTGCGATTGCTGCCGCTGGCGATCGCCCTGGCCGCTGCTGCCTTTACCTTCGGCCTGCTCAGTCTCCTCGGTGGCTCGCTGACGATCGCCTCGATCGCGACGCTGCCGATCCTGATCGGCCTCGTGGTCGACTACGCGATCCAGCTTCAGGCCCGTTTCGACGAGGCCACCTCGAATGGGGCCAGTCCGATCGACGCCGCACGTGAGGCAGCCGGCCGGGCCGGCCCGACGATCGCTACCGCCTGCCTTGCGACGGCTGCGGGTTTTCTCGCGCTTCAGCTTTCGCCCGTTCCGATGGTCCGTAGCTTTGGCCTGCTCCTGATCCTCGGCATAGCGATCGGCCTCGCACTAGCCCTAACCGCCGGCTTTGCAGCATTGAGCCTTCGACCGGGGACGGGAGGAGGGGGTGCCCCTCCGCTTGCTGGGTTTTTCGCCGCCGGGTTTCCGGCGCTCGCTGAGTGGTCTGTGCGAAAAACAGGACTCCGCGCGCATCCGGGGCACCCCCTCCTCCCGTCCGAGCGCCTCTTGGGCCTAGCTCTCGGGCGTCCGCGGCGGGTGCTTGCCGTCGGTGCTGCTCTTGCGGTTGTTGGATGGGGGTTGGGCACTCAGATTGGGACGGTCTCCGATATCCGTTCACTGGCGCCGCAGAGCCTGCGTGAGATTCATGACCTGACCCAGGTTCAGGACGCCACCGGCGTGTCGGGTCAGCTGCAGGTCGCGGTCGAAGCTCCCGACCTTTCGGATCCGGCGACGATTGCCTGGATGGCAGCCTTCAAGCAGCGGGTTCTGGCGCAGAATGGCTTTTCGGGTCCCCGCGCAAGCTGCCTGACGGCCGAAATCTGTCCCGGCCCGGCTCTCTCCGACTTTCTCACCAGCGGTAAAGACAATGAACGGCTCAAGCGGAGCGATATCCGGGCGACCCTGCGCGAACTGCCCGCCTACGACCTCGAACAGCTCGCGCCCGTCGACCCGAAAACAGAATTGCCGGGTCATCTGGCCTTGCTCAGTTTTGGTATCCGTGCGCAGTCGTTGGAGGATCAGCAGGCGCTGATCGACAGAGTGCGATCCGAGGTGGGGGAACCGGGCGCACCGGGTGGGCCGCCGGAGGGTGTGAAGGTTCGGTTCGCCGGCCTGCCGGTGATCGCCGCCGCCGCGGCCTCGGATCTCTCGAGTAGCCGCTACTGGCTGACGCTGGCTGGACTCGCTGCCGTGGCACTGGTGCTGCTCCTTGCCTACCGTTCGTTCAAGCGTGCGCTCGTGCCACTCATCCCCGTGCTCCTCGCGACCGGCTGGTCTTCGCTGGTGCTCTGGTTGAGCCAGATACCGCTCAACCCGATGTCGGCGGCGCTGGGGGCGCTGACGATTGCGATTGCCACCGAGTTCAGCGTGATCCTCGCGGCTCGGTTCCGGGAAGAGCGTGGCGGGGGGCTTGGCCCCCCCGAGGCGATTCGTGCTGCTTATGGCCGCACCGGGCCGGCAGTTCTTGCTTCGGCGATCACGGTTATCGCCGGCTTCGCCGTTCTGATCGCCAGCAACGTGCCGATGCTGCGCGACTTTGGCTTCGTCACCGTGATCGATCTCGCCGTTGCGCTGCTGGGCGTGATGATTGCGCTGCCGGCTGCACTGGTCTGGCTGGAGGAGTCGTGAGGGATCGCTACTCGCTCTTCGTCGGCCTGATCTTCGCCGCGATCATCGTGATCGCCGTGGTCAACACGCTCGAGAACAAGGACGAAGGGACGCTCGGTCTGAACAAGGTGGCCGAGCACTGGCCGCTACCGGAGTTCGCTGTGCCTATTGCCGCCGGCGGGCTCGAAGGCGATGCCAACGTCGCTCAGGACGACTGCGAAACGTCGCAGGCGCCCTGCCCCGAAAGCGCCCGGCGTGTCCCTGCCTGCCGGATACGTACTCCGGGTGCGCTCAGGGTCTGCGACTTCTTCGGCCGCCCGTTCGTGCTTTCGTTCTGGTTCTCGCGCGGTGGCAACACCTGCACCGAACAGCAGGACGCGATCGACCATGTCTACGAGCGATACCGTGGGCGGGTGAACTTCCTTTCGCTGGACGTGCGCGACGGTCGCGACACCGTTCGCGAACTGATTCGCCGCCGCGGCTGGAGGATGCCGGTCGGCTATGACCGCGACGGTGCGGTCGGCGCCCTCTACCGGGTCGGCCTCTGTCCGACTTTCGCCTACGTTTATCCGGGCGGCACGCTGCAGAGCGCCAGCATCGGCGAGCTGACGGTTCCGCAGCTCGAAGCGCACGTCGATCGCTTGCTGCGGGCAACCCAGGCCGCCGAGGCGGGTTGAGGTGGACGGCGAAGCCACCGGGCCTGAGCTGGATTGGGAGCCCCTACCCGAGCAGGGCTGGGTGGCTCCGCACATCGCCGCCGAGTTCCCCGGCCTGGGTCTGGCTTGGGTCGAGGTCGCCGGCAGCCCCGCGCGCAGTCCGGAGCCGGTGCAGCGTCGCCTGCGCGATCTCTCCGATCGCTTCTACGGTTCGCACGCGATCCATATGCGCGAGCGGCCGATCCCCTGGGCCTACCGCGTTTTCTTCCGCCAGATCGGCCTCGACCCCGACCGCACCCGCACACCGGTCGAGCAGCTCGCCCTGGACCGCCTCCACGACGGCGCCTTCACCAGTCGCGGCATGCCGGCCGACGCGCTGACGATCGCCACGGTCGAGACCGGCGTGGCGCTGCGCGCCTTCGACGTCGCACGGCTCGAGGGACGGCTTTGCCTGCGCGACTCGGCCCCCGGCGAGTCGCTGCCGGGTAAGCCGGGCAAGCTGGCGCAGGGGACGCTGACGATCGCCGACGAGCGGGGGCCGCTGGAGCTCCTCTTCGGTGCGAGCACGGCGGAGGAGCCGCTGGGGTCCGCGACGCGGCGTATCGCCGTCGTTGCCGTGCAGGTCAAGGGCGTTCCCCAGGCCGCGGTCGACGAGGCCCTCTGGATCGCCTGCGCGGCGATCGCGGCTTGACCGGCATCTTGGCCTCTCTTAACCAGTTCCTCGTTTTCAGCGGCGGGCCGGTGATTTACACTCGACTCGGTCTTATGCCAGATCTGCTCGATCGAGAGACGCTGACGACGCTTCGATTGGGAGGCGACGAGCGCCTCGCGCGCGCCGAGCTGCGGCGCCAGATCGCCCGCCTCGAGCACCAGCTTTCTCGCCTCGCCGTGGAGGCGTTCCCCCGCATCGCGATCGACACCGCGGTCGGCGGTCATTTCGCCGAGCCCCGGGTAGCCGGTCTCGATCAGCTGGAGCAGGTGCGCGACGAGCTCGCCGAGCGAATCGCCGGCGCCCGCGTGGCGCTGAGGAAGCAGAGCGAACTGGAGACCGGCAACCGCGAGCTGTTGCGCCGCATGCTTGCGACTCCCGCCGAGCACAAGTGGCTGCGAATCTCGCGCGCCGACATCGGCGAGCCTGGCTGCGGCCACTGGCACTCGCGGCCCCACCTCGGGCCGCTGGGGATGCTGATGGGCTGGTGGCGGGTCAAGGTCTCATCTGGATGTCCGTTATCCGGACGGCTTGCGGCCGTTGAGCGATCGACCGGGACCGGAGCGCAGGCCGCCGGCGCCTTGGGGCAACTTCCCGCTCGCCGAGCTGACCGTGCTCGCCGGCATTGTGATGCTGGCGATCGGCATTTTCGGCAAGAGCCCGACCGCGATCGGCGTCGGCATCGTCCTCGCCGGCCTCGGCGGCCTCGCCACCGCGGCGAGTGAGCACTTCGCCGGTTACCGCTCCCACACCACCCTGCTCGCCGGCACCGTCTTCGTCGTCGTCACCGGCGGCCTCTTCTACCTTGCCGGGCTGATCCTGGCCGTCTGCTTGGGCGTGGGAGCGGTTGCTTTCCTCGCAGCTTTTTTCGCTCTGCGGCGCGCCTTTCAGCGCGCTTCCGGCGGCCTGTCGTTCAAGGTCGGCCGTCTCGGCGGCGGCTGACCGGGTCAGACGAGTACGGCTTCCCGAGTCGTTGACAGCTCGGTCGCCAACAGGGCTCGCTGGCGCGAGGTGAGGGTGCCGATGCGCTTGTTCTCGTTCAGCGCCACGCCGAGCAGAAACTTGCGCGCCCGGGTCCGGCCCCAACGGCGCTGACTGGTCAGCAGCTCCGCGAGGGTCATGCTCTCGGTCTCCCAGGGGCAGTCGCGGACGACATCGGCGGCCTCGAGGTCCCCCCGGGCGATTGAGCGCTTCAGCTCCGCCCTCGCAAGCCGCACTCGATTGGCGCGGGCAAGGGCCTGCATGTGCTGCGGGGCCTTGCTTGCGGATGCGGTCGTCTGAGCAGGGGCGATCGAAGCTACGTCCACTTGGACTCCTCCCTTTCGGGTCTTTGACTGACTGGTTTCGTGCGCCGGACCGAAGACATCGAGCCTGGCCTGGTTGAGGTGAGTGCCAACCATTCCGCTTCCCTGCCCCGGGATGCGACGGCGCGGGAGCAAGCTATGCGCTGGGGGCGGCGAGCGTCAACCCGAACTCGCGCGAGCCGCGGCAGCGCGGTCGCTAAGAGCATCTTTTTCAGAGAGAAGAATTCCTTGTCGCGATCCGGACAAGGACGAAACTACCCCGAGCGGGGTAGTTCGGGGAAGTCTTCGATCGTGCGGGCGATCGTGCCGAGGGCGCCGTCGAGGTGCTCGCGCTCATGGGTTGCCATCAGGCTGGTGCGCAGCAGCGCACCGCCGGGGGGGACTGCTGGGTGGATCGCGACGTTGGTATAGACGCCGGCGTCGAAGAGCGCCTTCCATAGCAGCACGGCCTGCCAGTCGTCGCCGACGACGACCGGGACGACCGGAGTGGTGGCGACGGTGCCATCGGGGAGCGTCCCGGGCTCGATCACCTTCAGCCCGAGGTGGCGCAGCCCTTCGCGCAGGTACTCCGCATTGTCGAGCAGAGCCTCGAATAGTCGCGGCCCATCGGAGCGGATCACCCGCAGCGCCTCGAGCGCGGCGCCGACCGCGGCTGGAACCGCGGAGGCACTGAAGACGAACGAGCGCGAGCTGATCCGCAGGTACTCGATCACGTCGGCGGGGCCGGCGACGAAGCCGCCGCAGGAGGCGAGGCTCTTGGAGAAGGTGCCCATCCGCAGGTCGACCTCGCGCTCGAGCCCGAACAGCTCGCAAGCGCCCGCGCCACGGGCGCCGAGAACGCCGGCGCCGTGAGCCTCGTCGACCATCAGCCTCGCCCCGTAGCCCTTGCAGAGCTCGACGATGCGGGGCAGGTCGCAGACGTCGCCCTCCATCGAGAAGACCCCGTCGACGACGACCAGCACGCCACCACCGTCCGCGGCCGCCCGCTGCAGCATCTTCTCCAGCTTGTCCATGCGGTTGTGGCGGAAGGGCCGCAGCTTGGCTCCGGAGAGGCGGCAGCCGTCGAGGATCGAGGCGTGATCGCCGGAATCGACGATCACCGTGTCGCCCGGCCCGAGGATCGTCCCGATCGTGCCCAGGTTCGACTGGTAGCCGGTCGAGAAGACGATCGCGTCCTCGGTCCGCATCCACTCGGCCAGCTCGCGCTCGAGCTCGACGTGCAGCGGCGTCGTCCCGTTTAGCAGGCGCGAGCCGGTGACGCCGGTGCCGTAGGTCTCCAGCGCATCGCGCGCCGCCTGCTTGACCCGCTCGTCGCCGGTCAGGCCTAGGTAGTTGTTGGAGCCGAGCATGATCGTCTCGCGCCCCTCCATCTCAACCACCGGACCGGCCTGCGAGGTGAGCAGGCGGAAGTAGGGGAGGAGGTCGTGCTGCTTGGCCGCTTCGAGCTGCTCGAGGCGGTCGTGGTTCCGCGCCTTCTCGAAGACGTCGATCGGGGCCTTCGTGGTTTCGCTCATGGCGAGAGTGTAGGTTCCGCTTCCCGTGGCAAGCGTGTCAATTCGGCCGGTTCGCAGCAAACGCGAGTTGAAGCGCTTCGTCAAGGTGCCCTTCGCGCTGCACCGCGATCGGCCGCAGTGGGTGGCGCCGCTGATCTTCGAGCGGATGGAGTTCCTCAACCCGAAGAAGAACCCCTGGTTCGAACATGGCGAGGCGGAGCTCCTGATCGCCGAGCGCGACGGCGAGGCCGTTGGCCGGATCAGCGCCCACATCGATCATCGCTGGGACACCTACCAGGGCGGCAGCGACGCGATGTTCGGCTTCTTCGAGAGCGCCGACGACCCCGAGGTGGCCGCCACCCTGCTCGGCGCCGCCACCGAGTGGGCGCGTGGCAAGGGACGCAGCCGCATCCTCGGCCCGATGGACTTCACCACCAACGACGAGATCGGCATCCTCATCGATGGTTTTGACCGGCGGCCGATGATTCTCGAGCCCTGGCACCCACCGCACTACCGTGAGCTGATCGAGGCCGAGGGCTTCGGCAAGACAATGGACGTGCAGATGTGGGAACTGCAGTTCGGCGACCTCAAGGAGGGCGAGCGCTTCGATCCCTCGATCCACGCCGCCGCCGAGAAGGCACTGCACGACGAAGGGATCGCGATCCGCAACATGAGCAAGCGCGACATGGCCGGCGAGGTGCGCCGCTTCATGGACGTCTACAACGAGGCCTGGGGCGACAACTGGGGCTTCGTTCCGATCACCGACGCGGAGGTCGAGTTCCAGGCCAAGAACCTGAAGCAGGTGATCGACGAGGACTGGGCCTTCATGGCCGAAAAGGACGGTGAGGTCGTCGGCGCCGCCCTCACCCTGCCCGACATCAATCAGGTTCTGGCGAAGCTGAACGGCCGCTTGCTCCCCTTCGGCTGGCTGCGCTTTCTGCTCGGCAAGGGCAAGGTCGACCAGCTGCGCGTCTTCGCCCTCGGCGTCAAGCACGACTACCGCCACAGCGGCGTCGCCGCCGGCCTCTACCTCAAGCACCTCGAGACCGCCGCGGCCCCCGGCAAGATCGAAGGCGGCGAGATGGGCTGGATCCTCGAGAGCAACGGGCCGATGAACCGGGCGATGGAAGGCATGGGCGGCAAGGTGGTCAAGAAGTACCGTCTCTACGAGAAGGCGCTGGAGGCTTAGATCCTCGATCTGCGCAAGGTGCGGCTTGTTGCCTGTTGCCCTCCGTGGGCACCGCTACAGTCGGCTGGATGAGCAATTTGGAGCTAGAGCCGGTCGCGGTTCGAGTCGTTCCTCGTGATGGTCCCGGTCCGCTTGCCGTGCGCAGCGAGGCGCGGACGGCTGCGATAGCCGCGGCCGGGGGTGTGATCGCCGGGGCCGCTACCGTGGCGGCGGTGCGCGCCGTTGGCGCTGTCGCCGGCCGCAAGAAATCCCCGCGCCGTCTGTCGCGCCGCGAACGGCCCAATGTCGTCGCCAGCCGCTCCTTCCTGGTCGACGTTCACCTGCTCGGGCGGTGAGCCTCGAGCTAGAAGTCATTCCGCCCTCGCCCTACCGGCTGCCGCGATACGGCAGCGAGGACGGGGTGATGCGGGTTGAGGGTGGCGTGGCTACCCGGCTGCTCCACGTCGATGGTTGCCCTGTTCTGACCAGGGCCTGGGAACCGGGCGGGGGGCGGGTCGCCCTGCGGGCCGAGCCGCTCGACCCCAGCTCGATCGCCGCGCCTCGAACGCTCGCCGCCGCCCCCACCGGCGAGGCCGGCGAGCCGGAGCTGGAGCTGGCGCTGGAGCGGATGCGCTTCGCGCTTGGCGTCGACGACGACCTCGGCGAGTTCTTCCGGCGCTTTCGCCGCGACCCGCTGCTCGGTCCGCTGCTTCGCCGCCGCCCCTATCTGCGCCCCCGCCGCCAGCCCTGGCCTTGGGAGGCGCTTGCCTGGGCGATGGTCAAGCAGCTGATCGAGAGCAGTCGCGCCGCTCGCATCCAGCGCCGCATGGTCGGGCGCTGGGGGCGGCGGCTCGGCGAGGGCCGCGACGGCCTGCGCGACGTTCCCACCCCGGACCTGATTGCCGGCCGGGCGCCGGTCGAACTGGAGTCGATGGGGCTTGCCCTGCGCAGGGCGATCGCCCTGCGCACGATCGCCACCGAGATCGCCGCCGGTCGCTGCGATCCGGCCGAGCCCGCCGCCGACCGCCGCCTGCTCTCGGTGCGCGAGGTCGGCCCCTGGACCGTGCAGTGCCTCGGTCTCTTCGGCCGCGGCGACCCCGACTCACTGCCCGCCGGCGACCTGATGTACCTGAAGCTGGTCGGTCGCCTCGCCCGGCTCGGCCGCCGCGCGACCGTCGAGGAGGTCGAGGAGTTCTACGCTCCGTACGCGCCTTTCCGCGGCCTCGCTGCCGCTTGGACCGTCGGTTTCTAGGGGCCCGGAGGCGGCCGAATTCAAGCGGGCGGCCCAGGCGTCGATAAGGCCAGCATGGAGCGGTCGAAGCGGGGCGACAGCTGGCCCGAGAAACGAGTCAACGAGTTCCTCGATCAGATCTCGTCCGGCGGCGAGGATTACCGCCGTCTGGTCGAGCGCCTGCCGGCGATCGTCTACGCCTCCGAGCTGGGTGAGAACGGGCGCTGGCGCTACGTCAGCCCACAGGTCGAGGAGATCCTCGGCTACACCCCCGAGGAATGGATCGCCGACCCGGAGCTCTGGGTCAAGCTGCTTCATCCGGACGATCGGGAGCGGGCTCTCTCGCAGGAGACGCGCAAGACGATCGGCACCCGCAACCCGCCGCCGGTCGACTACCGGATGGTCACCCGCGACGGTCGCACCGTCTGGATCCTCGACGAGGCCGTGCTCGAGCCCGATGAAGTCGGCACTCCCGTCTGGCACGGCGTGCTGTACGACATCACCGAGCGCAAGAACGCCGAGCAGGAGCTGCAGCGCGCCGCCGCCCAGCAGGCGACGGTAGCCCGCCTCGGTGGCTGGGCGCTGAAGGACGGCGACCCCGACCTGCTGATGGGCGAGGCGGTATCGCTGATGACCGAGATCGAGGGCGTCGGGGCTGCTTGCATCTGGGAGATCGGCCGCGACGGCCGCCGGCTCGGATTGCGGGCGGGCCTGGAGAACCGAGTCGTCGGCGCGGAGCGCGCCTCGGCGGCGCGCGATTCCCACGCCGGCGCGGCACTCGACTCGCGGCTGCACGTGATCGTCGACGACTGGGAGGCCGAGCGGCGCTTCTCGATGCCGCCGGCGCTGCGGGTGACGGGTGTGCGCAGCAGCCTTGCCGTCTTGATCGACGGCAAGGAGCGACCCTTCGGCGTGCTCGACATCCACTCGACCGAGCCCAACCGCTTCACCCCCCAGGACGTCCATTTCGTGCAGGCCTCGGCCAACGTGCTCGCCGACGCGATCGAGCGCCACGCCACCGATCAGGCGCTGCGCCACCGCGTCCTGCACGACCCGCTCACCGGCCTGCCCAACCGGCTCAGCTTCATCGACTCGCTCGGCGACGCGCTCAAGCGCAGCACCGTCTCGGGCTCGCCGGTCGGGATCCTCTTCCTCGACCTCGACAACTTCAAGCTGATCAACGACAGCATGGGCCACCATGCCGGCGACGAGCTGTTGCGCGCGGTGGCGCCCCGCCTGCGCGGTCACCTGCGGCCGGGCGACATCGTCGCCCGCTTCGGCGGCGACGAGTTCGGCATCCTCGTCGACCGCCTCGCCGACGAGGACGAGGCGGTGGCGATCGCCGATCGCATCGCCCACGCCTTCGCCGAGCCCTACGCGATGGGCGGCGTCGAGCACTTCGTCAGCGCCAGCCTCGGCATCGCCGTGGCGCGTCCCTCGACCCGCGAGCCGGTCGACGCCGACATGCTGATCCGCGACGCCGACGCCGCGATGTACCGCGCCAAGGAACGCGGCCGCGCCCGCTGCGAGCTCTTCGACGCCGAGATGCGGGCGACGGCGCTGCGCCGCCTCGAGGTCGAGCGGGAGCTGCGCCGAGCCCTCGAGCGCAACGAGCTGGAGCTGCATTACCAGCCGCTGATCGCCCTGCGCAGCGGCGAGATCACCGGCCTCGAGGCGCTCGTCCGCTGGCGCCACCCCGAGCGCGGCCTGCTCGACCCCGGCGACTTCGTCCCGGTCGCCGAGGACAGCGGCCTGATCGAGCCGATCGGGCGCTGGGTGCAGGAAAACGCCTGTCGCCAGGTGCTCGAGTGGCATCAGCTGCGGCCCGATCAGCGCCCCTTCGACGTCTCGGTCAACCTCTCGGCGCGCCAGGTGACCCATCGCGACCTTCCCGCCTCGATCGCCGAGATCCTCGCCAGCACGGGCCTCGACCCGGTCCACCTGCGGCTCGAGATCACCGAGAGCGTCCTGGTCGAGGAGTCGGCCACGGCGACCGGCACGCTGGAGGCGCTGAGCGACCTTGGCGTCGGCCTCGTCCTCGACGACTTCGGCACCGGTTACTCCTCGCTCGCCTACCTCAACCGCTTCCCCTTCGACGGGCTGAAGATCGATCGCTCCTTCGTCGACGCGCTCGGGGTGGAACAGGAGCGGACGGCGATCGTCGAGGCGATCATCGGCATGGCCCGCGCCCTCTCGCTCGACGTGATCGCCGAGGGGGTCGAGAACGAGCCGCAGCTCTCGGAGCTGAGCCGCCTCGGTTGCGACTACGCCCAGGGGCACCTCTTCTCGCGGGCGCTGCCGGCGGAGAAGATCTCCGCCCTGCTCAGCGAAGGTCTTCCCCTCTATTCGGGAATTTCGTCGCCCGGCAGGTAGATCTCCAACCGGTCTCGCGGCCCGGAGGTGGCGGGTTCGATCCCACCCCGGTTGGCCATTGCATATTGACTTTCGCCAGAGCAGTGGCGAGGCGCTAGCGGACGACTACGGAGCCGACTGCAATACAAAGGCTCAAGGCCGCGTAGACCGCAGCGCTGAATCGGCCAGGGACCAGCGGGAGCTCGGAGGCAGCAGAGAACGTTCGTAGAGCCACGCGGGCATCGAGGAACGGCCGTTCCTCCGGTCGATCTAGGTCCCTCGTCCGACCCAGATGCCATTGAAGCTCGTCGCTGACCTCTTGGAAGATCGCGTTGCCACGCTTGCGTAGCGTT
Organism: Solirubrobacterales bacterium; assembly: GCA_035997045.1. GTDB lineage: Bacteria > Actinomycetota > Thermoleophilia > Solirubrobacterales > 70-9 > VRUE01. The sequence continues at coordinate 8,016 of DASYIY010000104.1, read as the reverse complement.
TCGAATATTCCCAGGGCCACGATGGTGGCCATCGCGAAAATGATGTTTGGCAATGAATTTAGATTTTGGGCTTCGGCGTATGCCGGCCGAGCCGCTTGAGCGACTATCCAGAGCAGAATCCCAAAGTTGATAAGGGTGACTACGAGGATCGCCGTCCCGACAATGCGCAGCTGCTGAGTAATGCGTCCTAGCTCACGTATCGATCTAGTGACGGACTCGGAGCTGCCCGACATCGAGAACGCTCCACCCGCCTCATGTGGCCCTTCTCCCGGAGTCAATCTAGTCATCCCAGTGTGGCTAGCTGCTGCAGGAAGTGGGTCGTGGTTTGTAGCCGATCCTCATCGTCGAACATTCCGGAAAGTGGCGCCTCTCCATAGAAGCGATGGAATACGGATGAATAGGGGAGAACGCTGTGCTTCAAGCCTGGATCTTGGCGTGTTAGCTCTTCTGCGTATGGCCCATTTTCGTAGTAGTCGACTACCGCATCATGCTCGCTCCACCAGAGGTCAGCCTTAGTGACTGCGGTGAGGATCCAGCTCGTTGTCTCCCGGTCCCCCAGCAAAGGCAGCCACTCACGCATGGCAGTCAGCTCGTTTGCTCGATGACGCTCAAGCCAAGCATCGCTGGGACTGCCTTGTCCATTGAGCGCCTCTTTGCTGCCCGTCGCATACTCGTGATAGCCATAGCTCACAACGTTGATCATCCGCACGGGGGGATTCGCCAATCCCTCGCGGTACAACTCCTGTCGTTGCGCTGCGTGCGCCGCTTGTCCAGGGGTGTCGATGATCGTAAAGGGACGCTCGTTGACGATTACTTTGCGCCGCTCGGGCGTTTGCGTGCGGGTGATCGACGGGATCGGATCGACCAACGCTGCGGCGGCACCCAAGGACTCGAGGAGATTTGTCTTCCCCGAGCCCGTCGATCCGAGAACGATGATGGTGTCCTTACTCTTGAAAAAGGTCGCGAGCCGCGCAAGAATTTTCTCATCCTCGGCGAGTCGGTACATCGTTGTTGCAGTCTTAAGTGCGACGAGGCCTGTGGCGGGATCGACGACCATATCTCGGCTTTCTTGGAGCGGACCGGTCTGGGGCGAAACCGCTCCTGAATTCGACGGTTACGCGGCAGACCCTACTGACAAGCTTCCTACGTTTGAAAGCCAGGGCCAGACGATTCCGCGCGAGTGCGTTCTTGCGAGGCTTCATTGCCCCTCGGTATTCCCTTGGCCGGTGAAACTTCTATTCGGGAATCTCGCCAGGGAGGTAGTCGTTGCTGAGCAGGCTCGCGGCCGGCGGCAGCGAGGAGATCAGCCCGTTATCGCGCATCCAGCCGATGAATTCGCTCCACCGGGTGGGGTCCATATAGCCATAGGGGTGGCCTTCGCGAGGCGGGTTGAGCAGCGGCAGGGTCGCCGCCAGCTCCGCCTTGGTCAGCTTCGGGTCGAGGTCGGGGTTCGCTTCCAGCAGCGCTTTGGCGGTTGCCTGCGGGTTCTTCGCCGCCGCCGCGGTGCCGCGCGCCAGGGCGGCGAGGAAGAGGCGGATCTCCTGCGGGTCTTCTTCGAGCCGCTTTCGCTGCGCGACCAGGATGAGCTCGTCGTAACTGGGCACGCCTAGCTTGTCGACCGGGGTGACGACCGGACCGGTGCCACGCAGCCGCAGGTCGACTCCCTCGATGTTGCTGAAGCCGCCCAGCATCGCCTGCGCCTGCCCGCCGGCGAGCGCGGGCAGCAGGCCGAAGCCGACGTTGACCGCCTTCACGTCAGAGGGGGAGAGGTGGACCCGGCCGAGGATCGTCTTCAGGTAGGCGTCCTGGTAGGGGATGCCGGCGGTGGCGATCGTCTTGCCGCGCAGGTCCGCCACCCCCTTGATGCCGGATTTCTTCAGCCAGATCATCGAAGTCAGCGGGCGGTTGACGAGGGCGCCGACGGCGAGCACGTCGAGGCCCTGTTCCTTCGCCAGCAGGACCTCGGGCTCGTAGGAGATCGCGAGGTCGGTTTGCCCTGCGGCGAGCAGCTTGAGCGGCGCAGCCGGGTCCGAGGGGGTGTGGACGCTGACGTCGAGGCCGGCTTCTTCGAAGTAGCCGAGCTTCTGCGCCATGTAGATCCCGGCGTGGTCGGGGTTTGGGTAGAAGTCGAGGGTGAGGCTGAGCGGCTGCGTCTTGCCGCTCACGTCCTCGCTCTTCTCCCCGCAGGCCGCCAGGCCCAGCGCCAGCGCGAGCATGGCTACGGCGAGCGCGACCGCCGGGGTGAGGGAGCGCTTCATCCCCTGCTTTCTATCGCCAAGTGACGATGCGGCGCTCTGCGAGGGCAAGAATTGCGAAGAGGGCGATCGCCATCGCGGAGAGCACGGCGACGGCGGCGAAGGCTCGGGCGGTCTCGAACTGGTTCATGTCGCGGAAGATCAGGGCGCCGAGGCCCGAGTCGGGAGCGGCCAGCTCGCCGAGGACGGCACCGATCACAGCAACGGCGACCGAGATCTTGGCGCCGCTGAAGATGTACGGGAGCGCCGATGGGGCCTCCACCCGCCGCAGGATCTGGCCCCGCGATGCATCGAGCGTGCGCATCATCTTGGTCGCCTCAGGGTCGACCGAGCGCAAGCCGTCGAGCGTGTTCACGGTGATCGGGAAGAAGCAGATCAAGCCGATGATCGCCAGGATCGGTCCGATCCCGAAGCCGAACCAGACGACCAGGATCGGGGCGATTACGACGATCGGGATGGTCTGCGAGGCGACCACCAGTGGGTGGAAGGTCAGCCGCAGCGTCTCGGAAAGATGCATGGCGACAGCGAACCCGATCCCCGCGACGAGTGCGCAGCCGAAGCCGATCAGCACCTCCTTGAGCGTGACCCAAGCATTTTCGGCGAGCAGAGAACGGCTCTGCCAGAGCGATTCGGCGATTTCGGCCGGAGAAGGGACGAGGTAGCCTTCGATGTGAAGGGCATTGGCGATCGCGCCGGTGCTTGCCGCCACTTGCCAGGCCCCTATCAAGGCGGCTAGGAGCAGCGAAGGCAGGATCCAGCGCTTCACCGCGCACCGTCCCGCAGCGCCCGCATCGCCCGTTCGCGGGTCACGACGAACTCGGGGCTGGTGACCGCGGCGTCGCGGTCGGCGGCGCGCGGCACCGGGGCAGCGAGTTCCTCGACGACCCGCGCCGGGCGGGCCGAGAGGACCGCCACCCGATCGCAGAGGTAGAGCGCCTCCTCGACGTCGTGGGTGACGAGAACGACTGTGCGCGGGTGCGCCGCCAGCGCCTTCGCCAGCCACTCCTGCATCTCGGCACGGGTGATCGCATCGAGCGAGGCGAAGGGCTCGTCGAGGGCCAGCACGGGTTTGTCGGCGACCAGCGTGCGCAGGAACGCAACTCGCTGCCGCATCCCGCCGGAAAGCTCGGCGGGCGCGACGTCCTCGAAGCCGTTGAGCCCGAAGCGCTCGAAGTAGCTCCCCGCCTCGCGCCGCGCCTGCGCACGGCGCACGCCGCGGTTGCGCAGGGCGAGCGCCGCGTTGTCGATCGCCGAGAGCCAGGGCAGCAGCAGGTCGCGCTGGGGCATGAAGGCACAGCGCCGCAACCTGCCTGCTGGGTCGTTGGCGCCGCCCACCTCGACCTCGCCTCGCGACGGCTCCTGCAGGCCGGCGATCAGCTCGAGCAGGGTCGACTTGCCACAGCCCGAGGGGCCGACCAGGCCGAGCACGCCGTGGGCGGGGATCGCGAGGTCGAGGCGCTCGATCGTCTGCAGCTCGCCGTAGGCGTGGCCCAGATCGCGGATCGCGATCGAGGCGCACGCTGCCCCCGCCGACGCGGGCGATGGCGCCGCCGCGGCGAAATCTCTGGCTTCTGCAGTGGGCATCTTGATATCCTGGCGCACTCCGTGCTCCTGACCAAAACGGTCAGGAAAGTCGATAACCACCCTGCACGGCACTCATATGGACCCGGCAATCATCGTCTTCGGACTAGGAATCGGCGTACTCGTCGGCATGACCGGCATGGGCGGTGGATCCCTGATGACCCCGCTGCTGATCCTGATCTTCGGAATTCAGCCGACGACGGCGATCGGCACCGACATCTTCTACTCCGCGGTGACCAAGACCGTCGGCGGCTGGCGCCACTTCCGCATGAAGACGGTGAACATGGAGTTGGTCAAGTGGCTTTCCTTCGGCAGCGTTCCCGCTGCCGTGCTGGGGGTCGCGCTGGTCTCGGTGCTGGAGAAGCACATCGGCGAAGACCGGCTCGACTCGCTCGTCTACGCGGTTCTCGGCGGCACCCTGCTGATGGTCGGGATCATCACCCTGACCCGGGCCCTGATCCTGCGCAACCTGGTCGAGGAGCGCGACCGCTTCGAGGTCGAGCGCCGCCACAAGGTCGCCGCGGTGCTGATCGGCGCCACCACCGGCTTCGTGATCGGGATCACTTCGGCAGGCTCGGGAACGGTGATCGCGATCCTGCTGATCGCCGTCTACCGGCTGGCGCCGAAGAAGGTGGTCGGGACCGACGTCTTCCACGCCGCGATCCTGCTCTGGGCCGCCGGCATCGCCCACTGGATCGGCGGCAACGTCGACTTCGTCCTCGCGGCCAACATCCTGATCGGCTCGATTCCTGGAGTGGTTATCGGCGCTGCGCTCTCCGACCGGGCCCCACAGGGCTTCATCCGCACCGCGCTCGGCCTGGTTCTGGTCGGCTCCGGAATCGTCACGATCCAGAAGGGCGACCCCAACGTCTGGCCGATTGCAGCGGCTGTTGCAGCGGTGGGACTGGGGTCGATATTGGCCGCGCCCCGCTGGTTGCACCGCCGCCGTCAACGCGAAGCTGCCGCTCTCGCCCTTGAATCGGCGAGCTAGTTGATTAACTAACTGATCTATGCGCGTCTCAGCGAAGGCCGACTATGCCGTTCGCGCCGCGGCGGAGCTCGCCGCGGCCGATGAGGGTCCGATCAAGGGCGAGAGGCTCGCGGAGTCTCAGGACATTCCGCTGCAGTTCCTCGAGCACATCCTGCTGGAGCTTAAGCACGCCGGCATCGTTCGCGCCCGCCGCGGCGCCAAGGGCGGCTACTGGCTGGCGCGTCCTTCCGAGGAGGTGACGATCGCCGACATCGTTCGTGCGGTCGAGGGGCCGATCGCCAACGTCCAGTCGGCTCCGCCGGAGTCGATCGAGTACCGCGGCAATGCCGAGCACCTGCAGGAAGTCTGGATCGCCGTTCGCGCCAGCCTCCGCACGGTGCTCGAGCACGTCACCCTGGCCGACCTCGTCAGCGGCCAGCTGCCCAGCGAGGTGGAGGCCCTGGCCGCCTCCCCCGACGCTTGGGCCGCCCGCTAGCTGTCCCCGGACGCGGGAGCGGAGGAGAGACAGCGCTTTATGCCGAGAGCCGGAAGGGCGGGTAGTTGTCGGTGACCAGCACGAGGGCGTAGGCGACCACGCGGTTGTGCCAGCGCAGCGTGCCTTCGACGAATTTGAAGATCCCGCGCGGGTAGCGGGCGGTGAAGAGGATCCAGAACCAGGCCCCGATCACGGCGAAGAAGACGCCGATGTAGAGAAAGAAGAGCACGATGTAGTGGGGGATCGCCAGCAGCCACTTGACCAGCGGCAGGCCACGCTCGAGCCGCTCGGCGTCGGGGTAGGCGAAGTCGAGGTGGACCGCCTGCTGCTCGTCGGTCGAAGGGTATTCGTCGTCCATCAGGGCGACGTAGACGCCGATCCGGTTGCCGAAGCGCATCAGTTCGAGGTTCCAGTCGTACCACCAGCGCGGGTACTTCTTCCTGAAGAGGAGCATCAGGACAAGCGGCAGGACAACGAGGCTGGCACCCGCCACCGCGCCGCTGAAGCCGGCACCGCCCGCCTCCGCGTTGCCGGCAAGTTCGGCGCCGGGCAACAGGCCGGCGACGATCGCGATCGGGATCACGGCGAAGATGCGGAAAAAGCTCGACAACCGGTTGAGCTTGCGCTCCGGGTAGTCGACTGAAAAGGAAACTGGGTAGGACGGCGGCATTTCTCTCCCCTTTGGCGGTTGTGCAGATGAGTACTAGCCGCCGGGGGACATTCCTTCTTCAATCTTGGCGCTGCGCTCGCGCTCGGCGTTGAGTTGGTGACCGAAGAGGATCGCCAGGTTGCTGATCCAGAACCAGACCAGCAGGGCCACCAGCCCGCCGAGGGTTCCGTAGGCAACGAAACCCGACTCGGCAGTGGGGCCTTTTCCCTCTGCTCGAGGTCGACTGGACATTGTTTCCAGCTCTACCGGCAGCGCGATGCCGAACCGGGTCAGTCGGCGGCCGGCACGCCGCCCGCCACCACGTTGACGAAGTTCTCCAGGTGGCGGGTGGTCCAGCACTCGAAGGCGCCGTCGCAGTAACGCTCGTAGGCGGCCATCACCGAGTCGCCGTAATTCCAGTAGAGCTTTGGCTCGGGGTTGAGCCAGAAGAGGCGGCCGGCCCGCTCGGAGATCTGGGCGAAGACGTCGGCGTGGGGCTCGCGGCCGTTGGTGCGGGCGTCGCCGAGCACAATCACGGTCGAGCGCGGGTCGAGTTCGTCGGAGATCTGGCCGAGGAACTCGAGCCAGACGCGGCCGTAGTCGGTGTAGCCGGAGACGTCCGCGACGCCGCCCTCACTGGAGATTTTCTGGGCGATGACGCGGAAGTCGCGCTCGTGCTCGAAGACGTCGGTGACCTCGGAGATGCGCTCGATGAAGACGAAGCTGCGCAGCTTGCGGAAGGAGTCGTGCAGGGCGTGCAGGACCGAGAGGAAGAAGACGCTGGCCGAGGTGACCGAGGTCGAGACGTCGCAGAGGACGTAGATCTCGGGGCGGCGCGGGCGCTTGGGCCGGTAGCGCAGATGCATCGGCACGCCGCCGGTCTCCAGCGAGGCGCGCATCGTCCGCCGCACGTCGATGCTCCGCCCCTGGCGCCGTCCGCGCTGCTCGTGCCCGAGGGTCGCCAGGCGCCGCTTCATCTGCGAGACGGCGCGGTGCACGGCGGCGAGGTCCTGGGTCGGGTTGGTCGGCAGGGCGCGGTCGAGCTCGGCCAGGGGACGGGACGGGGGCAGGGTCGAGGTGCGCTCGATCAGGTCGCGCTCGAGCTCGCGGCGCAGGTGGCGCTCGAAGCGGTTGAGCTGGTCACGGTCGATCGGCACCTGCTCGGCGGCACCGTCCTCGGCCGGGGCCTGGGTGCCGGCCGCGAGGCCCAGCGTGCGGCGGATCCGCTGCACGTCGACGCCGACCACGCCGGAGCCCTCGCCCTGGCGGCCGAAGGCGGCGATCGCCAGCCGCGCCAGGTCGCGCATCTCGTCCTCGTCCCCCTCGATGATCGCCTGGCGTACCTGCTCGCGCAGCTCGTCGATGTCGAGCCGCTCGCCGCCCTCTTGGCGCTGCGCCGTCTCGTCGATGCCGCGCTCGATCGCCTCCGCCTCGGCGGCGCGGAAGAACCAACGCTCGAAGAGCAGTTCGAAGAGGCGCCGGTCCTCCTGCGACTTGGCGATCGTCGCCGCCAGCGCCTCGCGGAAGTCGTTCTGCGAGGTCCAGGGCACCTGTTCGAGGGCGGCGAAGGCGTCGAGGATCTCCGAGGTGCCGACGGCGACGCCCTCGTTGCGCAGCTCCTCGCAGAAGCCGAGCAGCTTCGCCGCCAGCCCCGGCGGGCCGGCCTCAGCCTTGGGGCCGTACGGCGTCGGCAAGCTTCACCCCGACCCGCTCCGCGACCAGATCGATGTCGGTGCGGTGCTTGACGATGATCGACATCGACTGCTCGAAGGTCTCGCGGTCGATGTCCTCCGCGCCCATCAAGAGCAACGTCCGCGCCCAGTCGATCGTCTCGGCGATCGAGGGCGGCTTCTTCAGGTCGAGCGCGCGCACCATCCGCACCACCTCGACCAGTCGCTGGGTCAGCGCCTCGGAAAGGTCCGGCGTGTGCAGGCGGACGATCTCCATCTCCCGCTCGAGGTCGGGGTAGTCGAGCCAGAGGTAGAGGCAGCGACGCTTCAGCGCCTCGGTCAACTCGCGCGAGTTGTTCGAGGTGAGGACGACGATCGGCATCGTCGTCGCCGAG